>CAZMNU010000017.1:0-34981 GCA_964567725.1 uncultured Desulfobulbus sp. | reverse complement strand
TGCCCTCGGCCGTGGCAACGGTGGCCAGGCTGGCGTCGTGCAGGCGCAGCAGGTCTGCGCAGAACGGCTGCGAAGGCCAGGCCGGGGCCGTGTCGCCGCTCTCTTCGTCCCAACTGGAGGCGGAATTGGCCAGGGTCAGGGTGACCCGTCCCTCGTTCGCGTCGTCCGGCGCACAGTCGATGCGCAGAACTTTTTCCTGCTGCCGGTCGGGCAGCACCCGTTTCAGGGCACGCCTCCCCTGCTGTACCAGGGTGAGCAGCACCAGCCACAGGTCAGTTCCGGGAACGGCCACCTCGCCCCGGCATTCGGCCGGGACCACGAACACGATGGACTCGGCCCGCAACGGTTTGTCGAGAATCAGGGCCAAGGCCCGAAACAGCGACGACAGGGAGGAAGCCTGCCGGGAGGACACCCCCTGGCCGAGACGCTGCATGGCCGCGGCCAGTTCGACGATCTTTTTTTCCTCCTTGAGCAGGGACTGGTAGAGCGGTTCGCGCGGCGGCCCGGTTTCGCCCCCATCACTGAGATCAATGAGGGTCTGGGTGTAGTTGATCACGCCGTTGAGAATGTTGGTCAGGTCGCTGGTCATTTCCGAGCCGATGGAACCGGCGACCGCATAGCGGTAGCACACCGCCCGGCGCCGGATATCCTCGGGTCCGGTACGGGTCGCGACCTCCCTGTCCGCTCCGCCGGCCCCACGGTCGAGCAGGCCTGCGACCCGTTCGGTCAATTCCTGCAGGGAACAGACCGCATCGCCCTCCCCACCGGATTCCCCCTGCCTGGCGGTAAGGGCGCACAACCTGAGCATGGGCGCGGCCAGATGGTGATTGAGCAGGAACAGCAGCGAGCAGGTCAGGGCCACGATCAGCCCCAGCGCGCCGGCGATGATCTTGTGCAGGCCGAGGAGGATATTCTGGGTGTGATCACCCAGGTGCAGGCGAAACTGCTGCAGGCCGATGTTGGCGGTAGTGAGGGCGCGTACCAGTTCGGCCGCCTCGCGCACCTTTTCCGCGCGCCGCTCCTGCACGGCACGCAGCCGCACCTGGAGATTGACCAGGTCCACCCGCGACAGCAGCTGCGGCTTCAGTCCTTCCGGGACCAGCAGGTTGCGGTGCAGCCCGTCCGCCTCCTTTTCCAGCTGCTGCAATTCCCCGTTCAGCTTCTGCAGGTTGACCTCTTCGCCGAGGATGAGCGACTCGTTGAGGTGCCCCTTGATCGAGGTGAACTGGAACAGCAGCCGGTCGCTCGCCGCCACTGCCTGCTGGCAGCGGTGGTAGAGCAGGTACTGGCGGACGCCGAGGGCGATGACGAGGAGCAGGCAGGCGAGAACCACCGCGGTGATGGCGGCGAACAGGCGGTTCAGGGGCAGCCCGATCCACCCGCGCGGCCTGCGTCGGGGGTGAGGGTCAGCGGACACGGTGCGTACCTCCTGGAAAATGGGCCACGGATTCCGGCGAGGAAAGAGGGGTTGGGGAAAAACCGGAACCCGTGGCCGAGGGGGTCACTTCTCACCCTGCCATTCGTAGAGGATGGGCAGGCGATAGAGGATGAAGCGGTAGACGATGAAATACAGGGCAAAGATGGTCACCGTCACCCAGACCTCTTTCCAGTGCGGGATCTCCTGGTACATCCGCCAGTTGAAGCAGATCATGGCCGTGTTCAACCGGTTCCAGACAATGCCGAGCACACTGATCAGGGCCGCCCAGCGGACCATGCCGACCAGCTGGTGCTTGACGCCGTAGGCGAACAGGATCATGGGCAGGACCACGGCCACCGCCATCTCCAGGAGGAAGTACTGGCCCCAGCCGGTGAGCAGGTGGGCCCAGTCCTGGTCATGGGCGATGCCCACCATCTTGATCACCAGGTAGGTGATCAGGGCGTAGGCGCAGCCCTTGCCCAAGGCCAGGGTGTTGCGGTCGACGTTGTCGAGGAAGCGGTTGTCGCAGCGCCAGACCAGGTAGGTCTTGCACAGCGCGGCCGAGCAGATGACCATGGACAGGCCGGCGAAGATGGCCGAACAGAAGAAATGGATCCACTGGAAGTTGGCCGAGAACCACAGCGGGTGCACCTTGGTCGGGGCATAGGTGAACAGCGCCCCGAGCGCGCCCTGGTGCAGGGTGGAAAGGATGATGCCGGCGATGGTCAGGCCGATGGAGATCGACTTGACGAATCGTTTGCCCTTGAGCCACCGGGCCCACTCGAAAAAGGCCGGGGCGATCTCGGCGATCTGCACCGACAGGTAGGTGGCCACATGCCAGGCGACCAGGAAGAGCACTGCCGCCGGGCCGAGCGAGATGATCATCGGGTAGTAGATGCGCCAGGGCATGCCCACGTCCACCAGCAGGTAGACGACCGCGAAGAAGTAGCCGAGCAGGCCGTTGAGCAGGGCCAGCCGCTCGATGGGCGCCAGGTCCTTGCGGCCGAAGATCTCCACCGTGGTACCGAGCAGGAAGCCCGAGGCCGACAGCGGCACCATGCCGAACAGGCCGAAGCCAAGAAACAGGCCCCAGGGGTAGTCGTCGGAGCCGTGGGTGACCGATCCCAGTCCCATGAAATAGCGCTGCAGCAGGAGCGGCAGGCCGATGGCGAAAATAATGATGAGCACCCAGTTGACCGGGTTGCGCAGAAACTGGGCCTTGTATTCCTCTTTGCTCAGGCCCAGCCACAGTTTTTCCTTGATGGTCCAGACGCCGCCATCCGGCCGGACATTGTCGACAATGGGTAATTTCTGGTCGTTCTTGACAAAGACGTTCATGGTTCAGACCTCCCCCTCGCTCTTTTTCTGTTCCGCCATCTTGTCTTTCCGGGTCGCCAGCAGGTGGAATCCGGCGAACAGTGCCGGCCAGATGGTCAGCACCATGGGCACGATGGAAAGGAAGTCCTTGACGTAGTTGAGAATCGGCTCCTTGGGCACGGTGGTGTCGATGCCCACCTGCTCGAACGGCGCCGGCGACAGGTACATCCAGGAGGTGCCGCCCGCCTCGTGCTCGCCGTACAGGTGATCGACATAGGTGCCCGGATTCTCGCGGATACGCTGCTTGCCCGCGGCCACCAGGTCGGTGCGCCGGCCAAAGGTCAGGGCCTCCTGGGGACAGGCCTCGACACAGGCCGGGGGCAGCCCCTTGGTCAGGCGGGTGTCGTAGCAGAACACGCACTTCATGATGCGCGGCTTGAAGGCGCTGGAATAGCGGAAGGTGGGGATGTAGAAGGGACAGGCGACCATGCAGGTGCGGCAGCCGACGCACACGCTGCTGTCGTAGATGACCGCGCCTTCCGGGGTCTTGGTGTAGGCGTTGACGAAACAGCTGGTCAGGCAGGCCGGCTCCAGGCAGTGGTTGCACTGGATCTTGCGGAACAGCGGATGCTCGCGGCCGGGGATGTCGTAGCGGTTGACGATGGTGTAGCGGGTTTCGTCGGTGCGCCGCTTCTGGCCGTGGTGGATCTCGTCGAACACGGAAAAGTCGTTGAACGGCTTCTCCGGCGCCGGCAGCTTCTGCTCCCTGTTGCAGGCCGCCTCGCAGCTGCGGCAGCCGACGCAGCGGGACAGATCGACGAGCACGCCCATGGCGTCGGGGTACCCCTCGAAGGTGGCGGCCTCGGTGTTCTTGCCCAGGCTGACCGTCGCCGCGGCGGCGCCGGCCAGGCTACCCTGGAGGAATGTTCTCCGGTTGATTGCGTTACTCATGCTTGCTCACCTTTGTGGTCGGAATTGTCTGTGTCGGCCGGCTCAATGGCCCGTACCCGCCTTGGCCTTGTCCTGGGCCTTGGCATCGAGATGGAAAAAGGCCTTCCCCTTGTCGGTCATGGCGTGGCAGCCCTCGCAGTCGGAGGGTGCGTTCTTCTCGATGTGGCAGGGCACGCAGGCCAGGTGATAGGCGCCCTTCAGGCCGGGCTTGTCGATGTGGTAGAGGTTGGGGTTTTCCGCCTCTCGCACCTGTTCGGGGGAGAACTGCCTGCGGGTGTGGCAGTCCTTGCAGCTGACCACGGTGGAGGCCGGCGAGTGGGCGTGGCAGCGCACACAGTTCGGGTCCATGTCCTGGTGGCCGGTGGTGTGGTGATGGCAATCCTTGCACGGGGCGAGCCGCTCGTGCCGGGTGTGGCTGAACTCCACCGGTTCGTACAGGTCGGCCAGGCTGTCGATCCTGACCGTTGCCGGCGCGTCGTGGATATCCAGGGCTTCCTGGCCAAGGCCCGGGCTGCCCGGATGCAGTGCCCAGGCCAACATCACTACCGCGGCCGTTATCACGGCTCTGGGGCTGGTCTTCATTGAACGTCCTCCGTCTGTTCATGGGTTGTGGTGCTGTTCGTGCTGATTGTGGCGCCAAGGCCTCGGTTTTGGGTCAGTATCCGTTCAAGTTTCCGTTCCTTCAGGTAGCCCTGGTAGACGATGTCCACCTCATCGGCGTCCATGGTCTCGTTGATGAGCAGGGCCTCGGCGAACTTGTGCAGAAATTTGTTGTGCCGGGTGAGGATGGCGCTGGCCGTGTCCAGGCAGCCATCGATCACCTGCTTGATCTCGGTGTCGATGCGCTGGGCGGTCATCTCGCTGTGCGCCTGCATCTGCGAGACATCGCCAAGGAAACCGCCGCCGCCCTGGCGGAAGGCGATGGGCCCGAGCGCCGGACTCATGCCCCATTCGCACACCAGCCGGCTGGCGATGTCGGTGGCGGCGACGATGTCGTTGCTCGCCCCGGTGGTCAGCCGGCCGAAGACCAGGGATTCGGCCGCGCGGCCGCCGAGCAGGATGGTGATACGGTTGACCAGGTAGTCGCGCGAGTAGGTGTAGCGGTCGTCCAGGGGCACCTGCTGGGTGAGGCCCATGGCCCGGCCGCGGGGGATGATGGTGATCTTGTGGAGCGGGTCGGTTTCCTCGAGCATCAGGCCGACAATGGCGTGGCCGGCCTCGTGGTAGGCGGTCAGCCGCCGGTCCTGCTCGCTGACCACGATGTTCTTGCGCTCGAGCCCCATGACGATCTTGTCCTTGGCCTCCTCGAAGTCCTCGCGCTCCACCGCCGCCTTGTTGCGGCGGGCGGCCATCAGGGCCGCCTCGTTGGCCAGGTTGGCGATGTCGGCGCCGGTGAAGCCGGGGATGGAGCGGGCGATCTCGGCCAGATCCGTGCCCGGGGCGAGCACGATCCTGTGCGCATGCACCTCGAGGATTTTGAGCCGGCCCTTGACGTCGGGCAGGCTGATGGTGATCTGCCGATCGAAGCGGCCGGGGCGGAGCAGGGCCGGGTCGAGGATGTCGGGCCGGTTGGTGGCGGCCACCATGATCACCGTCTCCCCTGAGCTGAAGCCGTCCATCTCCACCAACAGCGCGTTCAGGGTCTGCTCGCGCTCGTCGCTGGAGGCGCCGCCGCTGCCGCCGGAACGGCGGCCGCCGATGGCGTCGATCTCGTCGATGAAGATGATGCAGGGCGCATTCTTCTTGGCCTCGGCGAACAGCTCCCGCACCCGCGAGGCGCCGACCCCGGCGAAGATCTCGACGAAGTCCGAGCCGCCCATGGAAAAGAAGGCCACCGAGGCCTCACCGGCGATGGCCTTGGCGAGCAGCGTCTTGCCCGTGCCGGGCGGCCCCTGAAGGAGTACGCCCTTGGGGATGCGGCCGCCCAGCCGGCTGTACTTGTCCGGATTCTTGAGGAACTCGACGATCTCCTGCAATTCCTCCTTGGCCTCGGCGATGCCGGCTACGTCCTTGAAGGTGACCCGCTCGCCGTGCACCGGGGTGAAGCGGGAGGCGCCGGACCCGGCGCGCACCCCCAGGCCGTCCGACCGCCGGCGACTGAAGATGAGCCAGGCGGCGAAGATCACCACCAGGGGCAGGAGGGCCTTGAGCAGGTCCACCGCACCCGAGCCGGGCTCGGCCTCGGCGCTCATGCGCACCCCCTGTTCCTCCAGCTGCGGCAGCAGGGCGGCCACGTCCGGGCTGTAGGTGCCAAACGGCCGGCCGGCCGTGTCCTCACCGGTGATGGCGCCGCCGCGCAGGTGCACGCTGACGATCTCGCCGGCGCGCAGGTCAGCAAGGAAGTCGCTGTAACTCCGGGCGGGCGGGGTCGTCTCCCGCAGGTAGACGTTGTAGCCGAACACCGCCACCGCGGTGAGGGTGAGCAGCAGCAGACCGAGCTGGACCGGGTTTCTCATGATGGCCACCTTGACGCCCGCCGGCGTCCGGCCGGTGCACTCCCCTGCCCGTCCGCCCTGGCCGGTTGGTGGAAGATGCCGGTGAGCAGGGTGCGGAACACCGTCGGGTGATCGGCGAGCAGGCCGGCGTTGTTGCGGAAACAGAACTCGTTGAGATAGAGCTGCAGGTGCTTGACCGTGACCCCGCCCCGGTGGACGCTTTGCAGGCAGGCCTCGAAACCGCGGCAGAGCGGCCCGGTGCGCGCGGTCAGATCCTCCTGCAGGGGCGACACGAACCAGCCGGCCAGGTCGCCGAGCAGGCGGCGGACGGTATCGTCGGCGGTGAGCAGGGAACTGCCCTCGGCCACCGTCTGTTCGAGGAAACGGTGCAGAATTTTACCGCTCAACTGCTCCACGTGGGCCATGCGGATGCGGCCGGCAATGCCCAGGTCGGGCACGATCTCCGCCGCCGCCAGCACCAGGGCCCGCTCCCTCCGTTCGCGGGCGGGGGTGACCGTGTGGCCGCCGATTTCCACCACCCCACGGCAACGGGCGGTGTCTGCCGCGCCCATGGCCTGGCGCAGCTTCTGCAGCCAGGTCCAGGCCGTCTGGTAACAGGAGGCGTCGAGCAGGCGCTGCAGCTGCTTGGCGCTGGTGTCGAAACCGGCGCCGCTGAACCACCAGATGGCCAGCAGCCAGTCCCTGAGCGGCCGCTTGACGCCGTGCATGAGGGTGCCGGTGGTGAGCGAACTGCGGTTGCCGCAGACCGTGCAGGTGAGATAGCGCTGCGGAACGAGGTGCGGGTGACGGGTGCGACAGAACGGACAGACAAATCCATGGGGCCAGCGCAGGGGAAACAGGTAATCGATGCAGGCCTCCTCGGTGGGGAACCACCGGTGAAAGGTCGCCAGCAGCGTTTCCTCTGCGTTGTCTGTGTGGTGCATGGACATTGGCCTCGGTTGGCGGGTTGAACCTATCCGCTTTGCTGCGCACAACTGCACAGGCGGTGCCATGTCCAGGTTTTTTTTTCGATGACGGGTTCAACAACTCGTTTTCTTGTGGTTTTCAGGTGAATATTTCTTCAGTTGCCACTGGCCGATAACCCGGCGCAGCCATCGAGGCGGCCGACCGGCGCCCACGGCTCAACTATTTTTCAATTTGAGAACAGCATGTTATGAGAAAGCGGCGAGGGCCAGAAAGAAAGCGGCAGCGGCGGCGGCGAACGGCGATCGCTGTCACAAAAAAAGCCACACAACCGTTGTTTTCCAACGCTTGTGTGGCAACAGAAGTGTAGCAGAACTCAGAAATCCACCCGGGAGAGATCCAGGCGCAGTTCCTTGATCTTGCGGTACAGGGTGGTGCGGTCGATACCCAGCAGGCGGGCGGCCTTGGCCTTGTTGCCGCCGGTCCGGCGCAGGGCCTGGAGGATGCGCTCGGCCGGGCTCAAGGAATCGGTCGACGCCACCGGCTCGGGCTGGGCAAAGAGCGGGCCGGAGGGTGCGCTATCCGCCAGTGCCGGCCGTTCAACCGGCCGGGCCGGGCCGGTGAGGTCGAGCGGCAGGTGATCGGTGCTGATGGTCGGCCCGGGACAGAGCACGCAGGCCCGCTCGATCACGTGTTCGAGTTCGCGCACGTTGCCCGGCCAGCGGTGTTCGAGCAGCCGCTGCCGGGCCTGGTCGGACAGGCCGTTGATGGTCTTGCCCACCTTGGGGGCGATGCGGGTGATGAAGTGGTCGGCGAGCAGGAGGATGTCATCTCCGCGTTCGCGCAGCGGCGGCAGGATGATGTCGATCACCCGCAGGCGAAAATACAGGTCCTCGCGGAAGGCGCCGCTGCGTACCTTTTCCTTGAGGTCCACGTTGGTGGCGGTGATCACCCGCACATCCACCTGCAGGGGCGTGTCCTGGCCCACCGGGTAGAAGGTGCTCTCCTGCAGGAAGCGCAACAGGCGCAGCTGCATGAGCGGCGAGATGTCGCCGATCTCGTCGAGGAACAGGGTGCCGCCGTCCGCCTGGAGGATGCGGCCCATCCGGTCCCGGTCCGCACCGGTGAACGAGCCCTTGCGGTGGCCGAACAATTCGCTCTCCAGGAGCGACTCCGGGATGGCGGTGCAATCCACCTTGACCAGCGGCCGGTTCTTGCGGTGGCTCTCCAGGTGCAGGGCCTCGGCCGCCAGTTCCTTGCCGGTGCCCGATTCGCCGGTGATGAGCACGGTCAGGTCGACCCGGCCGACGTTCTCGATCATGGTGTACACCGCCTGCATGGCGTCACTGGCGCCGAGGAAGCGGTGAAAACTCTGCCGTCGCCCCACGGTCCCGGTTTCCACCGGGGTCTGGTCGCGGACCACCATCACCGCCCCGGCCACCCCGCCGGCACCGTCCTTGAGCGGCGCGGTGGACACGCTCAGCATCTTCTTGCGGCGACCGGCCCCCTGGCACTCGAAATTGCGCGCACTGATCTCGCCGCCGCTCTTGAGCACCTGCAGCAGGTCTTTCTTGAGCGGGGCGAACTCGTCGCGGCCGCACAGGGTGAGCATACTGCCCTGCTCCGCAATTCCGGCGTCGAGTTCGCCGAGCAGGAGCCGCGCCGCCGGGTTCATCTCCATGATGGCCAGATCCGGGTCCACGGTGACGATGCCGTCGGCCACGCTCTTGAACACGGTCTCGAGAAAGGTGCGGTAGCGTTCGCGCTCCTGCTCGGCCCGCCGCTGCCCCTGTTCGAGCTGATGCTGGCGCAGGGCCAGGCGGGCGGTCTTGAGCAGGGTCTGTTTCTCCACCGGCTTGGGGATATAGTCGAAGGCGCCCAGGCGCACAGCCTCGGAGGCGGTTTCCACGGTCGGGTAGCCGGTGATCATCACCACCGGGCAGGTGCGGCCGAGTTCGCGCACCCGCCGGAGCAGATCGATGCCGGTGCTGCCGCCGAGCACGATGTCACTGATGATCAGGTCGAAATGGCGGTCGTTGAGCTCGGCCACCGCCTCCTCGTAGGTGGAGGCGGTGATCACCGGGCTGTAGCCCTCGTTCTGAAGGAAAAACTGGAAGGTGTTGCGCAGGCTTTCCTCGTCGTCGATGACCAGGATGGCGGTTTCCGCTTCGCTCTTGTTCACGACGACTCCTCCCCGGTGCGCAGCCTGGTCAGGGCTGTCAGGTCACGGAAGACCACCACCGCCCCCCGCAGCTGCCGGTTCTCGTGGATGGGCGTGCTGATGTAGTCCACCGGGAAGCTCTGGCCGTTCTTGTGCCAGAAGACCTCGTCCGCGCCGAAGTGCACCTTGCCGTCCCGGTAGGCCTGGTGGATGGGGCACTCGTCCACCGGGTAGGGCGAGCCGTCGGCGCGGGTGTGGTGGATGAGGGCATGGTGCGACAGCCCGACCAGGTCGTCCGGTTCCCAGCCGAGCATCTCGGCCGCGGCCCGGTTGACAAAGGTCACCTGACCGTCGAGGTCGAGCCCGAAGATGCCCTCGCCGGCGGACTCGAGGATCAGTTCCAGGCGGCGCTTGAGCTGGCGCATCTCGGTCTCCGCCTGGATGCGCTCGGCGATCTCCCGGTTGAGCGAGGCGTTGGCCACGGAGATCTCGAAGGTGCGGCGGTCCACCCGCTCCTCGAGTTCGCTGCGGTTGTGTTCGCACTCCTCCCGGACCTGGGCGAGCTGCCGCTCCAGGTCATCCCCCCGCCTGACCAGCGCACCCAGGCGGTGGTTGACCAGCAGGGCGACGACAACAAACAGGCCGGCCAGGAGCAGCAGGGACAGCAGGGCAAAGGGCCATTGCGACAGGGTTTCCGGGCCGGTGAGCATCTGCCGGTCCATGAGCGCGAGCAGGACTGCGGCCACAAGGAAGAGAATGCCCAGCTGACCGATGAACCGTGTTTTTTCAGGCATGGTTCGCGTCTCCTCCCGCCGCTGCCGGCAGATCGATGAGAATGGTGGTGTACTTGCCCAGTTGGCTTTTGATGCGGAAATTGCCCTTGTTCTCCTGGATGAGATTGTGGCTGATGCTCAACCCCAGGCCGGTGCCCTCACCCTTGGCCTTGGTGGAGAAAAAGGGGTCCATGAGCCGGTCCATGATGTGGTGCTCGATGCCGGTGCCGTTATCGGTAATGGTGATGCGCAGGGACCGGCTCTTGTCCCGCCCCCGGCCGGTGACAGCGATCTCGATGCGCTTGTCGGCGTGGGCGCCGGGATAACGCTGGTTGAGGGCGTAGCGGGCGTTGCTGAACACGTTGAGCAGCACCTGCTGCACCTGCTGCGGGTTGCAGAAGGCGAGCGGCAGGGGCTCGGCATAGTCTTCGACCAGGGTGATGCCGTCCAGTTGGCACTGGTGGGCGATCAGCTCGAAGCTGTGGCGGATGAGCGCCGGGATGTCCACCGGTTCCGGCGAGGCCTCCCGCTTGCGCGAGAAATCGAGCAGATTGCGGGTGATGCCGGCGATGCGCTGTCCTTCCTTGATGATGGCGCGCAGGAAGTTGGCATTGACCTCGGGCTGGCCGGAATCGAGCAGGATCTGGGCGTAGTTGATGATGCCGTTGATCGGGTTGTTGATCTCGTGGGCCACGCCGGCGGCCAACTCACCCACCGAGGCGAGCTGGGCGGCGCGGAAGGCCTCGGCCTTGCGCAGCTGCTCCTCGGTCAGGTCCCGGGCGAGCAGCAGGGCGGCCCCGGCCTTGCCCTCGTACTCGCGCAGGGGGCTGACGTTGAGCAGGTAGTTGCCGCCGAGCCCGCGCAGTTCGGTCTCGAAATTGCTGCTCGTGCGTTCCCCGAGCAGGGTCTCGAGCGGACAGACGGCCCCGGGCGGGCGGCCGCCGTGGAGGATCTCGCACACCCCGCGGCCGACGATCTCCTCCCGCGAGCGGCGGGCCTTGGCCATGGTGGCCGGGTTGACGTCGAGGATAACGCCCTCGGCGCTGACGATCAGGGCCGGATCGAGCACCGCGGTGAAGATGTTCTCCCACTTGTCCAGGGCATGGTTGAGGGCCTGGTTCTCGGTGATCCGGCGGGTGATGTCGATGCCGAACAGCACCAGCCCGACCCGCCCCTGGTCGATGTCCGGGCGGATGGAGCCGTGCCAGTCGATGGTGCGCCGCTCGTGCGTGCGGGTCTCCAGCTCGGCCTGGAAATTCACCTCCGAGTGGCCGTCGCGGAGCAGACGGGAAAACTCGTTCTGGCTGGCGGTGCGGCTCTCCGGGGCGATGAGCACGTCCACCCAGTAGCGGTCGCGCACCTCGGCTTCCAGGTAGCCGGTGACCTCCTCGGCGGTGCGGTTGAACGAGAGGATCTGGCCGCAGGGAGAGAGGGAGACGAGCAGGGCCTGCACGGTCTGGACGATCTCGCAGTTGAAATCGTGCTCGATGCGCAAGTGGGTGGAGGTGTGCCACAGGTGCAGGGCCCGGGCGATGGCGGTGGCCACGTTGGCGATGAAGTCGAGATCGGCGGCATCGGCAAAGGCGCCGGCGCGGATGGACTGCACGGTCAGCACGCCGTACTTCTGCCGGTCGTGCGAGAGCGGCCAGGAGATGCATGAACGGCCGCCGCTGGCCGCGGCGATGCGCCGCAGGGTCACCGGGTTGGCCTCGTCGGCGAGATCGTTGCAGACCACGTGGCGGTCCGTGGCCAGTGCCCGGGCCGCCGGGCTGACGCCTTCGGACTCCAGCGCCAGCCGGTGCACGAGCAGCTGGCACTCCTGTTGGGCGGCGGTCTCCTTGACGGCGATGAACAGCGGGGTGACGGTGTTGTCCTTTTCCTGGCGGCCCACCCAGGCCAGGCAGAATTCCGGGTCCTGGAGCAGGAGGGCGCAGCAGCGGGCCAGGTAGGAGGATTCGTCGGCCTCGATCTCGACCTGCAGCTGGCCGAGGTCGCGCAACAGCTTGTAGCGCTGGACAAAAAGTGCGATCTTTTCTCCTGACTGTTTCATGGGGTGTTCCCGGTTCCCTCACCCTGTCAAGTTCACTACACTTATGTTGCACACCGCGACACAATACCACACTAACGTGCGGCCCGTACCACATCTTCGGGCGCATCCGCCCCTGCCTGTGGTGGCGTTTGCATCATGCGTGCCCGCCGGGATGCGACGGCCGGGCAGCGGCAACAAATCACCCGTCCGGGACAAAAAAGGCCGGGCAGGGGGAACGGCGGTCCGCACCAGCCCCTCCCCCTGCCCGGCCACCGGCGGGTGTTGCACGCATGCGGCCGAAGGTTACCAGTGGGCCTCCTTGTTGGCCGCATCGGCGTAGGTGAACCGGCCGGCTTTGAAGGCCTCGAGGGCATCGCGCACCGTGCCGGTGACATCATTGACCACCTTGACCCCGGCCGCCTCCAGGGTAGTGAAGGCCTTGGGCCCGCAGTAGCCGGTCATGAGTACCTGGGCGCCGCGCTCGCTGACCATGGAGGCCGCCTTGATGCCGGCGCCCTTGAAGGCATTGACGTTCTCACTGTTGTCCACCGCCTCTAAGGCCAGGGTCTCGGTGTCGACGATGAGGATGTAGGGCGCCCGGCCGAAGCGGGGGTCCACCTCGCTGTCCAGCCGGATACCCTTGGCGGTGATGGCTATTTTCATTGCTCCCTCCTGCTGCAGAGATTATCGGCCGCCGCCGCCACCGCAGACCTGGTCGTCGCTGATGCGCGGCAACCGGCCGGCGAGGAAGTCCTCGACCACCGGGCGGATCTCGGGCCGTTCCCCGTCGTGGTACACGTCGATGCCCACCTGGCGGAAGCCCATGAGTGGCCGCATGCCGATGCCGCCCACCACCAGGGCGTTCACCCCGGCCTGGGCGAGCAGATTGACCGGCACCATGCAGCCGCCCTGCACGTGCTCCTGGTTGGGCAGGATATGCACTGCCTGGATCTGCCCGTTTTCGACATCGATGCAGGTGAACACATCGCAGTGCCCGAAATGCCCTGCCCGCCTGCCGTCCAGACCGCCGTTGCCCTCGGAAGGGATTGCTACTCGAACCATGAAACCTTCTCCGTCATCATTGAATGGTTGCTTTGAAATCCACGATCCCCAAGGGATTCATGGACGGTGAACTGACAATTTTCGCCCAGATGTCGCGGACCACTTGACGGGTCGGGGTTTCCTCGCCGTATTCGAACAGGTTCTGCCCCTGGACCATGGAGTGGGTGAACACCGGGTCGAAGGGGACCCGGCCGAGCACCACAATATTGCGCTTAACCGCCAATTTCTCAATAGTTTCGGTCATTTTTACGTTCAGGTCGAACTTGTTGACAATGACCATGCCCGGCACCTTGAAATGTGCCGCAAGGTCCACAACGCGCTCCATGTCGTGGATGCCGGACACCGTGGGCTCGACCACGATGACCAGTGCCGTGGCTCCGCCGATGGCGGCGATCACCGGACAGCCGATACCCGGAGGGCCGTCGGTGAGGATCAGGTCGAGACCGCGTTCCTCGGCACGTTTCTTTGTTTCCGTGCGGATCAGGCTGACCAGCCGGCCCGAGTTCTCCTCGGCGATGCCCAACCGGGCATGGACCATGGGCCCGAAGCGGGTGTCGGAGACGTACCACTCACCGCAGCGCTGCACCGGAAAAGCGATGGCCTGTTCCGGACAGAAATCCACGCACACTCCACAACCTTCGCACCGGATGGGATCGACCTCGTACCGGTCACTGATGGCGTCGAACCGGCACAGGGTGCGACAGGTACCGCATCCGGTGCAAAGGTCGGGATCGATGACGGCCTTGGAGCCGCCCATGAAATCGGTTTGCTCCTTGACCTCCGGCTGCATGAGCAGGTGGAGATCGGCCGCGTCCACATCCGCGTCACAGAGGATGCTGTTTTTGGCCAGGGCGGCAAAGGCTGCGGTCAGACTGGTCTTGCCGGTGCCGCCCTTGCCGCTGACAATAACTATTTCCCGTATCATTTGGCCGCACCCCGCTCGATAATGGCTTCAATATCTGCAAACAGCCGGAGAAACTTCGGTTCCCACTCCGGCAGCGCTTCGACCATGGTCTCACCGCGGGAATAGGCCTCGGCAATACGGCGGTCAAAGGGAATGGTCAGCAGGATCGGCAGCTCCTCCTCCCGGGCGTAAGCGAACACCTTGTCATCACCGACGTCCGCCCTGTTGACCACCAGACCGCAGGGAATGCCGAGCAGTTTCACCGCCTCCACCGCCAGTTTGAGGTCATGCAGACCAAAGGGCGTGGGCTCGGTGACCATGAGGATGAAGTCGGCCCCGTTCATGGCCGCGATCACCGGGCAGCTGGTACCGGGCGGCGCATCGATGAGGGTGATGCGCCCCGGGTCTCGGGCTGCCCGCACCTTCTTTATGAGCGGCGGCGACATGGCCTCGCCCACCCGCAGCCGGCCGTTTTTGAAGCTGATGGCGCCCCGGTGACCGGAGTTGACCGTGCCCAGCTCGCGGCCGATTTCAGTGATCGCCCCCTCGGGGCAGACCGCCATGCAACCGCCGCAACTGTGGCAGAGTTCCGGGAAGACGAGCACCTGGCGGCCGACCACGGCAATGGCGTTGAACCGGCAGATCTCGGCGCATTTCCGGCAGAAGGTGCACTTGGCCTCGTCCACCAGAGGAATGGGCGTGTCCACCCGCTCCGTGCGCTCGATCTGTGGCTTGAGAAAGAGATGGGCGTTGGGTTCCTCGACATCGCAGTCGAGCAGTTCCACCCGCTCGCCCAGCGCAAGCGCGAGGTTGGTGGCCACCGTGGTCTTGCCGGTGCCGCCCTTGCCGCTGGCGATACTGATGATCATTGCGGTGCCTCCTGAGGCCCGGCCGGGAGAAGACCGGAAATTTTGGCCAGTATTGCCAGCAGATTTTCCGCATCCCGTTCCTGCGGACGGGGCGGCAACTGCATGAGCACCCCCAGCCCCTCGGTGGCCTCGTGGAACTCGGCCTCGGGCAGCGAGCCGACAATGGCCGTGTTGGCCAGCGGGTTGACCTTGACGAACTGTTCGACAAACTCGATGCCGCTCATGTCGTCGAGCTGCTCGTCAACGATCACCAGGTCAACAGCCCTCCCCTGCAGCTGGGCCAGGCCGGCGGCGCCGGTGGCGGCGGGAACCAACTCCACGCCCTGTTCGCGCCGCAACCGGTCGACGAGCAGGGAAAAACGGGAAAAATCCTTGGCGACAAAGGCGATAATCAAGGTTTCTGCTCCACTCTGTGACGGTGACCCGAAGCGGGCCACCGTCGTCGTGTTCTCTGGAATGACAGCCGCCGGCCAATGCTCAGCGGTTGCCGCCTCCACCCTGGCCTCGGCCACCGCCGCGACCGCCACCCTGGCCCCGGCCCTGGCCGCGACCCTGTCCCTGACCCTGGCCCTGACCTGCGCCCGGTCCCTGGGGCTGTTGCTTGGGATCGTTCGGGTCGATGCCGTTCTGGCGGCAGCCGCCCCGGCCCAATCCCTGCGGGCCGTTGCCCGCGGGTCCTGTTCCATCTCCTCGTGGCATGGTATTCCTCCGTGTGGTTATCGTTGGTCGGGACGATTTGTCCCGCTTGTCGGCGAACCGGTGGTTGGAGCCGGCGCATCGGCCCGGCAGGACCGGGTCGCACCGGTGTCGATGACGGCCTCGGGCAATTCCTGCCGGTTGCGCCGCCTGCCCGGCGGTCGCTGGCCCGCGCCGCCGATCTCCCGGCCGCGCCGGATGCGACCGCCGCAGCAGATGGCGGCCCCGCAGCCGGGCATACACAGTTCGCGGTCAAAAACCTGGCCGCGGGCAAAGACCTCCAACACCCGCGGCACAGGGCCGGTGACAAAGGGAATCAGGTCGAAACCGGCGGCCTCGAGCAGGGCGGCCGGTTCCGCGGAAACGGCGCCGCAGATGATCACCTGCACCTGGCGGGCACGCAGCATGCGCACCAGTTCACCCGGATGCGCGGGATCGAAGGCCAGCAGGGAGGTCCCCCCCAGAACGCCGTTGTCGATCTCGGCGACGAGCAGGGTCCGGGCCGCATCGAAGACCGGCGAAACCCGCTGTCCCCAGACCGTCACCGCAATGTTGACCGTAGCACCTCGCCGTTTCATGCCCTTACTAAGCAATGAGCGTGCCACAACCGGAAACCCGCGAGACTATCCTTTTCCTTATTGAAATAACATGATTTTTTATAACTACCGAACCAGGCGGCGCGATGGCGGACAGCAGAATAGAGTCGCATTATCGTGCATAAGTGCGACTGTATGCGACTCTAAAGAAGAGCAAAGATGCGACTGTTCAGGAGATGCGGCGACTGCGGCCGTCGGTGGGGGGCAGGTCGAGGTTGAGCTTTTTCAGCTTGCGGAACAGGGTGGACTTGTGCATGCCCAGCTCGCGGGCCGCGGCCAACCGGTTGTAGTTGGTGCGTTCCAGGGCGGCGCGGATCGCCTCCTCCTCGCTGGCCGCGCGCACCGCCCGCAGGTCCGGTGGCTCGGTGGTCGCCGCCGGCAGGGTCGCGGCCGCGGGAGCCTGCAGGTTGGCCGGCAGGTGGTGCAGGCCGATGCGCTCACCGGTGCAGAGGATGAAGCCGTGCTCGATGATGTTTTCCAGCTCGCGGATGTTGCCGGGAAAATCGTGGGCCATGAGCCGCGCCAGGACCTCGGATTCGAGCCCAACCACCGTGCGGCCGCGCAGCCGGTTCATGCGGCCGATGAACCGTTCCACGAGCAGGGGGATGTCCTCGCGCCGCGCGCGCAGGGGCGGCAGTTCCAGCCGGACCACGTTGATCCGGTAGAACAGGTCGCGGCGGAAGGTGCCCTCGGCCACCAGCGCCTCCAAGTCCCGGTTGGTGGCCGCGAGGATACGCACGTTCACCCGTTCGCCTCTTGTCCCGCCCAGCGGCTGGAACTCCCGCTCCTCGAGTACGCGCAGCAGTTTGACCTGGAAGGCCGGGCTGGTTTCGCCGATCTCGTCGAGCAGGATGGTGCCGCCCTCGGCGAGCGAAAAATAACCGGGCTTGTCGCGCTCGGCGCCGGTGAAGGCGCCGGCCCGGTAGCCGAACAGCTCGGATTCGAGCAGGGTGTCGGGCAGGGCGCCGCAGTTGATGGCCACAAACGGCCGGTCGCGGCGCGGGCTCAGTTCGTGCACGGTGCGGGCGAGCAGTTCCTTGCCGGTGCCGGTCTCGCCCTCGATGAGCACGGTGGCGTCGCTCTCGGCGATCTGCGGCAGGATGGCGAACAGCCGGCGCATCAGGTGACTGGCGCTGACCATGTCGCCCTGGCGCTGGCTGCCGCTCAGTTCGCGGCGCAGTTCGTCGACCACGGTGTTGTCGCGGAAGGTCTCCACCCCGCCGAGGATCTCGCCCGCCTCGTTGCGCAGGGGCGCGGTGGACACGCTGATGGGGATGCGCCGGCGCTCGGAGTTGATGATGTAGGTGGAGGAACTGACGTAGGAGCGGCCCTCCTGCATGGAGCGGCGCAGGGCGCAGTCGCCCTCGCACATGTTGGCGCGGAACACCTCCCAGCAGTAGCGGCCGATGGCCTCCTCGCGCGGCACGCCGGTGATCTCCTCGGCCGCCCGGTTGAACGAGGTGATGCGCCACTCGGTGTCCACGGTGAACACCCCGTCGGAGATGGATTCGAGGATGATGTCGGTGACCTCGGCCGGCGGCCGGGTCTTTTTTTTCTGCGCCATGCGTCTCCCTGGTGGTCGCGCCCGCTGCGGGCGCCGCGGCCAGTACACCCGCTCACCCGCTAAATGTCAAGGATGCCGAGGCCAGGGTCCGCCCGGTGCGGAGCAGCGCCGGCCGGACCGGACCAACAACGACGGGGAAAGGTGGGCGGCAGGGGCGGCGGCAGGCGATACGGGGGCTCCAGCGGCGATCTTTGTTGTGTTCACGCCGGCGGTGTGGTTCTATTCCGGAGCCGCGGAATCCCTTGCCGGCCCTGTTCGCCCTGGCCTTACTCCCCTTGATTGCATCGTTTTTTTTGCTTGTTGAATGCCCATGCACCTGCTCCTCGTCCTGCTCCTGCCCCTCCTGGCCGCCCTGGTGCCGGCCCGCGTCGGCCACCGCTTCGGTGCCGCGGCCGCCGCCTGGACCGCCGCGGCCGGCGCGCTGGCCGCGCTCGTTGCCGCCCTGGTGCCGCTGTTGGACGTGTTCGTCGGCACGCCGACCAGTGTCGGCCTCGCCTGGCTGCCCCAGATCGGTCTCGATCTGTTCCTGCGCCTCGACGGCCTGGCCGCCCTGTTCGTGCTGCTTGTGCTCGGCATCGGCCTGCTGGTCATCCTCTATGCCAGCCAGTACCTGGCCGAGGGTGAGCGCATCGGCCGCTTCTTCGGCCTGCTGCTCCTGTTCATGGGGGCCATGCTCGGGGTGGTGCTCAGCGACAACCTGCTCTTGCTGCTCGTCTTCTGGGAGATGACCTCGCTCAGCAGCTTCCTGCTCATCGGCTTCTGGCACCAGCGCGCCGAGGCCCGCCGCGGCGCCTACATGGCCCTGACCGTGACCGGCGGCGGCGGCCTGGCCCTGCTCGCCGGCTTTCTCCTGCTCGGCCACATGGCCGGCACCTTCCGCATCTCCGCCCTCCTCCAGGCGGGTGAGCTGATCCGCGGCCATGATCTCTACCTGCCCATGCTGGTGCTCATCCTCACCGGCGCCTTTGCCAAGTCGGCCCAGTTCCCCTTCCATTTCTGGCTGCCGCACGCCATGGAGGCGCCCACCCCGGTGAGCGCCTACCTGCACTCGGCCACCATGGTCAAGGCCGGCGTGTTCCTGCTCGCCCGGCTCTACCCGGTCCTGTCCGGCACGGACCCCTGGTTCTTCCTGGTGGGCACCACCGGCCTGGTCACCCTGCTGTTCGGCGCCTACATGGCCCTGTTCCAGCACGATCTCAAGGGACTCCTGGCCTACTCGACCATCAGCCATCTCGGCCTGATCGTGCTCCTGTTCGGCCTGGACACGCCCATGGCCGCGGTGGCGGCGGTGTTCCACATCATCAACCACGCCACCTTCAAGGCCTCCCTGTTCATGACCGCGGGCATCATCGACCACGAGACCGGCACCCGCGACATGCGCCGCATCAACGGGTTGTACCGCTTCATGCCGCGCACCGCCCTGCTCGCCATGGTGGCCACCTCGGCCATGGCCGGGGTGCCGCTGCTCAACGGCTTTCTCTCCAAGGAGATGTTTTTCGCCGAAACCGTCCATCTGGGCGGCCTGGCGCCGGTGGCCCTGCTCCTGCCGGCCGCGGCCACCCTGGCCAGCGTCTTCGCGGTGGCCTACTCGGCCCGTTTCATCCACGACGTGTTCTTCAACGGCGAGCCGGTCAACCTGCCCCGGTACCCGCCTCACGACGCCCCCCGGCTGATGCGCCTGCCGCTGGTGATCCTCGTCGCCCACTGCCTGATCGTCGGCATCTTCCCCGGCCTGACCGTGGCGCCCTTCCTCAAAATCGCCGCCGAAAGCGTGCTCGGCGGTCCCCTGCCCGCCTTTGACCTGGCTGTGTGGCACGGGTTCAACCTGCCGCTGGCCATGAGCGCGGCCGCCCTGATCCTCGGCATCAGCCTGTACGCGGTGCGCCACCAGCTGTTCGCCCTGCACGCCCAGCTCTTTCCCGAGGTGGATGCGCACAGCCTGTTCTCACAGTTGGTGGAGGGCGCCTTTGGTGCGGCCCGACGCTGGACCGCGGCCACGGCCAACGGCTCCCTGCAGCGCTCGCTGGCGCTGCTGTTCTCCGCCGCGGCCGCGGCCATGGCGGTACCGCTCGTCCGCGGCCTTTGGCCGCCCATCGGGCCGCCGCCGGTACCGCTGGACGGCCTCACCCTGTTCGGCGGGCTGGCCATGATCACCGGCGCGGTGCTCACCGTGCGCTGGCACCGGCGCCGTTTCCTCGCCCTCATTCCTTTGAGTGTGGTCGGGCTGATGTGTGCGCTCGCCTTTGTCCGCTTTTCCGCGCCGGACCTGGCCCTCACCCAGCTGGCCATCGAGGTGGTGACCATCATCCTGCTGCTGCTCGCCCTGTTCTTCCTGCCGCAGCGCACCCCGGTGGAATCCACGCCGCGGCGGCGGTTGCGTGACCTGCTGCTGTCCCTGGCCATGGGCAGCGGCGCCGGGTTGCTCACCTGGACCGTGCTCACCCGGCCGCCGGCGGCGACCATTGCCGACTTTTTCCTGGCCAACAGCCTGCCCGGCGGCGGCGGGGCCAACGTCGTCAACGTCATCCTGGTGGATTTCCGCGGCTTCGATACCCTGGGCGAGATCTCGGTGCTGGCCATCGCCGCCCTCGCCATCCACGCCCTGCTCGAAGGCTTGTGGCTGCCGCCCTGCGGCCGGCCCTGCGGCTGCGGCCACGAGCCGGTGGGTGAACAGTTCCCCCTGAACCTGGCACAGATGACCCGTTTTCTCCTGCCGCTCGCCCTGCTCGTCTCGATCTACCTGTTCCTGCGCGGACACAACGCCCCGGGCGGCGGCTTCATCGCCGCGCTGGTCACTGCCGCGGCCCTGATCCTCCAGTACCTGGCCAGCGGCATCGCCTGGACCAGGGAACAGTGGGCGGTGCGCTACCACCGGCTGATCGCCTGGGGCCTGTGTCTTGCCCTGCTCACCGGCCTGGGGAGCTGGCTGTTCGGCCGTCCCTTCCTCACCTCGGCCTTCGGCCACTTCGAACTGATGCTGGCGGGCGAGTTCGAACTGGCCACGGCCATGCTCTTCGACCTCGGCGTGTACCTGGCCGTGGTCGGCGCGCTCATGCTCGTGCTCACCAGCCTGGGCGACCTCAACCGGCGCAGCGTGCAGGCCGGAGGGGGTTCCTGATGGCCGCCCTGGCAGCTGTGACCGTGGCCGTACTGGTCGCCTGCGGTGTGTACCTGGTGCTGCGCGGCCGCACCTTCCCGGTGGCGATCGGCCTGTCGCTCCTCTCCTACGCGGTCAACCTGTTCCTGTTCGCCACCGGCCGGCTGGTCAGCGGCGCCCCGCCGATCGCCGGCACCGGCCTGCCCACCGCCGACCCGCTGCCCCAGGCCCTGGTGCTCACCGCCATTGTCATCAGCTTCGGCATGACCGCCTTTGTCATCACCCTGGCCCTGCGCGCCCAGGGCGAGCTGGACAGCGACCAGGTGGACGGTCGGGCCGATACCCCGGAGGAGGAGCGATGAACCACTGGCTGATCGCCCCCCTGCTCGTGCCGCTGACCGCGGCCGTGGCCCTGCTTTTTTTCACCGGCCGCAGTCCGGCCCTGCGCCGCACCCTCTCGCTCGTGGCCACCGCTTCCCTGCTGCCGCTGGCCATCCTGCTCGTGCAGCTGGCCGACACCGGCGCAGTGCTCAGCTACCGGCTGGGCGGCTGGCCCGCACCCTTTGGCATTGTCCTCGTGCTCGACCGGTTGAGCGCGCTCATGCTGCTTGTCACCGCGGTGCTCGCACCCTGCAGCCTGGTCGCCGCGGTCCGCGGCGAGGATTACCGGGGCCGCCATTTCCACCCGCTCTTCCAGCTGCAGCTGGTCGGCCTGAACGGCGCCTTCCTCACCGGCGATGTGTTCAACCTGTTCGTCTTCTTCGAGATCCTGCTCATCGCCTCGTTCGCCCTGGCCCTGCACGGCCACGGCCGCGAGCGTACCCGCGCCGGCCTCCACTACACGGTGGTCAACCTGGCCGGTTCGAGCCTGTTCCTCGTTGCCCTCGGCCTGCTCTACGCGACCGCCGGCACGCTCAACATGGCCGACCTGGCTGTCCGGGTCGGGGCCGCGCCGGCAGATGACCTGCTGCTGCATACCGGAGCCCTGCTGCTGCTCGTCGTCTTCGGACTCAAGGCCGCGGTGCTGCCCCTGCACCTCTGGCTGCCGGGCCTGTACGCCCATACCAGTGCAGCGGTGGCGACCCTGTTCGCGATCATGACCAAGGTTGGGCTGTACGCCATCCTGCGCGTGTTCACGCTCATCTTTCCCGGCTCGACCGGTGCCGGCGCGGCGGTCGCCGGCCTGCTGCCCTGGCTCGCCCTGCTGACCCTGGCCGCCGGCGCCGTGGGTGTGCTCGGCAGCCGCCGACTGCGGCTGCTCATCGCCTGGCAGGTGGTGCTGTCCGCCGGCATGCTGCTTGCCGGCATCGGCCTGGGCAACCTGGCCGGGATCAGTGCCGCCCTCTACTACCTGCCGCACACCACCCTGGTCACCGGCGGCCTGTTCCTGCTGGCCGACCTGATCGCCGCCCAGCGGGCGACCGCCAGCGACCGGCTCGAACCCGGGCCGCCGGTGCAGCAGCCGACCCTGCTCGGCGGGCTGTTCCTGGTCGGCGCCATGGCCGCGGCCGGCACGCCGCCGCTCTCCGGCTTCATCGGCAAGGTGCTGCTGCTGCGTGCCGCGCCGGCCGGCGGCACCGCCTGGCTGTGGGCCGTGGTGCTCACCGCCGGCCTGATGGCGCTGGTCGCCCTCAGCCGGGCCGGCAGCGCCTTGTTCTGGAAGACCGCGGGATTGCGTGCCGAGGGCGGCGGCGAACGGCCGCTGGCCTTCGCGCCGGTGGTGATCCTGCTCGGTGCGGCCGTCGTGCTCACCGTCTGCGCCGGCCCGGTGATCCGCTACACCGAGGCCACCGCCGCCCAGCTGCTCGCCCCGGCCGGCTACACCGGCGCGGTGCTCAACCGGGAGGATCGTCCATGAACCGCTGGCTGGCCCAACCCCTTTTAAGTGCGTGCCTGCTTGTCCTCTGGCTGCTGCTCAACAATACCCTTGCCCCGGGGCACATCCTGCTCGGCGCCCTGCTCGCCGTGCTCGTGCCGCTGTTCACCGCCCGCTTCCGGCCCGAGCGGCTGTGCGTGCGGTGCCCGGGCAAGGCGCTCGCCTACCTGCTCGTGCTGCTCTGGGACATCACCCTGGCCAACCTGGTGGTGGCCCGCCTCATCCTCGGCCCCACCGCCCGACTGCGGCCGGCCTTTGTCCGCCTGCCGCTCTCCCTGGACAACCCGTTCGCCGTGTTCGTGCTCGCCAATGCCGTGTCGCTCACCCCGGGCACGGTCTCGGCCGCCCTGAGTGCGGACCGGCGCACCCTGCTGCTGCACGTGCTCGACCTCGACGATGCGGACCGACTCGTCGCCCGCATCAAGGACCGCTACGAAGCCCCCCTGAGGGAGATCTTCCCATGCTGAACGCCGCCCTGGTCTTCGCCTTTGCCTGCATCGGTCTCGCCCTGCTGCTCAACCTGGTCCGCCTGGTGCGCGGCCCCGGCCTGGCGGACCGCATCCTGGCGCTGGACACCATGTACATCAACACCATTGCCCTGCTCATCGTCTACGGCATCTACGCCGACCTGGCGATCTTCTTCGAGGCGGCCCTGCTCATCGCCCTGATGGGCTTCATCAGTACCGTGGCGCTGTGCAAGTACCTGCTGCGCGGCGACATCATCGAATAGGGAGGACAAACCCATGCTCGAGGCCATCATCGCCTGCTGCCTCGTCATCGGCGGCGCCTTCACCCTCATCGGCTCCATCGGCCTGGCCCGCCTGCCCGACCTGTTCACCCGCCTGCACGGCCCCACCAAGGCCACCACCCTGGGGGTCGGCTCCATCCTCATCGCCTCCCTGGTCTATTTCAGCGCCCGCGGCCCGGGCCTGAGCCTGCACGAACTGCTCATCACCCTGTTCCTGTTCATCACCGCCCCGGTGAGCGCCTCGCTCATCGCCCAGGCCGCCCGGCACCTGCGCGACCGGGACACGGACGACTGACCCGCTCCCGACCCGCCCGCAAAAAAAACGGCGAACCCCGCAATCGGGGTCCGCCGCTGGTGCTTTTGGCCCTGCTGGCCGGAAGCGCGGGTCAGACGCTCCTCCGGTCCACCCGGATGCTGAAATCGTCCAGCCGCACCTGGGCGTTGCGGCCCTCGCCGACCAGGAAGAAGGAGAAGGACTGGCGCCGCTTGACGTTGTAGAAGGAAAATTCCACCCGCCCCTCGTCACCGGTATGCAGCACCGGAAAGTTGGCAAAGGGGATGTCGTTGGTATCCCGCTCCCACTGCTTGATGCGCAGGTTCAGGTTGATGCCCTCCGCCGCGGCGCGCACCGCCTTGACCCGCACCGACACGTGCACCGTGGACCGGGCCGGGAAATCCAGGTACTGGGCGCCGACCAGGTTGTCGTTCCACTCGTTGGTGACCTTCTCCGGCAGGCTGCGCAGTTCGCCGCTGGCGAACTGCAGGGTGCGCGTGCCCTGGCCGGCGGTGAGCCGACTGTCCAGGGTGCGGACGATGGCCGCAAGCGAAGCGCCCCGGCCCGAGCGGTCGCGCCGGAAGTCCTCGGGCGCGTTGCCGAGGATGCTTCCGGCCGCCCCCACCCGGCAACTGCCGTTTTCCGTGCATTCGTAGCGCAGCCCGTCGGCGGTCACCCAGCGGAGCTTGGAGCCGGTGAACGAGATCATGTCCCGGCCCTTTTCATAATCGCGGAACAGGCTGCGGCCAACGGTCGCGGCCGGGATGTCCAGGCCCAGGTAGTCGAGCACCGAGGCGGAGAGGTCCACCAGGCCGTAGCCGCCGCTCTTCAGACGCGGCAGTTGCTGCTGCTCCGGGGCCAGCACAATGCCCAGCCCCCAGCTGCTCACCCAGTCGGCCACATCGCTGCCGTGGGACTCGTCCGAGGTGACGATCACCAGGGTGTCCCTGAGCACCCCGTCCCGGCGCAGGCCGTCGATGAAGGCGGTCACGGCGCGGTCCATCTCGGCCACGGTGGCGATCTTGCGCGACGGGTAGCGGGCCGCGATCGCATCCGGCACCGCGTAGGGCTGGTGCGTGCCCACGGTGAGCAGGGTGAGCATCCACGGCTTTTTCGCCCCCTGCAGCCGCTTGACATACTGGCGCGCCCCGCGGAAAAAGACCTCGTCGGTGGTGCCCCACTCGAACGGGAAGGGGTTGGCCTCGGTGAACCATTCACTGCCGTGCACCTGGCCGAAGCCGATGGCCGGCATGACCTTGTCCTTGCCCATGAACTGCAGGCCCGCGCCCTGGAGGAAGTGGGTCGACCAGCCGTTGTCGGCCAGACGGGCGGGCAGGCACTGTTCGGCGCGGGCCGGGTCGGCAAGCAGCTCGAAGGCCTTGGGCATGTCCCAGGAAAGCTTGCTGAAATCGCCGCAGAGCGCCGCATAGAGCCCACGGATGGTCTGATGGCTGTGCACGGTGAAATCCGGGATGAGCATGGCGCCGGTGGTGGCCCGGGCCAGCCCCTGCATGGCGAAGCTCTCTCCGCCCACGCCCATGGCCTGGCGGATCTCCGGGTGGTAAAGGCCGGTCGCGCCCTCGAGCACGACGATGAGCACGTTCTTCGCCCGCCCCGCGCCGATCAGCCGTTCGCCGTCAAGGTCCAGGGTGCGCAGGGCCGGGGGCAGGGCCTCCTCGCCCATCGGCCCCGGCTCCTCGCGCAGCAGCGAGAGGGCCGCGTCCTCGACGAACCAGTGCAGGGGGTTGTAGCGGGCCGCCACCGATTGTTCGTCAAAGTGGCGACTGACCGGCACCTGCACGAGCAGGACGGCCAGCACCAGAAGCAGGCCCCGGCCGACCAGCGCCGGCCGGGCCAGGCGCACCGGCAGCACGCAGAGGGCCAGCGCGGCCAACAGCTGCAGGCTGACGAACACCGGCTCGGCCAGTTTGAGGCCGGCGGTGGACGCCCGCATGAACTCGGCATCGGCCAGGTAGTGCAGGTCCTGCCAGGTGGGCAGCCGCTGCATGGCCGCAAACAGCTCCACTGCGGTGACCTGGAACAGGGCCCAGAAGAGCACCAGCCCGACCCGCAGCCAGGCGGGCGCGGCCAGGGCCAGGCAGAAGACGAGCCCGCCCAGGGCCAGGTCGGAGACCAGGCCGACAGGTTCGCCCAGGCCGGACCCGGCCAGGCGGGCGACAGCCGGCAGGAAGCTCGCGGCGAGCAGAAGAAACAGAACACTCTTTTTTTTCACGATGGAAACTTCTCCGGGAAAAGGGTCGGGCACCGACACCAGCTTTAATTATAGAACCTGCCGAACCGAATCGCAACGGGTCGTTTTTCTGCGGAAAGAAACGGCACCCGGGCCATTGGTTCAGGCACCGCAACGCCACTGCAGGCGCATCCCGGTGGCCGCACTGCTGACACCCACCGGTCGGGGAGCGACTCACCCCTCCGGACGCAGCGGGATGTCCCATTTTTTCATATGTTTCCAGACCGCGGTGCGGCTGATATCGAGTCGCCTGGCCACCTCGGCCTTGTTGTAGGCACAGTCCCGCAGCAGGAGGAGCAACCTGTCGCGGGTGAGCCGGGGCGAAGGCAGCGCGGACGACCGGAACGAATGGAAGCGGCCCGTTTCTGCCGCCTGCCGGATCTCCAGAGGCAAATCACGGATATCGATCCGCTCGGCGGTGCACAGGACAAAGGCGTGCTCCAGCGTATTTTCCAGCTCACGCACATTGCCCGGCCAGCTGTAGTCCATGCACAACCTTAAGGCGTCAGGGGTCAGCCCCTGCACCCGCTTACCGGTCCGATCGTTCTGGCGGGCGACAAAATGGCTGATGAGCAGGGGTATATCCTCCCGCCGTTCGCGCAGGCTCGGCAGGCGGATGGGAAAAACCTTGAGCCGGTAATAGAGATCCTCGCGGAACCGCCCCTCCCGCACCAGCATCGGCAGATCCACGTTGGTGGCGGTGATCACCCGGATATTCACCGGTCGTCGCCGTGACTCCCCCACCCTTTCGATTTCCCGCTCCTGCAGCACCCGCAGCAATTTGACCTGGATAAACGGGCTGAGGTCGCCGATTTCGTCGAGAAAGATGGTGCCGCCGTCCGCCTCTTCGAAGCGACCGATGCGGTCACGACTGGCGCCGGTGAAGGCCCCGCGCACGTGTCCGAACAACTCGCTCTCCAGGAGGGTCTCGGACAGGGCGGAACAGTTCACCGCCACCAGGGGTCCCCGGGCCCGGCTGCCGTTGAAGTGGATGGCCCCGGCGACCAGTTCCTTGCCCGTGCCGGAATCGCCGTGGATCAGGGTGGTGGCATCGCTGGCCGCCGCCGCCCTGATGGCCGCGAACACCTGGCGCATGGCCTCGCTCTTGCCGATGATGTCGGCAAAGCGGTGCACCTCGCCCAGCCGCCGGGCCGTTTCTTCGGCACGCTGCCGGGCCCGGATCAGCTCGCTCATGTCGGTCACGGTTTCCACCACGCCGAGCAGACGACCTGCCTCGTCGATTACCGCCGAGGCATTCTTGATCACCGCCACACTGTGCCCGTCCCGGTGGCGGAGCAGACATTCCCGCGCCTCACTTGTACCGTCGAGGGTCATCACCCCGCACTGTTCCATGTCCGCCGGACACTCCTGGCCGAAACAGCGGCTGCAGCCGAGAAGGCGGCAGGTCCGCCCCAGGGCTTCGGCCGCGCTGTAGCCGCTGATGCGCTCCATGGCCGGGTTCCAGCTGACAATCCGCCCGGTCGCGTCCATGATGAACAGGCCGTCCGCCATGGAGGCGATCACCCGGGCGACAAAACGCGGATCAAAGGGGTCGGGACTGGCTGACTGCATGGCCGGAGTCGTCCACGGGGCAAGGAAAAGGCCGCGACCCGGCAGGGGCAACGGCAGGGAACACACAAAGGAACGGTGGTAACGTTACTGGAACGTTCTACCACCTTTCCCCGGCCAAGGCAAGGGGTGTTTCCCGGCACCCGGTCCACCAGCGGAGATCGGCCCCCACCGCATGAAAAAGACGGAACCGCGGGGGCGCAGGCCACGCCGGACGAGAAGATTTCCCTCTTTCTCTCCACCTGGCGCGATTCTTGATACTTGGCCCCAGTGTGCCCGTTCACGGGCGCCGTTCACTCCCCCAGCCGATCCGGACCAGACCTTCCGGATCGTCCAACTGACAATGAACGCCACTACACGGCAAGGAACTCCCCCATGAAAAAAACAGACGTCCTCATTCTCGGTGGTCTCTCCGGTATCTCCGCGGGTATCAGCTGCCGCCGGCACTACCCGGACAAAAAGGTGACCATCGTCCGCAAGGAGGGCACCGTGCTCATCCCCTGCGGTATTCCCTACATCTACGGCACGGTGGGCGGCCCGCAGAATAACGTCATCCCGGACGGACTCCTGGAAGCAAACGACATCGAACTGGTGCGGGGCGAGGCCACGGCCGTGGACCGGCAGCAGAAAACCGTGACCCTGGCGGACGGCATGGTCATCGGCTACGACAAGCTGGTTTTCGCCACCGGCTCCCAGCCCATGGTGCCGCCCATTCCCGGAGTGGACAAGAAAAACGTCTACCCGGTGAAGAAGGAGTTCAATTATCTCGGCTCCTGCCTGACTGCCATGGAAGGGATCAAAGACCTGGTGATCATCGGCGGCGGCTTCATCGGCGTGGAGTTCGCGGACGAATGCCGCAAGGGCCGCGACGTGAACGTGACCCTGGTCGAGGCCCTGCCGCACTGCCTGCAGATGGCCATGGACGACGAGTACTGCAGCGAGGCGGAAACCAGGCTGACCGAGGCGGGTATCCGGGTGCTGGTCAACACCAAGGTCGAGGCCATCCTCGGGGACGAGGCGGTCTCCGGCGTACAGCTGGCCGGCGGTGAGGTACTGCCCGCGGACATGGTCATCCTCGGCATCGGCGCCGTGCCCAACACCGAGCTGGCGCGTGCCGCCGGCCTGGAACTGGGCTTCCGCAACACCATCCGCGTGGACGCCCTGATGCGCAGCCTGACCGACCCGAACATCTTTGCCTGCGGCGACTGTGCGGAGAAGACCTCGTTCTTCACCGGCCGCCCGGTGGGCGTGATGCTCGCCTCCATCGCCACCGCCGAGGCGCGCATCGCCGGGGGCAACCTCTTCTCGCCGGTGCACAGGAACTGCGGTGCCATCAGCGTGTTCTCCACCCTGCTCAACGGCCGGGCCTTCGGCGTGGCCGGGCTGACCGAACGGATGGCCCGCCAGGAGGGCATGCACATCGTGGTCACCACCGCGGAGGCGCCGGACACCCACCCGGGCGGCATGCCCGACTCGTCCCTGACCAGGGTCAAGCTGGTGTTCGCCCGGGAGACGGGCGTGCTGCTCGGCGGGGCCATCTCCGGCGGCAGGCCGGTGGGCGAAATGATCAACGTGATCAGCGCCTGCATCATGCACCGGATGACCGCGGGCGACATCGTCCAGTTCCAGATGGGCACCCACCCGGCCCTGACCGCTTCGCCCATCGCCTACCCGCTGGTGAACGCGGCCTGCAAGGCGACCCTGCCCCTGCGCCAGTAGCAGAGACCGGGCGGCCTCCGGGCGCCGCGCGCAGACTGGGGGACGGCCTGAACGGGTCGTCCCCTTTTTTTGCCTGATGATCACCCGCCCTGCCGGACCACGCCTCCCGCCCGCTCCCCGGACACGGACAGCCGACCGGACCCGTGTCGCCCCCTGCCCCGCACAACCCGCGTCAACGAGGACGCCCTTTTCCCCGCACCGCCCTGCACGCGCCGCACTTTCCGGTTGACGACCCTGGCGTTCCCGCATAGAACAGCCCCATCGTAACATCTATTTTTTTATTCGTGTGACGATCCGCCCGCGGAGGCACCATGCGCCTGCTCACCCTTGTCCTTGCCCTTGTCCTCTGTCTCACTGCTTCGGCCGCGGCCCGGCAGGTGGTCGATGCGGCCGGCCGCACGGTCACCGTGCCGGACACGGTCCGCCGGGTGATCTGTTCCGGTTCCGGCTGCCTGCGCCTGCTCACCTATCTCCAGGCCCAGGACCTGGCCGTGGCCGTGGACGACATCGAGGGCAAGCGCAGCCGGTTCGACGCCCGCCCCTATGGGCTGGCCAACCCGCAGTTCAGGACCCTGCCCGTGTTCGGCGGTTTCCGCGGCCAGGACAACCCGGAGCTGATCCTCACCCTGGACCCGGCGCCGCAGGTGATCTTCAAGATGGTCGGCACCGGCCGGGGCACCTCCGGCCTGGACCCGGACGAGCTGCAGGGTCGCACCGGTATCCCGGTCGTCGCCCTGCGCGCCGGCAACCTGCACGAGCGCAGGAGTGAGCTGAGCGCGGCCCTGCGGCTCATGGCTGCGGTCCTCGGCAGGGAGGCACGGGCCGAGGCGGTTCTTGCCTTCTTCGACCGCACCATGGCCGACCTGCAGGGCCGCACCGGGGATATCCCGGAGCAATCGCGCCCTGCGGCCTATGTCGGCGGCATCGCCTACGCCGGACCGCACGGCTTCCAGTCCACCGAGCCGGGCTACCCGCCCTTCCGCCTGGTCAACGTGGAGAACCTCGCCGCCCGGGACGGGGACACGGCCACCGGCGGGGTGCGGGACATCAGCCGGGAGCAGCTCATCGCCTGGAATCCGAATCGGCTCTTCCTCGACCTGTCCACCCTGCAGCTCGGCGAGGCGGCCGGCGGCCTGCACGAACTGCGCACCGACCCGGCCTACCGGACGCTCGCCGCGGTCCGCTCCGGCCAAGTGTACGGCCTGCTGCCCTACAACTGGTACGGGCAGAACCTGGAATCCATCCTGGCCAACGCTTGGTTCATCGGCACGCTCCTCTATCCGGACCGGTTTGCGGACATCGACCCGGCAGCGAAAGCCGACGAGATCTTCACCTTCCTGGTCGGCAAACCGCTGTTCGCGGAGATGAACCGGCGCTTCGGCGGCCACGCCTTCCGGGCCGTGGGGCTCCGCTGACATGCATTTCGACGACGGCCGCCTGCCGGCCGAATACCAGCGCTACCTCGCCGCCAAGACCTGCTTCGTCGCGCTCCTGGCCCTGCTGCTCGCCCTGGCCCTGGTGGCGGCGGTGTCGCTGGGTGCGGCCCATATCCCGCTTGCGACCGTGGCCCGCGCCCTGCTCGGCCTGGAAACCACCCGCCAGGTCGAAACCATCGTCTGGAACATCCGCCTGCCCCAGGCCCTGGCGAGCGTGGTGGCCGGCGCCGGCCTGGCCGCGGCGGGCGCGGCCATGCAGTCCATCCTGCGCAACCCGCTGGGCTCGCCCTTCACCCTGGGCATCAGCCATGCCGCCGCCCTGGGCGCGGCGCTCGCGGTGATGGTGCTCGGCGGCGGGGTGATGACCTCGTCGAGCGTCGGCGCGGTGCAGATCACCAGCCCCTGGCTGACCACGGCCGCAGCCTTTGTCTGCAGCCTGATCGCGGCCGCGGTGATCGTAGCCGTGGCCCGGCTGCGCTCGGCCAGCCCGGAGGTGATGATCCTCACCGGGGTGGCGCTGGGCGCCTTCTGCACCGCGGCCACCATGTTCCTGCAGTTCTTCGCCGACGACGTGCAGCTGGCGGCCATGGTCTTCTGGACCTTCGGCGACACGGCCCGCGCCTCCTGGCGGGAGCTGGCCGTGCTCGCCGCGGCCACCCTGGTCGCCTGCACCTATTTCGTGGCCAGCAGCTGGCACTACAACGCCATCGACGCCGGCGACGAGACCGCCCGCGGCCTCGGGGTGCGGGTCGAGCGGGTGCGCATGACCGGCATGCTCGTCGCCTCGGCGCTCACCGCGGCAATCATCTCGTGCCTGGGCATCATCGGCTTTGTCGGCCTGGTGGTGCCGCACATGGTGCGCCGGCTCATCGGCGCGGACCACCGCTTCCTCCTGCCCGCCTCGATCCTGGCCGGCGGCCTGCTCCTGCTCGTCGCCGACACGGTGGCCCGGCTGCTCCTGGCCCCGCACGTGCTGCCGGTGTCCGTGCTCACCGCCTTCCTCGGCGCGCCGGTGTTCCTGGTGCTCATCCTGCGCGGGGGACGGCCATGATCCTCGACGCGAGCCGACTCCACTTCGCCTACAACGGCGCGGACCTGCTGCACGCCATCGATTTCCAGGTGCGGCCGGGCGAGCTGGTCGCCATCCTCGGCCCGAACGGGGTGGGCAAGACCACCCTGCTCAAGTGCCTGAACGCCATGCTCACCCCGCGTTCGGGCGTGGTCACGGTGGAGGGTGCGGACGTGCTCCGCCTGCGTCCGGCCGAGATCGCCACCCGCATAGGCTATGTCGCCCAGAAGCACGAGACCGCCCGGTTGACCGTGTTCGACGCGGTGCTCATGGGCCGCACCCCGCACCTGCGCTTTCGGCCCGCGGAGCGCGACCTGTGCATGGTCGAGGCGACCCTGCGTCACCTGCGCCTGGACACGCTCGGCCTGCGTCGCATCGACCAGCTAAGCGGCGGCGAACTGCAGAAGGTCTGCCTGGCCCGGGCCCTGGTGCAGGAACCGCGGCTGTTGCTGCTCGACGAGCCGACCAGCGCCCTTGACCTGAAGAACCAGTTCGAGATCATGCAGCTGCTCCGCCACGTGGTGGACAGCCATGGCATGGGCGCGGTCATGACCATGCACGACCTGAACCGGGCCATGCGCTACGCGGACACCGTGCTCATGCTCAAAGACGGCCGCGTGCACAGCTACGGCCCGACCCGGGCGGTGACCGCGGCCATGATCGAGGCGGTCTACGGCCTGCCGGTGGAGATCCATCGCATCAACGGCTGCCCGCTGGTGGTGCCCCGCGCCGAGCAGCACCGCCACCCCGGGCCGGACCACGACCACCACCACCAACCCGAGGAGACCCCATGAGCTGTCAGCTCGACCCGCAGACCATAGACGCCACCATCGCCTTTCACGGCCACAGCTGCCCGGGCCTGGCCATCGGCATGCGCGCCGCCGAGATCGCCCTGGAGGAGATGGCCAACGCCGGCCCGGCCGAACTGGTCTGCGTCAGCGAAACCGACATGTGCGGCGTGGACGCCATCCAGTTTCTCACCGGCTGCACCTATGGCAAGGGCAACCTGCTCCACCGCGACTACGGCAAGATGGCCTTCTCCTTCTACAACCGCGCCACCGGCCGGGCCATCCGGCTGCTGTTCAACCCCGAGGCCTGGGGCGAGGGGCGCGAGGAGTTCACCGCGCTCATGGCCAAAAGCGGCCGTCCGGACTGCACCTTGACGGACCGCGAGCGGCTGGCGACCCTGCGTGCGGAGCTGCAGGAGCGGTTGCTGCGGTTGCCGGCGGAATCGGTGTTCCTGGTCCAGGACTGCACCGAGCCCCTGCCGCGGCCCGCCCGGGTGCTGGACAGCCTGGTGTGCTCGGACTGCGGCGAGTCGACCATGGAATCGCGCACCCGCCGCTATGGCGGCCGCACCCTGTGCATCCCCTGCTTCGCCCGGGTGGAGCAGAAGGTCTGAGCCTGTGCCCGATCACAACCAGCACAATGGGGCGCTCCCCTGCCCCTGCGGCTCGGGGCTGAGCGTCGGCGACTGCTGCGGACCGCTCCTTTCCGGTCGCACCGTCGCCGCCACGGCCGAGGCGCTCATGCGTTCGCGCTTCACCGCCTTTGTCCGCGGCGACCGCGCCTACCTGCTGTCCAGCTGGCATGGGTCCACCCGGCCGGCCAGCCTCGACCCGGACGACCAGCCCCGGTGGCACAGCCTGCGCGTGCTGCGCACCGAGGACGGCGGCCCGGGTGATGAGACCGGCCTGGTCGAGTTCCGGGCCGAGGGCATGGCCCACGACCGACCGGCGCAGCTGCACGAGGTGAGCCGCTTTGTCCGCGAACACGGCCGCTGGCAGTACCTGGACGGGCGGATCATCCCGGCCGACCGGCCCGCCGCACGCGTAAAAACCGGCCGCAACGACCCCTGCCACTGCGGCAGCGGGTGCAAATTCAAAAAATGCTGCGGCCGCTGACCCCACGCCCCTGCTGCGAGCCGGACGCTGGACCGGCCGGAGCCAAACAGGCCGCCTGAACCACCCCCCCTGCCGCCCGCCCGCTCGTATGGTCCACCCCTGCCGGATTTCCCCTCGTGCCGGACCACGCCCCCCTCCCCCCTGGTCAGCCGGCCCGGATCAAGGTTCCGAACCGTCCCGGTCTCGGGTATACTGGTGACATGCCTTGCCCGGCTCCGCTGTCGCCTGCCCCAACGGCGGCCGCAACCGGAGCACAACGGGCAGGGTCGGCCTGCACCCTGGAGGACACCATGCACCATCCGGTCTGGCTCATTGAAGTGGTTGCGGCCACGGTTCTGCTCTGGCCGACCTCGCCGGCGGCGGCCCTGACCGCGGACCAGCTGCTCGACCGGGTGCAGGGCGCGGTGGTGTCGGTGCGCGCCTTTGATGCCGGCGGCGCGTCGGCCGGCGCGGGCAGCGGCGTGGTCCTGCCCTCCGGCCGGGTTGTGACCAATTGCCGCCGCATCGACACCGCCACGGCCTGGCGGGTCGGTCTGCAGGGGCAGAGCACGGCCGCGGCCCTGATCGCGGCGGACCGGGCAGGCGATCTCTGCCTGTTTGCACCGGCGGACCCCATCGGTACGCCGGCCCGGCCGAAAATGGTCCGGCTGCGGCAGGGGACCACGGTGTACGCGGTGGGCCGGCCACGCGGGCTCGAGGCGGCCGCGTCACCGGGCCAGGTCATGCGTGCGGGCGACGGCCGGACCACCCCGATCGTGACCACGGCCGCGGTCTCCCCGGGCGCGGACGGCGGCGGGTTGTTCGACCGCCGGGGCGGGCTGGTGGGGCTTCTCACCCTGGAGCGGGAGGGCGACCACTGGCTGGTCCGGCCGGTGGCCCGTGCCCTGGCCCTCGACCCCGGGCAGGGTCCGACAGCGCCGGCGGATGTGAAGCCGGACTGGCAGGAGCGGGCCATGGCCCTCGAGTTGAGCGGCGACTGGTCCGGGCTGCTCGCCTGGTGCCGGCGCTGGATCAAGGCCGAAGCGAAACGCGCCGATGCCTGGTTTGCCCTGGGCACCGCCTACAGCCGACTCGGCCGCACGCCGGCGGCCATCGACGCCTACCGGCACACCCTGCGCCTCGACCCGCAGCACGTGGACGCCTGGTTCAACCTCGGCCTCACCTACAGCCGGGTCGGCCGGCACCGCGACGCCATCGCCGCCCTGCGCCATACCCTGAAAATCGACCCGGCCGACGTGGAGGCCTGGTCCCAGCTCGGCCAAGCCTACCTGGCCACCGGCAACCGGGAAACCGCCCGGGCCGTGGCCAACGAACTGAAGCGACTCGACCCGGAGCGGGCC
>CAZMNU010000016.1:10507-37134 GCA_964567725.1 uncultured Desulfobulbus sp. | reverse complement strand
GCCGCTCTTCTCTTTGTCCGTGGTCGTGTGCCCGTGGCCCGGTTCGCTGCGCCGGTCCCGGCCCTGCTGCCGGCCGTCGTCGGCGTGATTCTGGTGACCCACGGTCAAGGCAAACCCCTCCGTCCCATGGTTCCCCCGGTCAGTTTGGGCAGGTTTTTTTACCAAATCTTTACTGAGCCGCTCGGGCGTGCTACTCTGACAACAAACAGTGCTGGTTGGCTCGAATGCCCTGCAGGCCAGGGGCCGGGAGGGAAGACCCATGACCGATGACGCGCCCCGCCATGACACCCCAAGTCAGCCGTCCGCGCCTGCACCCGTGCAGCCGCAGTTCGCCGCCATCCTCGACAGCATCCCGGACCTCCTTTTCACCTGCGACCCGGCCGGCCGGCTCCTGTTCCTCAACCTGGCCGCCGGGCGGGCGTTCGGGCTGCAGCCCGGCGCGGTCCTCGGCCGCGATCTGCACGAGGTCTTGCCTGCCTCCCTTGCAAATCGCCTGGCGGCAGCCCGGCAACAGGGCGACAACCGCCGGTCCGAGGAGTTCGAAACCTTTCTCGAGCCGCCCGGCCGCTGGCTGCAGGTCCGCTGTTTTCCCGGCCCGGACGGTGGGCTGACCGTCTCCTGCCGGGACATCACCGAGGGGCGGGACCACGAGGAGGAACTGCGCGCCAGCGAGGCCCGCTACCGGGCCATGATCGAGGACCAGACCGAGATCCTCTGCCGCCACCGGCCGGCCGAAGGCACCTACACCTATGTGAACGAGGTGTTCTGCCGTTTCTTCGGTCGGACCCGGGAGGAACTGCTCGGCCGGCCCTGGCATCTGGAGGCCGTGCCCGAGGACCGGGAGATGGTCCGGGCCGCGCTCGCGCGGATCTCTCCGCACGAGCCGGTGGTCACGGTGGAGAACCGGGTTCGGGACGCCGGCGGCCGCGTCCGCTGGATCCAGGTGAACAACCGGGGGCTGTTCGACGACCAGGGGCGGCTGGTCGAAATCCAGGCTGTGGGCCGGGACATCACCGAGCGCAGACAGCTGATCGACGCCCTGCAGGCCAGTGAAAACCGCTTCCGCCAGCTGTTCGAGCAGCACAGCGCCATCATGTTCCTGGTCGACCCGCACACCAGTCGCATCCTCGACGCGAACCCGGCGGCCGCGCGCTTCTACGGCTACTCCCGGGAAGCCCTGCAGCAGATGCGGCTCAGTCAGCTCAACTGCCTGCCCGAGGGCGAAATCGGCCTGTTGCTCAAGCAGGTGGAGCAGCGGCAGGTGGACCGCCTGGTCGTGCCGCACCGGCTGGCCGACGGCACGGTCCGCACCGTGGAGGTGTTCGCCACGCCGGTCTCCCTGCAGGAGCAGACCATCAGCTTCGCCATTGTCCACGATATCACCGAGCGGCAGCAGGCCGAGGACGAACTGCGCCGGGCCGAGGCCTATGCGCGCAGCCTGATCGAGGTGAATCTCGACCCGCTGGTGACCATCGGCCCGGACGGCCGGATCAGCGATGTCAACGAGGCCACGGTCCAGGCCACCGGCTGTTCCCGCGACGAGCTGATTGGCACGGATTTCAGCCTCTACTTCACCTCCCCCTACCGGGCCCAGGCCGCCTGCCGGCAGGTGTTCAGCACCGGCGCGGTGCGCGACTTTCCCTTGGAGCTGCGCCATCGCGACGGCCGCACCACCCCGGTGCTCTACAACGGGGCGGTGTTCCGGGACGAGGCCGGCAAGATGGCCGGGGTGTTTGCCTCGGCCCGGGACGTCACCCGCCTGAAAGAGGCCGAGGAGGCGCTCAAGGCGGTCAACCGGGAGTTGGAGCACCGGGTCGAGGCGCGCACCCTCGAGTTGCAGGAGACGCACCGGAAGTACCTGCACGCGGAAAAACTCAGCGCCATCGGCAAACTGTCGGCGAGCATCGCCCACGAGTTCAACAACCCGCTGCAGGGCGTGATGACCGTGCTCAAGGGACTGCGCAAGCGGGCCGTGCTCGCCGACGAGGACCGCGCCCTGCTCGAGGCGGCCATCGGCGAAAGCATGCGCATGAAAGACCTGATCCGCAGTCTGCAGGACTTCAATCGGCCCTCCTCGGGCCTGCGCCGGCCCATGGACGTGCAGGCCTCGCTGGAATCGCTGCTCCTGTTTCAGAAGAGCGATCTCAAGGACAAGCGGATCCGGGTGGAGCGCGACTATGCCCCCGGTCTGCCGCCGATTGTCGCGGTTCCCGACCAGGTCAAGCAGGTGTTCCTCAACCTGCTCACCAACGCTGCCGACGCCTGCCAGCAGCCGGAGTGCACGATCACGGTACAGACTCGCCTGGAGGGGGAACGGGTGGCGGTGGCCATCAGCGACACCGGCATCGGCATCCGCCCGGAGGCCATGGAGGCCATTTTCGAGCCGTTCTACACCACCAAGCCGGCGGTCAAAGGCACCGGCCTGGGCCTGCCGGTGAGCTACGGCATTGTCCGCAACCATGGCGGCGAGATCCGGGTGGCGAGCACCCCGGGCAAGGGTTCGACCTTCACCGTGCTTCTGCCTGTGGCCGGTGGCGGGGCGGAGGCCGCTGGCCGATGACCGGGGCTCGTTCTCGCCTTGGGCCGGGCAGGGGAAACCCGGACAGCCTCCAGCCGCAGGGTATCCTTGCGCGACAGGGGAACCGCCGCCATGGGCGATGACCGCGTATCCCACGCCACCCGGACCGCCCAGGAGGAGGCGACTGCCGCTGCCCTGGCCTTCGTGCGTGAAGGGGTGTTGGTCTGCGACATCGGCTGGCGGGTGATCCTTGCCAACAAAGGTGCCGGCCGACTTGTGGGTGTGTGCCATGAGGATCTGCCCGGCCGGGACCTGCGCGCGGTGCTGCCCGCGGCCCGGACCGAGCGGGTGGGCGAGGTGCTGCGCCGCGCCGCCGCCGGCGAAGGGGGCGAGGTGGCGATCCGGATGGAGCCGGACGAGCGCTGGCTGCACCTGCGCTGCGAACCGCAGGCGGCTGGCGGGGTGGTCTGCTGCCTGGACGAGGTCAGCGAGCGGAGGCGGTGGGCGGTCGAAGAGGCGCAGCTGCGCGAACAGCTCCACCAGGCCCGCCGGATGGCGGCCCTGGGCCGGCTTGCCGGCGGGGTGAGCCACGATTTCAACAACATGCTCAGCGTGATCCTCGCCAACACGGCCATGGCCCTGGACCGGGTGGAGGCCGGCTCGGGCGTGCACAGGCATCTCATGGAAATCCGCGGCGCCGCGGCCCGGTCGGTGGAAATCAACCGGCATCTGCGCGCCTTTGCCCGGGACGAGCCCGCCACCCCGCGGGTGCTCGACGTGAACGAGACCGTCAACGAAACCCTGGGCCTGCTGGAAAGCCTGGTCGGCGACGGTATCGCCCTGCACTGGCAGCCGTCCGCCGGGCTGCCGCCGGTGCGCCTGGACCCCACCCATCTGGGCCAGATGCTCATCCTCCTGTGCGCCGATGCCTGCGAGGAGATGAGCGGCGTCGGCAGCATCACCCTGGCCACGGACGCCATTGCGGTCGCCGGGACCGTTGGCCAGGTCAGCCTGACCCTGCGGCACAGCGGCCGCGGCGCCACCGGAGCGGGGACGGCAACCGGCCTGGCCATGGTCGAGGCCATGGTCGGGCGGCTGGACGGCCGGGTGGAGGTCGAGCGCGATCCGGTCCTGGGAACCACCGTGCGCCTGCATCTGCCCGCCCGCGAACCCGGCGAAGGCGACCCCGACCCGGCCGCGGACACGGGCGAGCCGCCCGTGGGCGGCGACGAGACCCTGCTGATCGTCGACGACGAGACCTCGATCCTGAAGATCGCCCAGCGCATGCTCGAGGCCCTGGGCTACACGGTGCTGCCCGCGGCCGGCCCCGCCCATGCCCTGCGCCTGGCCCAGCACTACAGCGGCCCGATCCACCTGCTGCTCACCGATGTGATCATGCCCGAGATGGGCGGCCACGACCTGGTGCCAAAAATTCAGGCCCTGCACCCCGGCATCAGGGTGGTGTACATGTCCGGCTATCCGCTCCACCTCATCGCCAACCTGGTGGTGCTCGATGCGGGCCTGCCCCTGCTCGCCAAACCCTTCTCCTTCCCCGATCTGGCCGGCAAGATCCGCACGGTGCTCGACGGCGACTGAGGCCGTCCGCCGCCGTTTGCCGGCACGCCATCAGCCACCCGCCGCATTGAAGCCCGCGGCCGGACGTGGTATCACCAGAGACCAACGGCCCGCATCGGGCCGGCCGCGCTTTTTTCACGACACCAAGGGAGGACAGACCGGATGGGAACAACGAACAGGACGATCGAGCAGGCGGACAACGACATGCTGGTCCGGGTGGTGATGGACGGGTTCCACCGGATCCTGGTCCACTACGGCGCCTGGATGGCCGAGGTGGCCCACCAGGTGGGGCTTGAGCAGGCCATGGCGGTGGAGGAGGAGGTGTGGACGGCCAGCCTGGGCAACCAGATGGACCGGCTCGGCAAGACGCTCGGCTTTCCGGTGACGGACGGCGTGCCCGCGGCCCTTGCCGCCCTGCCGCGGGAGACGCTGGTCGACCTGATCGAGAAGCTGAGCATCAACTGGCTGGCCAACGACGGCATCTGGTTCCAGGCGGTGGAGCACCGCTTCGGCATGGGTGAGGCCAAGCGCTGCAACGACACCTGCTGGACGCGGTTCTCGCCCTTCGAGGCGACCCGCATCAAGAAGCTGCTCGGCCTGCCGGCGCGGGGCGGCATCCCGGCCCTGAAACAGGCGCTGGCCCTGCGCATGTACGCCTTTATCAACGAGCAGTCCATCGAGGATGTGGACGACAACTGCATCATCTTCTACATGAACAAGTGCCGGGTGCAGGCGGCCCGCCAGCGCAAGGGGCTGGCCGACTACCCGTGCAAATCCGCCGGCCTGGTCGAGTACCCGTTCTTCGCCCGGGCCATCGACCCGCGCATCCGAACCGAATGCGTCGGCTGCCCGCCGGACCCGCACCCGGAGGGGTGGTTCTGCGCCTGGAAGTTCACCCTCGAGGAGGAGGGCTGAGTTGGTTGCCGACCAGGCCGGGGGACCAGCCGAGGCGCCCCTGCCGCTGGCCGGGGTGCGCGTGCTCGAACTCGGCCACAACATCATGGGCCCGGCCTGCGGCCTGATCCTCGCCGATCTGGGCGCCGAGGTCTGGAAGGTCGAGCGGCCCGGCCGGGGCGACGACACCCGCCACCTTTCGGGGTTCGGCGCCGGTTTTTTCACCTGCTTCAACCGCAACAAGCAGAGCCTGGCCATCGATCTGAAACACGACCGTGGCAGGGAGCTGTTTCTCCGCCTGGTGGAACACGCCGACGTGATCATCGAAAACTTCGCCCCGGGCACGGTGGACCGGCTGGGGATCGGCTGGCAGGACTGCCGGGCGCGCAACCCGCGCATCGTGTTCTGCGCTCTCAAGGGGTTCATGCCCGGGCCGTATGCGCAGCGCCAGGCCCTGGACGAGGTGGTGCAGATGCTCGGCGGTCTGGCCTGGATGACCGGGCCGAGCGGCCGGCCGCTGCGCGCCGGGGCCTCGGTCACCGACATCCTCAGCGGCAGCCTGGCCGCGGTCGGCATCCTCGCCGCCCTGCGCGAGCGCGAGCACTCGGATGTGGGCCAACTGGTCCAGGCCTCGCTGTTCGAGTCGGTGGCCCTGCTCATGGGCCAGCACATGGCCGGAGCGGCCATCAGTGGCGAACCGACCCGGCCCATGCCGGAGCGGGCCCGCACCTGGGCGGTGTACGAACTCTTCACCACCGCGGACAACCGGCAGGTGTTCATCGGTCTCACCTCGGACCGTCACTGGCAGCGGTTCTGCCAGACCTTCGGCTTTGCCGACTGGGCGGACGACCCGCAGCTGGCCACCAACCGGGGCCGGCTCGAGGCGGCCTGGCTGCTGCCGGAACTGCGTGCCCGCCTGGGGCGGCTGGAGGCCGCTGCCCTGGTCGAACTGGCCGAGCGGGCGGGGATTCCCTTTGCCCCGGTCAACCGGCCCGAGGATCTGTGGGAGGATCCGCACCTCGCGGCCTCGGGCGGCCTGATCGACACGGCCACGCCCGCGGGCGGCCGGGTGCGGTTGCCCGGGCTGCCGCTGCGGCTCGGCGGCCGCAGTTTTCCGCTGCGCCTGCAGCCGCCGGCGGTGGGCGAGGGCACGGCCGAACTGCTCCGCTTGGCCGGGTTGACGGACGGGGCAATCGAAGGGCTGGCCGCGGCCGGGATCGTCAGCCTGCATCCCGGCCGGCCGGTGGAGGAGGGGCGGGATTAGGCGGGCGTGCCGGAGCGGTCGAGCAGTTGTGCCAGCGGGGTGCAGGGCAGACCGAAGGCCTCGGCCACGCCGGGCCAGGTGATCACCCCATCGGCGACGTTCACGCCCGCGCCCAGCCCCGGGTCCTCCTGCACGGCCCGGCGCCAGCCCCTGTCGGCCAGGGTGCGGACGTAGGGCAGGGTGGCGTTGGTCAGGGCCCGGGTCGAGGTCAGGGGCACGGCGCCTGGCATGTTGCCCACGCAGTAGTGGAGGATACCGTTGACCTCGTACACCGGCTGGTCGTGGGTGGTGGGGCGCGAGGTCTCGAAACAGCCGCCCTGGTCGATGGCCACGTCCACCAGCACGGCCCCCGGCCGCAGCAGGGCGAGCATCTCCCGGGTGATCAGCCGGGGCGTGCGCGCACCGTGGACGAGCACCGCGCCGATCACCGCGTCCGCGCGCGGCAGCAGTTCGCGGATGGCGGCCGGCGAGGACATCAGCGGGATGCAGTTCTTCGGCAGGGTCTCGGCCAGGTGACGCAGCCGAGGCAGGCTCAGGTCGAGCAGGTAGACACTGGCGCCGAGGCCGCTGGCGATGCGCGCCGCCTCGGTGCCGACCATGCCGCCGCCGAGCACCAGGACCACCGCCGGTTCGACCCCGGTCACGCCGCCGAGCAGCACGCCCCGGCCGCCCTGGGTGCGTTCGAGGCAGCGGGCCGCCTCCTGGGCGGCCATGCGGCCGGCGACCTCGCTCATCGGCGTGAGCAGGGGCAGGGTGCCCTGGCGGTCGGTGACCGTCTCGTAGGCGATGCACACCGCCCCGCTGGCCAGCATGGCCCGGGTCAGGGACTCGGAGGCGGCGAAGTGGAAGTAGGTGAACAGGACCTGCCCGGGGCGGATCAGGCCGTATTCCTGCGGCTGCGGCTCCTTGACGTGCAGCACCAGCTCGGCCTGGGCGTAGATGGCCTCGGGCGTGGCCGCGATCTCCGCCCCGGCCGCGCGGTACTGGTCGTCGTCGAAACCGCTGCCCAGCCCGGCACCCTGTTCGATCATCACCCGGTGGCCCGCCCGGGCCAGGATCTCGACCCCTGACGGGGTCATGCTCACCCGGTTTTCCTCTGTCTTGATTTCCTTGAGAACGCCGATCTGCATGCTGTGCACTCCATTGCGGGGGGAGAGGCCGTGCCGACCGGCCCGGGCAGAAACGGTCGCAGCATGGCAGAGAAAAGGGGGACCGTCAACCGCTTTTGCCGGCCGGCGGCCGGCAGGCGCGTGGCGGCCGTGGCGGGCAGGGAAGACTCGTTCTTTGCCCCCGGATCGGGTACAGTATCCGTCCCGCCGCTGCCGCGGCGACGACCGGGTACACGGGCCAGGGCCGAGGCGCCCGCACCCCCGCAGCCGACGATCCCCCTTCAAGGAGTAGAGTTCATGACCGACCAGACCCGCCGCTACGGCTTTGCCACCCGTCAGCTCCACGCCGGCCAGACCGTGGATCCCCTCACCGGCAGCAGGGCCCTGCCCCTCTACCAGACCAGCTCCTACCTGTTCCGCGACTGCCGGCACGCGGCCGACCTGTTCGCCCTCAGGGAGTCGGGCAACATCTACACCCGCATCATGAACCCGACCACCGACGTACTCGAGCAGCGAGTGGCGGACCTGGAGGGGGGCATCGCCGGCCTGGCGGCGAGCAGCGGCCACGGCGCGCAGACGCTCGCCTTCCTCACCCTGTGCTCGGCGGGCGACCACATCGTCTCCAGCGGCAGCCTGTATGGCGGCACCTACAATCAGCTGCGCTACACCTTCCCCCGCCTGGGCATTGACACCACCTTTGTCGACCCGGCCGACCCGGAGGCATTCGCCCGCGCCATCCGGCCGAACACCCGCCTCATCTACGGCGAGACCCTGGGCAACCCGGGGCTGACCGTGTTCCCCTTCGAGGCGGTGGGCGTCATCGCCCGTGAGCACCGGCTGCCGCTGGTCATCGACAACACCCTGGCCACCCCCTACCTGTGCCGGCCGCTCGAATGGGGCGCGAACGTGGTCACGCACAGCACCACCAAGTTCCTCAACGGCCACGGCACCTGTTTGGGCGGCCTGCTGGTCGATGGCGGCAGCTTCGACTGGGCCTCGGGCCGGTTCGCCGGCTTCACCGAGCCGGACCCCTCCTACCACGGCCTGGTGTACAGCACGCTCGGGCCGGCGGCCTTCATCCTCAAGGCGCGGGTGCAGATGCTGCGCGATCTCGGCGTGTCCGCCTCGCCGTTCAACAGCTGGATGACCGTGCAGGGCGTGGAGACCCTGAGCCTGCGCATGGAGCGGCACGTGGCCAACGCAGGCCGGGCGTCGGCATTCCTGCGGGACCACCGCGAGGTGGCCTGGGTCTCCTACCCGGGCCTGGCCGACCATCCCAGCCACGAGCTGGCCCAAAAATACCTGCCGCTCGGGGCCGGGGCGATCCTCACCTTTGGCATCCGCGGCGGCCGGGCGGCCGGGCAAAGGTTCATCGACAGCCTGCACCTGTTCAGCCACGTGGCCAACGTGGGCGACGCCAAGAGCCTGGCCATCCACCCGGCCAGTACCACTCACAGCCAGCTGGGTGAGGAGGAACTGCGTCAGTCCGGGGTGACCGCGGACATGGTGCGTCTGAGCATCGGTCTCGAGGATATCGAGGATATCTGCTGGGACCTGGACCAGGCCCTGGCCGCGGCCCGGGAGTAGCGGCCGGGTTTACGGAAGGGCCGGCCGGGAGGGTGCGGCGGGCGGGGTGTCGCAGTCGGTATCGACCTGGCAGCCCTCACCCTGCGTGGTGGGGGGCAGGCCCGGGATCAGCGGTGCGGTCGGGACCGAGGACTGGCCGTTCGCCGCGGCCGGAGCCGCCGGCTGCCCGAGGCGGGCGCTGATGGCGGTTTCCCCGCGCAGGATGGAGTAGCCTTCAGCGGTTTTCGTGATCAGCACCGGGATCTCGTCCAGGCCGAGCCCGGTGAGCAGGGCCCGGTTGGCGTCGGCATCATAGTCGCCGCGCAGCTGCGCGCCCGGCAGGTCCAGTCCCTGCACCCGGTCGATGGGGTGGAAAAGGACGGTCGCCCCGGAGCTTGTGCGCAGCGACCCGATCACCCGTTCGCAGTGGGCGCAGGTGGAGGAATAGAATAGGTGGTGTTCGCTGTCCGCCGCCGTGCCGGTGCGGCTGGCGAAGATGCCGTCCTTGAGGGCGGCGCCGCCCTGGCCGGGCCGCTCCAGTTCCAGGCTGGAAAAGGCGAGCAGGGCGGCGAGGAAGAAGAGCAGGCCGTGCGCGGCCTGGCGGGCCCCGAGCAGCAGGTTGAGGGCCACCACCGCACCCAGAACGGCCAGGCAGTAGCTGCAGAAAGCCTCGGCCACGAACAGCTGGAAGCCGAAGAGCACGCCCTCCACCGCCAGGCCGGCGAGCAGCAGCGGGGCGACGAAGCGCGGCAGGCGGCGCCGCAGGCTGCCCGAGGCGCGCAACCCAAAGATGAGGGCAAGGAAGAACGCGAGCCCGGCCAGGTTGACGACCAGCGGCGGGACCCGGGTCAGATCCTCGACCACCCGGCAGCCCTCGTTCAGGCAGAAGGTATCGCCGCGCAGGAGAATGAAACCGCTCTGGGCGGCGGTGAGGAGGGCGGCGATGAGGGCGAGAAAGGTGGCCAGGCGGATGGCGGTACTCGGTCGGTGCATGGCGTTGTTCATGGGCAGGGCCGCCCGCAGGCCGGCGCGACAGGCGCTGGCAGCGGAAAAGGGGTCCGGGCGGCGGAGGATCGGGTCATAATGCTGTGTTCCGGTGGGCCTGTCAACACCCGCCGGCGGGCCGGGTTCACGGGATTGGCCTGAGCGATGCGGTGCCGGCCGGCCCGGCCGTAGCCGCGAGACATTTTTCAAGGGAGCATCTGATGGACGTACAGGGAAAGAACGTGTTGGTCAGCGGTGCCGGCGGCGGCATCGGAGGGGCCCTGGTGGCCGAACTGGTGGAACGCGGGGCGGCGCGGGTCTATGCGGCGGCGCGCGATGTGACCGCTGTCGAGCCGCTCGTGCGGCAGTATGGCGAAGGGGTGGCGGTGGTCCCGCTGGATGTCACCGACGCCGGGTCCGTGGCCCGGGCGGCGGATCGGTGCCCGGACACGGACATCCTCGTCAACAACGCCGGCGTCAACCGCAACATGTGGCTGCTCGGCCCCACCGGCATGGAGGATGCGCGCGCGGAGATCGAGGTCAACTACCTGGGCACGCTCGCCATGTGCCGGGCCTTCGCACCGGTGCTGACTCGGCGGCAGGGCATGATCGTGACCATCGTCTCCATCATCGGCCTGGTCAACCTGCCCATCAACGGCACCTACTGCGCCTCCAAGGCGGCCCTGCACTCGCTCGTCCAGGGGGTGCGGGCCGAACTGGCGCCGCGCGGCGTGCGCGTGGTCGGCGTCTACCCCGGTCCGGTGGACACCCGCCTGACCGCCGGCCTGGATATCCCCAAGGCCACCCCGGCCGAGGTCGCCGCGGCCGTTGTCGCCGGGATCGTTGCCGACAAGGAGGAGATCTTCCCGGACCCGATGTCAGAGCAGGTGCACGACCGGCTGTGCGCGGATGCCAAGGCGGTGGAGCGGCAGTACGCGACCATGATCCCGAAATAACCATTCGTGTCCCGTTCGCTGCGGGCGACGAGCGACGGGAACAAAAAAAGCCCCGCGACACGGGCGTGTCGCGGGGCTTTTTGTTCTCGTCTGCCAGGCAGGGCGGGCGTGCCGCGCCGCTGCCCGGCAACCGGGCGAAATCAGGCGATCTGGGTGAACATGGCCTGCTTGGCGCCACAGACCGGGCACTTCTCCGGGGCCTTGCCCAACTCGATGTAGCCGCACACCGGGCAGAGGTAGAATTCCTTCACATCCATGTCCACGCCCTTCTTCACCGCCTCCAGGGCCTTAACGTAGATATCGGCGTGGACGGCCTCGGCGTCGACCGCGAACTTGAACATGGTCTTGGCCTTGTGGCCGTCGGCGTTGGCCTTCTCGACCATGGGCGGGTACATGGTGGTGAACTCGTAGGTCTCGCCGTCGATGGCCGACTGAAGGTTCTCGGCGGTGCTGGCGATCATGTCGAGCGCCTTGAGGTGGCCCTCGGCGTGGATGCGCTCAGCCTCGGCGGTGGTGCGGAACAGCTTGGCGATGTTGGCAAAACCCTCGGCCTCGGCCTTCTTGGCAAAGGCGCGGTATTTCTGGTTGGCCTGGCTTTCGCCGGAGAATGCTTCCTTGAGATTGTCTTTGGTCGTGGTCATGCGCTGTCCTCCATGGTGGATGGGAGTGATGGGTACGGGCCTTTCTGTCCGGGCCCTGCATTTGGCTCAAATAAGGCGGCAGCACTGTGGACGCCCCTGCGGCGGGGTTGCCGGCTCGTCGCACCGGGGCGGCCTCAGCACTGCAAGCCGAACAATACAGCAGACCTTGGCGGCTGGCAAGAATAATAGGAATAAAAATTATCTGATACGGTTTCCTGAGTTTTTTCTCAGTAGTTCCGGCTGCCGAACACGAGCTTGCCGCCCATGTGGCCGGCCAGTCCGACCGCTCCGAGCATGATCACGGCCAGGATCAGGAAGAACCAGCGCCCGGCCGAGGGGGTGGTGAGCACGGCCGGCTGCAGGGCCCGCCAGATGAGCAGGATGACCAGCGACACCGTGGCCACGATCGAGGCGCCGATTTTCAGCTTGAAGATGGAGGTCATGGCGCCGCGGTAGCGCTCCTGCCAGACGATGTAGCCGGTGCCGAGCACCGCGGGCATGGCGATGAGCACGAACACCAGGCTGTACAGGGCGGCGATGTCGAACAGCGGTGCCGTGAACAGGGCGGCGATGAACAGGAAAATGACCGCCATCGGCACGATCCCGTTGGGCGTGTGCACCATGATCGGGTGGAGGTGGTGGCGGAGGATCTGGGTGGTGGCAAAGGCGAGCAGGGTGGCCGGCAGCCCCTGTTTGCCGGCGGGTTGTGCCGGTGCGGCAGGTGAAGCGGCCGGCTCGGCGCTGGCGGCTGGTTCGGCCGCGGCGGCCTGCTCGACCACCTCGACAAACATACTCTTGTCGGCGGCGCAGACCGGGCACTCGTCCGGCGGCTCGTCGCCTTCATGGATGTAGCCGCACACCGTGCATTCCCATTTTTTCATTGGTGACCTCCCTGAAGTGTTCGTGTTGATCGTGCTGGAAGCCGCGCGCCGCAAGCCGCGGCGGTCTGGCTGGATAGGTGCGGGCCGGGTCGCGCACCCGGCGTCGGCGCCCCTGCGGTCACGTTGAAGTGGGTGCAGGGATGCCGTCTTGCTGGTATCATGGATATAGCATAAAAGCCGGTCTATTCAAGGAATTTCGGCTGCGACCGCGGTCGCGGGCCGGCGAACGCATACCACAAAAGAAGGCAGAACCATGCATCCCGAACCGCCCCGTCACGACCACGACGCTTTCCACGGCCTGACCCCGCCGCTCATCCTCGACCTGGCTGAAGCAGCCCTCGGGGTGCGCTGCACCAACCTGTGCCGGCCCTACAACAGCTACATCAACCGGGTCTACGAACTGGCCGATCGGGACGGCCGGGGCCTGGTGATCAAGTTCTACCGGCCGGGCCGATGGTCGCGGGCCGGCGTGCAGGACGAGCACGACTTCCTCCTGGAACTGGCCGCCGAGGAGATCCCGGTGATCGCGCCGCTTCCCCTGCAGAACGGCGCCACCCTCGGAGAGCACGGCCGGCTGCTGTTCGCCCTGTACGAGAAGAAGGGCGGCCGCTACCCGGACGAGTTCACCGACGACCAGTGGCTGGCCATGGGCCGCCTGCTCGGCCGGCTGCACCAGGTGGGCGCGCGCCGCCAGCCGCAGGACCGGCCCCGCCTGCACCCGCAGGCCTCGACCCGGGCCCACCTCGACTTTCTCCGCGCCAGCGGCCTCCTGCCCGCGGACCTGGCGCCCGCCTACGAGCAGGTGACCGCGGCCATCGTCGACGAGATCACGCCGCTGTTCGCCCGGGCCGAATCGATCCGCATCCACGGCGACTGCCATCGGGGCAACATCATCGACCGGCCGGGCGAGTCGCTCCACCTCATCGATTTCGACGACATGGCCGTGGGCGCGCCGGTGCAGGACTTCTGGATGCTGCTGCCCGGCACCCTGGCTGATTCGGCCGTGGAGGCGGACCTGCTCATCGAGGGCTACGAGACCTTCCGGCCCTTCGACCGGACCAGTCTCAGGCTGATCGAACCGTTGCGGGCCATGCGCTACGTCCACTACTCGGCCTGGTGCGCCCGCCAGGTGGTCGAGGACGGCCACTCGCCGGTGATCCCGGATTTCGGCTCGCGCACCTATTGGCAGACCGAGACCCGCGAGCTGGCCGACCAGTTGGAGCGCATCCGCGAGGGCGCGCAGCCGTTCGGCAATCAGCTGTTCTGAACCGGTCGGGGAGTGTGGGCGGGTGCGGTCCGCTCAGTCGCGCGGCCGGTCGGGCAGGCTATCGAGGCGGAGGAAGAGTTCGCGGCCGATCCAGGCGTCGGTGGCCGCGTAGCGGATCTGCTGGGGGGTGAGCAGGTCGTTGGCCCAGTTGGTGGTCCGGGCCGACTTGGAGATGCGGATGCCGCAGACCGCGGCGGCCAGGCCGCGCAGGCCGTTGTTGCGGATGCCTTTCTGCCGGGCGATGCGCGCCAGGTCGACGAAGCCGCGCGGCTGGAAGGGGCGCAGCTCCTGCAGGCTCTTCAGGTCGAAATCGAGCCCCACCCCGGCCTTGACGACGGTCGGGTCTGCGAGCAGCCGGAGCAGCGCGCCCGGCAGGCCGACGTGTTTGAGCTGGAAGAGAAAGACCTCGTCCGCGGTGGCGAGCTGGAGCAGGCTGGGCGGAAAGCTCTGCCCCTTGCGGAAGGCCGGCCGGGTCTCGGTGTCGAAGCCGAGCAGGTCGGCGCTCGCCAGCCGCGCCAGGGCCGGCTCCAGGTCGTCGACGCGCTGCACCACCTTCACCGGCCCCTCCCAGCCGCCGAGCGGCAGGAGGTTGATGTCCTCTTTGCTGATCCGGGCGGCAATGGCGGTCGGGGGCAGGGGCTGACGGTCGGCGGCGGACGGCTCGGGCATGATTCTCTTTTTGGCTGCGGCCCGCTCTGCGGTGGTTGCCGGGTCGGGTCGGGACGATCGGGGACCGCGCCGGAGGCGGTCGGTTTCGGCTGGCTCTGTACCCCATGCGTCCCTCCTTGTCATGCACAATCAGTCCGCCAACCGGGGCGTCCGACCCCGCAAGGCCCGACCGTGGCCGAGAAAAAACCCTTTCCTTCTCCGCCCCTGTCTTCTATTCTGGGCCCAACAGGAATGTTTCCCGTGTGCCCGCGTCCCCTGCCACCCCGGAGTTTCCCCGTGCAACCGACCGATACCGACAACCCGGAATACTTTCACAAGGTGATCGACTGCCAGTACGCCTGCCCGGCCCATACCCCGGTGCCGGAGTACATCCGCCTGATCAGCGAGAAACGCTTCGACGAGGCCTACCGGCTCAACTGGGAGTCCAACGTCTTTCCCGGCGTGCTTGGCCGGGTCTGCGACCGGCCCTGCGAGCCGGCCTGCCGCCGCGGCCGGGTGGAGCGGGAGCCGGTGGCCATCTGCCGGCTGAAGCGGTTCTGCGCCGACCACCGCGACCCGGACCTGGCCTTCGTGCCGCCTGTGCCCGCCCGGAAAAACGGCAAGCGCATCGCCCTCATCGGCGGCGGCCCGGCCTCGCTGACTGTGGCCCGCGACCTGCTGCCGCTCGGCTACACGGTCGACCTCTACGACGATCAATCCCGGGGCGGCGGCTTCATGCGCAGCCAACTGCCCTCGTTCCGCCTGCCCGAGCCGGTGCTCATGGGCGAGGTGCAGACCATCCTCGACATGGGCGTGCACGCCCGCTTCAACCACCGGGTGGCAAGCCTCAAGGCGCTGCTGGCCGAGGACTACGACGCCATCTTCGTCGGCACCGGCGCGCCGCGCGGCCGCGACCTGCCCGACCTGCCCGGCCGCCGCGAGGGCGACCCGTGGATCCACGTGGGCATCGATTGGCTGGCCGGGGTGGTGTTCCGCCACGTGGCCTCCATCGGCCGGCGGGTGCTGGTGCTCGGCGGCGGCAACACCGCCATGGACTGCTGCCGCACCGCCCGCCGGTTGGGCGGCGAGGAGGTGCGGGTGGTGGTGCGCAGCCCGCGGGCGGAGATGAAGGCTTCGCCCTGGGAGATCGAGGAGGCCGAGGCCGAGGATATCCCGATCCTCGACAACCACGTGCCCCAGGCCTTTGTCCTCGAGGACGGGCGCCTTGTGGGCATGCGCTTCACCCGGGTGCGGGCCGTGTACGCTGACGGCCGGCGCCGTCTCGTACCCACCGGCGAGGAGCCGGTGTTCCTGGCCTGCGACGAGGTGCTCTTGGCCGTGGGCCAGCTCAACGCCTTTCCCTGGATCGAGGCGGACGCGGGCATCGACTTTACCCCGCAGGGGCTGCCGGTGCTCGACCCGCTCACCCTGCAGTCCACCGTGGGGCGGGTGTTCTTCGGCGGTGACGCCGCCTTCGGCCCGCGCAACATCATCACCGCCGTGGCCCACGGCCACGAGGCGGCCATTTCCATCGACCTGTTCTGCCGGGGGCGTTCCCTCGACGAGCGGCCGGCGCCCCGGGTCAACCTGGCCGGCCAGAAGATGGGCGTGCACGACTGGCTCTACGACAACCGGGTGGTGGAAACCGGCCGTCAGGCCGTGGCCACGGTGGCCAAGCACAAGACCCTGCGCGACCGGCTGCTCGAGGTGGAGTTGGGCTTCGACCGCGAGGTTGGCCAGGCCGAGGCGGCGCGCTGCCTCAACTGCGACGTGCAGACCGTGTTCCGCGCGGCCGAGTGCATCGAGTGCGACGCCTGCGCCGACGCCTGCCCGGAGAGCTGCATCAGCTTTGTCGACAACGGCAGCGAGGAGGAGTTGCGCTCGCGCCTGCGCGCCCCGGCCAGCAACCTCGGCCAGAGCCTGTACGTCAGCCCGCCGCTCGGCACCGGCCGGGTGATGGTCAAGGACGAGAACCTCTGCCTGCACTGTGGCGTGTGCAGCGAGCGGTGCCCGACCTCGGCCTGGGAGATGCAGAAATTCCTCTACCATTCAGCACAGGCAGGACAGGTATGAAGCAGCTGGCAGCGGTCAACAATTTTGTCATCCGGTTCGCCAACGTCAACGGCTCGGGTTCGGCCAGTGCCAACAACCTGTTCGCCAAGGCGGTGTTCCGCATGGGCGTGCCGGTCAGCCCGAAGAACATCTTCCCCTCGAATATCCAGGGGCTGCCCACCTGGTACGAGGTGCGGGTGAACGAGGCCGGCCACGTCGGCCGGCGCGGCGGCTACGACCTGGTGGTGGCGGTCAACGGCCAGACCCTGCGCCAGGACTACGACGGCCTCGAGCCGGGCGGCTATTTCCTCTACGATTCCTCCCGGCCGCTGCCCGAGGACTTCCTGCGGGACGACGTCACCCTGATCGGTATCCCGCTCACCCACCTGGTCAACGAGGCGGTGGCCAACGTACGCATGCGGCCGCTGCTCAAGAACATCCTTTATGTCGGCGCCCTGGCCGCGCTCTTTGACATGGACCTGGCGGTGCTCGCCGACAGCCTGCGCCGCCAGTTCGAAAAGAACCCCAAATTGGCCGAGCCCAACATCCACGCCCTGGAGATCGGCCACGCCTACGCCCGCGGCCATTTCCCGGACACCTGCCGGCTCAAGGTGCAGCAGAGCGACCGGGTGGGCGACGCCATCATCATGGACGGCAACACCGCCGCCGCGCTCGGCGCCCTGTACGGCGGCGCCACCGTGGTCGGCTGGTACCCGATAACCCCGTCCACCTCGATCATCGAGGCGTTTGGCCGCTATGCCGGGAAATACCGGGTGGAGGCAGACACCGGCCGGCTGCGCGTGGCCATCGTCCAGGCCGAGGACGAACTGGCGGCCATCGGCATCGTCATCGGCGCCTCGTGGAACGGGGCCCGCGCCTTCACCGCCACCTCGGGCGCAGGCGTGTCGCTCATGACCGAGTTCCTCGGCCTGGCCTACTTCGCCGAAGTGCCGGTGGTGCTCATCAATGTGCAGCGGGTGGGGCCGTCCACCGGCATGCCCACCCGCACCCAGCAGTCCGACCTGCTCGCCTGCGCCCATGCCTCCCACGGCGACACCAAACACCCGCTGCTCCTGCCCTGCGACCCGCGCGAGTGCTTTGACATGACCGCCCGGGCCTTTGACCTGGCGGAGCGGCTGCAAACGCCGGTGATCGTCATGAGCGACCTGGACCTGGGCATGAACGACCACTTTGCCCCGCCGCTCGCCTGGGATCCGGCCCGGCGCTACGACCGCGGCAAGGTGCTCGACGCGGACCGGCTCGAAGCATTGACCGCCACCTGGGGCCGGTACCTGGACACGGACGGTGACGGCATCGGCAGCCGCACCCTGCCCGGCACCCACCCGGAACGGGGCGTGTACTTCACCCGCGGCACCTCGCACGACGAGTACTCGGCCTACACCGAGGACAGCGGCGCCTACCTGCGCACCATGGAGCGGCTGGCGCTCAAGTGGCAGACCGCGCGCACGCTCATGCCCCGGCCCCGCATTCGCGCCTCCAGCCCGCCCTCCCGCCTGGGCGCGATCTTCTTCGGCTCGACCACGCCCTCGGCCTACGAGGCCCTGGAGGAACTTGGCGCCCGCGGCCTGGTCATCGACACCCTGCGCCTGCGCGCCTTTCCCTTCCCGCCCGAGGTGTTCGATTTCATCAACCGGCGTGAGCTGGTGTTCGTCATCGAGCAGAACCGCGACGGCCAGATGCGCACCCTGCTCATCAGCGAGGGCGACCTGGCGCCGGAGCGCCTGGTCAGCATCACCAGCTACGACGGCCTGCCCGTGGCCAGCCGCTTCCTGGTCCAGGCCCTGGAGTCGGCCCTGGCGGAACGCGGTGTGTCCATTCCCCCGGCCGTCCCCGGCCAAGGAGAAACGCCATGACCTTCCAGCGCCCGACCTTCCGCCACCCGGAACTGCCGCCGAACGCCGCCGGCTACACCCGTCGCGAGTACGAGGGCGGCCTCTCCACCCTGTGCGCAGGCTGCGGCCACGACTCGATCTGCAACGCCATCATCCAGGCCTGCTTCGAGCTGGCCCTGGAGCCGCACCGTATCGTCAAGCTCTCGGGCATCGGCTGCTCGTCCAAGACGCCGGCCTATTTCCTCAACCGCGCCCACGGTTTCAACACCGTGCACGGCCGCATGCCCTCCATCGCCACCGGCGCCAACATGGCCAACCGCGACCTCATCTACCTGGGCGTGTCCGGCGACGGCGACACCGCCTCCATCGGCATGGGCCAGTTCGTGCACGCGGTGCGGCGCAACCTGGACATGCTCTACATCGTCATGAACAATGGCTGCTACGGCCTGACCAAGGGGCAGTACTCGGCCACCGCGGACAAGGGCACGCGCAGCAAGAAGGGCGGGGTCAACCCGCTCGAGTCCATCGACCTGTGCGAGTTGGCCATCCAGTTGGGTGCGGGCTTCGTGGCCCGCAGCTTCGCCGGCGACAAGCGCCAGCTGGTGCCGCTCATCAAGGCCGGGCTCGCCCACAAGGGGCTGTCGTTCATCGATGTGATCTCGCCCTGCGTCACCTTCAACAACAACCCGGAGTCGACCAAGAGCTACCACTGGGTGCGCGAGCACAGCGAGGCCACCGGCACGGTGGATTTCGTCCCCTTCCGCCAGACCATCGACGCCGACTACGACGACGATGCCGTGGCCACCGTGGTCCTGCACGACGAGTCGGAGATCCGCCTGCACAAGCACAGCCCGGATGTGGACGTCACCGACCGCCGCCAGGCCATCGACAGCCTGGAGGACCACAAGGCCGAAGGTGTGATCCTCACCGGCGTGCTCTACGTCAACCCGGAGTCCATGGACACCCACGAGATTCTCAACACCAGCCTGCGGCCGCTGAACAGCCTCACCGAGGCGGACCTCTGTCCAGGCGGTGACATTCTCGAGAAGATCAACGCCGCCCACCGCTGAGCGGGCGGACGCACACCGCACCTCCACCCGACTGCCACAATGCGCATCTCCACCCGAACCGGCGGCCCGGCCGCCCCCATCCAAGCACGGCGGCCGGACCGCGGCCGGCGAATCCCGTTCCTGGTTACCTGGGTTCTGGTTGTTGCCACCGGGCTGGGCGGCTGCAGCTTCTCGCCGGAACCGGTGGCGCCGCCGCCACGACCGCAGCAGCCGGTACTCGAGCGGCCGGTGGAGCCCCTGGTCGGCAGCTACCGGGCCGAGCGGGTCACTGGCGACTTTGCCGGCTACGCCAGCCTGGAGCGGTTCATCGAACTGATGGCCAGCCGTCACGGCCTGGACCGGACCTACCTGAACGGCCTGTTTTCCCAGGCGCGGCGCCGGCAGTGGACCCTCGACTATCTCGCGCGCAGTGACCGACAGATGAAAAAACCGCCTCCTGTCGGCGGCTGGAGCCGCTACCGTTCCCAGTTTCTCGACGAGCGCCGCATCGCCAAAGGCGTGGCCTTTGCCCGCCGCTACCGGGCGGCGCTGGATCGCGCCGGCCGCGAGTACGGCGTGCCGCCCGGCTACATCCTCGGCATCCTCGCGGTGGAGACCAACTTCGGCGAGGTGCTGGGCCGGGACCGGATTCTCGACGCCCTCACCACGCTCGGCTTCGACTACGCCCGGCGGTCGGCGTTCTTCCAGGGCGAACTTGAACAGTTCCTGCTCATGGCCCGCCAGGAGCGGCTCGATCCGGCCCGGCCGCGCGGCTCGTTTGCCGGGGCCATGGGCTTGGGCCAGTTCATGCCGAGCAGTTTCCGCAAGTGGGCGGTGGACTTCAACGGGGACGGCCGCCGCGACCTGTGGCACCCGGAAGACGCCATCGGCTCCATTGCCCACTACTTCGCCAGCCACGGCTGGCAGGCCGGCCAGCCGGTGGTGACGCCGCTCAGCGCCCGCACCACCGTGGATCTGCAGGCCGGGCTCCATACCCGCTACTCGCTCAGCACGCTCCGCCAGGCCGGGCTGTCGCCCGCGGCCCCGTGCCGCTGCGAGGGCGAGCTGCGGCTCTTGCGGCTGCGTCACCGTGACTTCGACCAGTACCTCGTCGGCCACGACAATTTCTACACCATCACCCGCTACAACCAGAGCACCCACTACGCCATGGCCGTGCACGAGCTGGCAGGGGCCATCAGCCGGCGGCTCTGAGCGGGCGGACCCGCAGACGGCCCGGCCGGAGGGCACAAAAAAGGCGTATCGATTGCTCGATACGCCTTTGCTGCGTCCGGTTGAACGAAACCGGGATCAGAGGAACAGGTAGGTGGCGGCGAGGCCGGCAATGGACATGGTGATGGTGTAGGGCAGGGCGAGCAGCACCATGCGGCCGTAGCTCAGGCGGATGACCGGGGCCAGGGCCGAGGTGAGCAGGAACAGGAAGGCGGCCTGACCGTTGGGGGTGGCGACGCTGGGGATGTTGGTGCCGGTGTTGATGGCCACCGCCAGCCTGTCCAGTTGATGCATGAGGGCCTTCGCCTGCTCGGCCACGGCCGGCGGCAGCTGGGCGAGGGCGTCGGCGCGGGGCACATGCGGGTCGGCGAGCTTGGCCATGAGCTGTTCGCCGGTCATGCCGCTGTTCGGGATGGCAGCGAGCATGTCGATGAAGTGCAGCTTGGTCTCGGAGATGTACACCGTGGCCACGAAGACGTTGTCCGAGATGGCCGAGAGCACGCCGTTGGCGATGTAGTAGGCGACCAGCTGGCTTTGTCCCTGCAGGCTGAGCACGTAGTCGACCACCGGCGTGAACAGGTGCTGGTCGTGGATGACCGCGACCACGGCGAAGAAGACCACCAGCAGGGCGGTGAAGGGCAGGGCCTCCTCGAAGGCGTGACCGATCTGGCCCTCGTCGATGATGCCGTTCAGCGCGGTCAGGAACACGATCACCGACAGGCCGATGAGACCCACCGCGGCCATGTGGAAGGCCAGGGCCACGATCAGCCAGATGCCGGCCAGGGCCTGGACGGCCAGTTGCAGCTTGCCCTTGAAGCCGCGCTTGGCCTCCATCTTGACCTCGGTTTCGAGCAGGTGCGAACGGATATGGCCGGGCAGCTCACAGCCGTAGGTGAACCATTTCTTTTTTTCGACAAAGTAGCAGGTGGCCAGGCCGACGACCAGCACCGGCAGGGAAACCGGGGCCACCTGGATGAAGAACTCGGGGAAATGCCAGCCCATGACGCTGCCGATGAGCAGGTTCTGCGGCTCGCCCACCAGGGTGCAGACCCCGCCCAGGGCAGTGCCCACGGCACCGTGCATCATCAGGTTGCGCAGGAAGCAGCGGAACTGTTTGAGGTCGGCCTGCTCCTGTTCCTTCAGGGCCAGGTCGCTGACCAGGTCGTGGACACCGGCGCCGGCTTCCTTGCCGGAGACGTAGCGGTGGTAGACGTCGTAGAAGCCATAGGCCACGGCGATGATCACCGCGGTGACGGTGAGGGCGTCGAGGAAGGCGGAGAGGAAGGCGCCGGCAAAACAGAAGAGCAGGGAGATATGGATCTTCGACTGCACCCGGACGAGGATGCGGGTGAAGGTGAAGCGCAGGAAATCCTTCATGAAGTAGATGCCGGCGACCATGAAGATCAACAGCAGGATGACCTCGAAGTTGGCCAGCGTCTCCTTGTAGACGGTATCCGGCTTGGTCAGGCCGATGAACACCGCCTCCAGGGCGAGCAGACCGCCCGCCGGCAGGGGGTAGCATTTCAGGGCCATGGCCAGGGTGAAGATGAACTCACCGATGAGCACCCAGCCGGTGATGAACGGCCCATACATGTTGAGCAGGATGGGGTTGGCGATCAGGAACAGGAGGATCGTCAACTTGTACCAGGTGGGCGCATTACCCAAAAAATTCCGGGTAAAGGCCTGGGGATAGGACTGCGGCATAGCGGGGTCTCCAGGGTTTTAAGAAAAAGGGAACGGACCGCCGGCTGCCGAAAGCCGGGACGGTCATTGCACACGGATGCGCCAGCGGATCAGCCGCCCGCCCGTTTGACGGTGTAGCCGAGCCGGCCCAGGGCGGCCACCAGCAGGTCGCGGTGGTCACCCTGGATTTCGATCACGCCGTCCTTGACCCCGCCGCCGGCGCCGCACTGCTTTTTCAGCCGGGCGGCCAGGTCACGGAGTTGGTCCAGGGTGAGGGGCAGGCCGCTGACCGTGGTCACGCCACTGCCCTTGCGGCCCTTGGTCTGCCGTCCCACCCGGACGATGCCGTCGGAGCGGGGCGCGACAGGCTGGCGGCGACAGGTGCAGGCGGCGACCGGAGAGCCGCAGTCGGGGCAGAGCCGGCCCTGTTCACTGGAATAGACCGGAACGGTCTGGCGCGGGCTTTTTGGTACCATCTTCAATCTTTTTGATCAATGAATTCCGGCGTAACTGTGCCGTTTTCGACCTGCCAGCAGAGGGTCTGGCCGGCCAGGAAGGGGGTGATCGTTTCATATCGTTCCGGGACCTGCCAGGTCCTCTGAACGAGGCGCATCGGTCGTGGCGTCGGCGTGATCCGGTAGAACCGGCGGGCATGGGTACTGACGAACCCGTCCAGCCGCTCCAGGCAGCCGGCCGACTCAAACAACTGGGCCAGTCCGGGCAGGGCCACCGGCGCCGAGAACACCCCGGCGGCGCAGCCCAGGCATTCTTTCTTGTGGCGAGGGTGGGGGGCCGAGTCGGAGCCGAAGAACAGCCGCGGGTGGCCGGCGAACACCGCCTGGCGGAGCGCTTCCCGGTCGCGCGGGGTCTTGGCGATGGGCTTGCAGAACAGCTCCGGCCGCAGCAGGCCGCCGGCCACGTCGTCCAGGGTGATGAGCAGGTGGTGCAGGGTGACGGTGGCCGCGAGGTTGTCGTAGCGTTCGAGCAGGCCGACGGTCTCCGCACTGGTGATGTGCTCCATGATCAGCCGCAGGCGGGGGAAGGTCCCGGCCAGCCATTGGTAGACGGGCAGAAACTCGCGCTCCCGCTCCATGACGAAACCGTCGGTCTCGCCGTGCACTAAAAGCGGAATGTCCAGTTCCTCGAGCAGGGCCACGGTGTCGCCGATCCGGTCGAGGTCGCGCACCCCGGCCTCGCTCTGGGTGGTGATCCCGGCCGGGTAGAGCTTCACACCGATGATCGCCTCGCGCGCGGCGAGCAGTTCGGCGCGACTGTATTCCCGGAAAAAGAGCGTCATGTAGGGCGTGAAGGGCAACGCGCCGCAGGCGCTCAGGATGGCGGCGCGGTAGGCCTCCAGTCGTTCGAGCGTGTCCACCGGCTGCACCAGGTTGGGCATGATCACGCCGCCGGCGAACTGGGCCGCGCTGAACGGGGCGACCAGCTCCAGCATGGCCCCCTCGCGCAGGTGGAGGTGCATGTCCAGGGGGGTGTCGAGGATGAGGTCCATGGTCGGTTCGGGGTCAGGGTTTGGCCGCCCGCCTTCGTGGCGGCAGGGCGTCGGTGATGGTGCCGGCGACCGACTCGGCGGCGCAGGCAAAGGTCTCGGCCAGGGTCGGGTGGGCGTGCACGCTGCGGCCGATGTCCTCGGCGTTGGCGCCCATCTCCAGGGCGATGAGGGCCTCGTGGATCAGTTCGCCGGCCTGGGCGCCGCAGATGCCGGCGCCAACGAGCCGGCCGCTCTCCTGGTCGAACAGCGCCTTGGTCACCCCCACGGCGCCGCCGGCCAGGGCGCGGCCGTTCGCCCCCCAGGGGAACTTGCCCCGGTCCACGCGCAGGCCGCGGGCTGCGGCCTCCCGCTCGGTCAGGCCCACCCAGGCGACCTCGGGCCGGGTGTAGGCCACCGCGGGGATGCCCTCGGGCGTGAACGCGCTCGCCAGGCCGGCGATCACCTCGGCCGCCACCCTCCCCTGGTGGCTCGCCTTGTGGGCGAGCATGGGCTCGCCGACCAGGTCGCCCACCGCGTAGAGGTGGGCCATTGCGGTCTGCTGGCGTTCGTTGACCCGGAGAAAGCCCTGCGCATCCGGCACCAGGCCGACGCTCTCCAGGCCGAGGCCACGGCTGTTGGGGTGCCGGCCGATGGCCACGAGCACGGCGTCGAACAGCTCGCAGGTCTCCGTCGCCCCGGAGAGCCGCACCTCCATGCCGTCGGGGGTGGTGGTGATCCCCTCCACCCGGGTGCCGGTGCACAGCCGGTACTTTTTCTTGAGCACAAGCTGCAGCGGCTGCACCAGGTCGCGGTCCGCTCCGGGGATGAGCTGGTCCTGCATCTCGACCACGGTGACGGCCGAGCCGAGCGCGCCGTACACCTGGGCCATCTCCAGGCCGATGACGCCGCCGCCGACGACGAGCAGCCGGGTCGGCACCGAGGGCAGGGCGAGCGCCGTGGTGGAATCCCAGATGCGCGGGTCGTCCGGGCAGCCGGGCAGGCGGACCGGCGAGCTGCCGGTGGCGAGGACGGCGTCGGCAAACTGCACCCGGGTGATCCCGTCCGCGCCGTGCACCTCGAGCGTGTGCGGACCGGTGAACACCCCCCGGCCGATGAGCCGGGTGATCGTGCGCGCCCGGCAGAGCGTGTCCAGGCCGGTGCGCAGTTGGCCGATCAACCGCCCGGTGTGGTCGCGCAGGGCGGCGAGGTCGATCTGCGGCGGCGCGAAGCGCACCCCGAAGGTCGCGGCCGCCTGCGCCTCCTCGATCACCTCGGCCGCGTGCAGCAGCGTCTTCGAGGGAATGCAGCCGACGTTCAGGCAGACCCCGCCGAGTTGCGGCCCCTCCTCGATCAGGCAGACCTGGAGGCCCAGGTCCGCGGCCCGGAAGGCGGCGGTGTAGCCGCCCGGACCGCCGCCGAGCACGGCCACGCCGGTGGTGAGTTGCTGTGTCATGAAAGACCTCCTGGTGGCTCCAGGGGAGCGGTTGCCAACAACCCTTCCCGGCTCAGTGTTCCTCGATCCGGCGGCGGACCCAGGTCAGCTGGTGACTGCGGATCTTTTCCAGGTCGAGGCGGTAGATGTCCGGCGGAAAGAGAAAGGCGGCCACGCCGGTATCGAAGATGCGTTTGACCTCGTACTCGTCGTGGGCCACGTCCCGCTGGTAGATGTAGTTCAGGTAGGAGCGGTTGGTGTGGATGATGAACTCGATGCGCATGCCGCCGGTGCGGGCGAAGAACTTGAGCATCGGCGTCTTGCCCGAGCTGCCGGTGTTGGTGGGGTGGTAGCTGTCGCCGGTGAGGGTGTCGGAGATGTCCTCCAGGGTCATGAACGACGAGGCCCGGGTGGCGCTGCGGGTCAGGTGGCGGACGAACCGCTTGACATCGCTGACCGTGTTCAAAACGGCCATCAGGCCGAGTTCGTCGTCCACCGCCGCGGCCGGGTTTTTCTCGTTCTTGCGCAACAGCTTGAGTACCTTGGCGGCCGGCGGCTTGCGGCGGATGGTCACATACACCGGGATGTCGACACCGTTGTCGCGGAAGCGGCGGCGCTTGATCAGGGTGAGCTTCTCGCCGGTTTTCGGGGTGACGGTCTGCGCCTGCTGTTCGCTGAGCACCACCACCGAGGTGCAGCTGAAGTCTTCCAGGCTGTGCGTGCTGAACAGGTAGCGGATGTCCAGGTCGCCGATCTTGTAGTCCGGGCTCCACACGTGGGCGTTGAGGAAGGTGAGAAACTCGGAGAACTTCTCGGCGATGCGGGTTTCCCGCTCGCGCTGGTCGATGGAGGCGGCGAGCGCCATGAGCGAGAGCTTGCGCTTGGCCTCGAAGCGGGCCTTCTTGTGGTAGCGGTCGTCGAACAGGGCGAGCAGCAGGTCCACCGGGTCCCAGGCGGCGACGATCTCGTTGGTGGTCTCGATGTGCGAACTGTAGGGCGCGAGCACCCGGGTGCAGAGCATGCTGATCACGTCGTCGGCGGTGCGGGCGTATTCGTGCAGGTGGCGGATCACCTCGCGACTGGTGCCATTCAGGCCGAACATATTGCCCAGGAGCCGCCAGGAGCGCCTCTTCACCCGCTCCCGCAGCCGCTGGTTGTGGATGAGCACGAGGATCTCGTCGAAATGGTTGATGCCGAGCAGGTCGAAGATCTGGTTGCGCAGCGCCCGGTATTTGGTCTTGAGCAGCTGGTTGTCGTGCAGGGAGCGCGCCCAGGCCTTGCTCTGGCGCGAGAAGGGGTGGGCCAGGGGCGGGGCGTTCTCGATGGCAAAGGGGCCATCCTGGAGCATGGAGGAGAAAACCGACTGCTGGGTGAGGATCTGCATGGCGGCTGCCTCGGGGGCGGCGGCATGGCCGCGGCGGAGCGGGTTGCGGGGAGCGGCCGGGTGCGGCCGGGACAGGGTCGTTTTGTACCACGGCTCTCCGCGCGGCCGCAAGGGGAACGCTGGGCCTGCCCGGGCGCGGGCCGCCCTGCGGGCCG
>CAZMNU010000016.1:0-10407 GCA_964567725.1 uncultured Desulfobulbus sp. | reverse complement strand
GCGGGCCGCCCTGCGGGCCGGGGCAAAAAGGGATGGCCGCGGTTTTCGTTTTGACAGAGCTGTCCGGCCGCTGCTACCATGCAGCACAGGATTTTTCCGGGAGAGACCGGCTGCCTGCGGGCGGCCGGTTATCCGTGTAAGCTGAAAGGCAACGCCGTGCTGGCGGGAAAGGAGGAGTGTTGTGGGTATGTTCGATTCGATCGGAGAGTGGGTGGCATCCACCCGTCTGCCCGAACAGGTGCGGGAGGTCGATTTCGCCGGCCTGTTCACCAACCCCTGGTTCATGGTGCCGTTTGTCGCCCTGGTCGGCTACCTGCTCTACAAGAAGGCCCTGCGCGACCTCGTCATCCTCGGCGCGATCCTCGGCATGTGGTGGGCCTCGGGTACCACCTACATGCAGACCCTGGTGGTGGACGGCGAGCTGCAGATCAACAAGGTGCTGCCGGTGCTGTTCGGCGGCGCCGCGGTGCTCGGGCTGGTCATCTATCTGCTCATCGGCCGTTCCGACTGACGGCCGCCGCCATGTCGCGCAAGGAGTTTCGTGACGCCATCTTCGTGGTCACCGAGGAGCGGGCCTGCCCGATCTACAACGTGGGCGAGGAGTTCAGGGTGGAGCAGATGGGGCTGAGCGTACCCGAGGCCAAGCCGGTCTGCCTGATGATGGTGCGTGAACTGATGCAGGCGCTGTCCGAGCGCAAGAGCTTCGAGCGGCTCACCCAGCACGGCGTGCAGAAGGTCAAGTTCGAGTGCGGCGGCTGCACCGGCCTGATCCGCTTCGAGTTCAAGCGCGACAAGGGCTTCGCCACCCTGCAGATGAAGCTGTTGGCGGCTGCCGAGCAGCGCGCGCGCATGCGCCATCTCGACCGGTTCTACGATACCCTGCGCGGGCTCGACATCTTCGAGCCGCTGGACGAGGACAGCCTGCGCGATCTCACCGGCCAGCTGCAGCTGAGAGAATACCCGGCCAACAAGATCGTGCTCAAGAAGGGCGACCCGGGCACCCACCTGCACATCATTCTCGAGGGGCGGGTGGCGGTGGTCGGCGACGACGGCCAGACCCTGTCCGAGATGGGCGTGGGCGACATCTTCGGCGAGATGAGCCTGCTCTCCGGCGAGCCGGTGACCACCTCCATCCACTCACGCGCGCGCACCCGGCTGGCCGCCCTGTCCAGCAAGGATTTCAAGCACACCCTCAACAAGTACCCGGTTCTCCAGGTGTTTTTCTACCGCATGCTGGTCGAGCGGGCCCAGGCCAACACCCTGCGGGCCGGCACCATCAGCTCGGGCATGACCGGCCGGCTGGCGGACATCAACGCGGTCGAGCTGTTCCAGCTGATCAATTCCAGTCAGAAAACCGGCCGGGTGCGGCTCGTGTTCGAGGAGGACAAGGGGGAGGTGGCCTTCAACGAGGGCGAACTGGTGCGGGCGGAATGCGGTCCGCTCACCGGCAAGGAGGCCTTCTTCGCGGTGCTGGCCCGCAGCGAGGGCAGCTTCACCTACACCTCGGGGCTGACCGCGGAGGAGTTGGCGCTGCCGGTGATCGGCGGGTTCATGGGGCTGATCATGGAGGGCATGCGCCGCATGGACGAGGATGCGGCTGGCCGGGATTGAACCGGCCCCGGCCGGCAGGGGACGTGACTGCCGGTTCAGGGCGGTTCAGGGCCGGCGGAAGAGGAGGCAGGCGTTGGTGCCGCCGAAGCCGTAGCTGTTGCTCATCACCGTGCGCAGGCGGGCCTCGCGGTTGGCGGTGACGATGGGCATGCCCGCCGCCTCCGGGTCCATCTCCTCGATGTTGGCCGAGCCGGCGATGAAGCCGTGGTCGAGCATGAGCAGGCAGTAGATCGCCTCGTGCACCCCGGCCGCGCCGAGCGAGTGGCCGGAGAGTGACTTGGTCGAACTGATCGGCGGGATACGCTCGCCGAACACCTCGCGGATGGCGCGCAGTTCCACCAGGTCGCCGATGGGCGTTGCGGTGCCGTGGGCGTTGATGTAGTCCACCGGCCCGCCGGCCAGGTCCAGCGCCATCTGCATGCAGCGCACCGCGCCCTCGCCCGAGGGTGCGACCATCTCGTAGCCGTCGGCCGTGGCCCCGTAGCCGACGATCTCGCCGTAGATCCTCGCCCCCCGTCGTCGCGCCCGTTCCCGTTCCTCGAGCACCACCACGCCGGCGCCGTTGGCGACCACGAAGCCGTCCCGGTTGCGGTCGTAGGGCCGCGAGGCCTGCTCCGGGGTGTCGTTGAAGCGGGTGGAGAGCGCGCCCATGGCGTCGAACATGGCGGTCTGGGTCCAGTGCTCCTCGTCCGAGCCGCCGGCGAACACCAGGTCCTGCTTGCCCAGCTGGATCTGCTCCATGGCCGCGCCGATGCAGTGGGCCCCGGTGGCGCAGGCCGAACTGATCGAGTAGCAGAGTCCCTTGATGCTGAAGGCGTTGGTCAGGCAGGCGGACACGGTACTGCTCATGGTGCGCGGCACCATGAACGGGCTGAGCCGCTTGAGACCCTTCTCGCGCATGGTGTCGGCCGTGGCCACCACGTTTTCCGCCGAGGTGCCGCCCGAACCGATGATCAGCCCGGTGCGCGGATCCGAGACCTCGTCTTCGCCCAGGCCGGCGTCGTCGATGGCCTGTTGCATGGCGATGGTCGCGTAGGCCGCGGCATTGCCCATGAAGCGCAGGTTCTTCTTGTCGATGTGGGCGCCCACGTCCACCCGGGTGAAGCCGCCGATCTGGGCGCGCAACCCCATCTCCCGGTAGGGTGCATGGAAACGGATGCCCGAGCGGGCCTGGCCGAGGGCGTCGAGCACCGCCGCGACGCTGTCGCCCAGCGGTGAGACGATGCCCATGCCGGTGATCACCACCCGCCGCATGTCGCCCCTCCCTTCATGATCCCTGCCGGTGCACGGCCAGCGGTCCGCAGCCCTGGCAGACCGGCATGACCTCGACCGAGCAGATGTTCACGTGCGGCGGCACGCTCGTCACCCAGTGGACGATCTCGGCGATGTCCGCCGGGGTGAGCGGCTGGGTGCCGCGGTAGACGGCGTCGGCCCGGTCCCGGTCGCCGTGGAAACGGACGATGGAGAATTCGCTCTCCGCAAGCCCCGGCTCGATGTTGGTCACCCGGATGCGGGTGTGAATGAGATCGGCGATCAGGTTGCGGGAGAACTGCTTGACAAAGGCCTTGGTGGCGCCGTAGACGTTGCCGCCCGGGTAGGGGTAGGTGCCGGCGATGGAGCCCAGGTTGACGATGTGGCCGCGGTCGCGCGCCACCATGGCCGGCAGCAGGCAGCGGGTCAGGTAGCAGACCCCCTTGATGTTGGTGTCGATCATGGTCTCCCAGTCGTCCAGGTCGGCCCGGTCCGCGCCCTCCAGCCCCAGGGCCAGGCCGGCGTTGTTGACCAGTACGTCGATGTCGCCGAACCCTTCGGGCAGGGAGTCGATCACCCTGCGCACCGCTTCACGGTCGCGGACATCGAGTTCCACGGCCTGCACCGGCCGGCCGGACAGCTCGGCGGTCAGCTGGTCGAGTCGGTCCCGGCGGCGGCCGGTGACAATCAGGCGCCAGCCCTCGTCGGCGAAACGGCGGGCACAGGCCAGGCCGAAACCCGAGGTGGCGCCGGTGATGAAAATGGTTTTGGCCATGCGTACACTCCTCAATGAGCCTGCAGGGAAGCAGGGTTGCCATGAAAAGACAAGAATATTCGCGGGTAGTCTGGAATTCACACAGGGGATGTTTATAGTACACCGCAATGCCGCCTCGGCGCAAGACGTGTGCCGGCGCAACCCGTAACCCGTCCAGGAGATACCGATATGCTCAAGAAAAAGATGCTCAAGGGGATGAACGACCAGATCAATGCGGAGATGTTCTCCTCCTATCTCTACCTGTCCATGGAGAACTATTTCCAGTCCATCAGCCTCGGCGGTTTTGCCGCCTGGATGCGGGCCCAGGCCCAGGAAGAGATGATGCACGCCATGAAATTCTATGACTTTGTCCACGAGCGCGGCGGCAAGGTCAGCCTGGAGGCCATCGCCAAGCCCGAGGCCAGCTGGGAGTCGCCGCTGGCCGCCTTCGAGGCGGTGCTCGCCCACGAGCAGCACGTGACCAGCCTGATCAACGACCTGGTGGACCTGGCCATCGGCGAGAAGGACCATGCCACCAATATCTTCCTGCAGTGGTTCGTGTCCGAGCAGGTGGAGGAAGAGGCCAGCGCCGGCGCCATCGTCGACCGGCTCCGGCTGATCAAGGACAACCCCTCGGGCCTGTTCATGATGGACAACGAACTCGGCAAGCGGGTGTTCACCATGCCGCAGCCGGCCGCCGAGTAGTGGTGACAGGGTCGGCGTGAGCAGCCGGGCGATCAAACAACAGGTGCTCGACCTGCTGGCCGGCGGCGACCTTGCCGCCAGCCGCAAAACCCTGGCCGGTCTGCCGGCCGGCCAGGTGGTGCACGCGCTCTTCTCCGCCATCTGCCGGGAGGACCCGGTGGTGCGCTGGCACGCGATCACCTGCCTGGGCGATGCGGTCGGCCGGATCGCCGCGGACGACCTGGAGGCGTCGCGGATTGTCATGCGCCGCTTCCTGTGGAGTCTCAACGACGAGTCCGGCGGCATCGGCTGGGGCGCGCCCGAGGCCATGGCCGAGTGCATGTGCCGGGACGGGCGGCTGGCGGACGAGTACGCCCACATGCTCGTCTCCTACATGCGCGAGGACGGGGAAGAACTCTGCCAGGACGGCAATTTCATCGAGCATCCGCTGTTGCAGCGGGGCGTGGTCTGGGGCGTCGCCCGGCTGGCCGGCTGCCGCCCGGAACTGCTGCAGCGGCTTGGTGCGGGTCAGGACCTGGGCCGCTATCTCGAGGCCGACGACCCGATGCTGCGCGGCCTGGCCGCCCTGGCCGCAGGCCGGCTGGGCGAGCCCGCGCTGCGGCCGCTGCTCGAAGGGTTGCGGGCCGACACCGCGCCGCTGAGTTGGTACGACGGGGGCGGGTTGTGCGAAACCACGGTCAGCGCCCTGGTCCGGGACGCCCTGGAGGAGTTGGGATGACCGATACCCTGTTTCCGGCCGCGGCCTGTGTGCAGTTCGCCATCGCCCTGGGCGAGCCGGACCGCAACCTCGACCGGGTCATCAGCCTGGTCGAGGCCTACCGGCCGGCCCCGGGCACCCTGCTGGTGCTGCCCGAGATGTGGGCCACCGGCTTTGCCTACGACCGGGTCGAGGAACTGGGCCGCCGCACCCCGGAGATGCTCGCCGGCCTGCAGGCCCTGGCCGCCCGCTTCGACTGCCGGCTGGCCGGGACGCTCATCGAACCCGCGGACCGGGGGCTGCCGACCAACACCCTGTTCCTTGTCGGCCCGCAGGGGGTGATCGGCCGCCAGGCCAAGCGGCGGCTGTTCACGTTCTGGCAGGAGGACCACCACTTCACCCCGGGGAACGACCCGGGACCGCTGGCCACCCCGTTCGGGCCGTTGGCCACCCTCATCTGCTATGAACTCCGTTTTCCGGAACTGGCGCGGCAGCAGGTGTTCGCCGGCAGCCGCCTGCTCGCGGTCTCGGCCGAGTGGCCGCAGGCCCGACTCGACCACTGGCTGACCCTGCTGCGCGCCCGGGCCATCGAGAACCAGGTGTACGTGGTCGCGACCAACGGCTGCGGCCGCACCGGCCCCATGACCATGGCCGGCCATTCCCTCCTCATCGGCCCGGACGGCACCGTGCTCGCCGATGCAGGCGGGGAGGAGGGCGTGGTCGGCGTGACCCTGGACCCGGCGCTCGTTGACGAGCAGCGCGGCCGCTTCTTCCCGGCCGGCGAACGCGGCTGGCCGGGTGCGGACGCGGCCAAGGTCCGGGAACTTGACGATCTGCTCGCCGAACTCGCGGCCATCCGTCGCCACGGCAGCCGCATCGCCTTCACCAACGGCTGTTTCGACATTCTCCACGCCGGCCACGTGAACTACCTGGAGGCGGCCCGGCGCACCGCCGACTGCCTGGTGGTGGGGCTGAACAGCGACAGCTCGGTGCGCGCCCTCAAGGGGCCGGGCCGGCCGGTGAACAGCGAGCTGGACCGGGCCCGGGTGCTGGCCGCCCTGGGCGCGGTGGATTACGTGGTGCTGTTTGGCGAACAGACCCCCCTGCGCCTGATCACCGCCATCCGCCCGGAGGTGCTGGTCAAGGGCGCGGACTGGCCCGAGGCCGAGATCGTCGGCGCGGCCGAGGTGCGGGCCGCGGGCGGCCGGGTGGAGCGCATCGCCCTCACCGAGGACCGGTCGACCACCGGTCTGCTCACCCGCATTCGCCGGACCTCGGACTGAACGGTCAGCGACCGTTGCCCACCCACTCACACCAACAGGAGGAGACCATGACCACCATTCACATTCAGGGTATGAGCTGCGCCCATTGCGCAGCCACCGTGCACAAGGCGTTGGAGGAACTGGGCCTGACCGGGGTGCAGGTCGATGCGACCAGGGGCGAGGCGGTGTTTGCGGGAACGGTGGACCGGGAAGAACTGCGCCGGGCGATCTCGGCCAAGGGCTACCAACTGGTGGATTGACCCGGGAACGCCGCCCGGCGGAGCGTGGGCTGCGCCGGAGCGGGGCGGGCGGGAGAAGCGCCGTTACTGCAGGGCTGCAGCGGCGGAGGTGGTGTGCAGGCTGTCGAACTGCAGGGCCGCCTGGCGGCTGGCGAACACCTTCAGGTTGATCCCCCGGCAGGTCGTGGCCCGATCAAGGCACAGCCACTGTTCGCTGCCGTTCGTGCGGCAAAGGAGGGTCACCTGCAGGTCGCGCTCCTGCACCATCGGGGTGAACAGCGGCAGGAGCGACCGGCTCTGCAGCACCGCCACCGTGTGCGGATAGGCGGCGTCGCGCAGGTCGAGGACGAACTCGCGGCAGGGTGCGGCCGAGGCCTCGGCGATGACGAACGGTACGAGTGCGGAGGCCGCTTCGGCGGTGATCTGGCCGCTGACGCGGATCTCGATGCGGCCCTGGTCGCCTGTCTGGGTCTGGGTGATGTGCATGACCGAACCTCGTGGCAAAGGGGGCGTTGCGGACCGTGTCCCCAAGGGGACGATCCTGTTGCTGCCACGGTAAAACCGTTGCCGCACAAGGTACAGTAAGGTTTCAGTAATCTTGTCGCGGTCCGGCCGCGGCCGGGAGGAGGAGGGGGAATGAGCCGCAACGAACACAGCAGAGAGAACCGGCGGCTGGCCCCCTGGCTCATCACCGTGCTCCTGGGCTTCTGCCTGGCCGCGCCCGTCGGCCTCTCGGCGGCCCAGGCCACGGTCTCACCCTACGTGCGCACCCTGCTCGCCCAGATCAACCAGTACCGCCAGGACAACGACCTGGCCCCGCTGGTGCTCGACCCGGCCTTGAGCCGCGCCGCCCGCACCCACAGCTTTGCCATGTTCCGGCAGAAGCGGCTCAGCCACCTTCGCTTCGACGAACGGTTCCAGCAGGCGAACAGCCGCCTGTGCGTCGAGAACATCGGCCGGGGCGCCACCAACCCGCGCAAGCAGTTCGACAACTGGCGCCGGTCAGGGGCGCACGACCAGAACCTGCTCGTCGAAGAGATCCGCCGCGCCGGCATCGCCGAGGTGGGCGGCTTCGTCACCTTTTTCGCCTGCCAGTAGCGTTTCCACCCGGGACAGGCGGCTGCTTTGTCCCTTTCCTTTTGCAGCCGGATTCGCTATAACGCGCCTGCCCCGGCCGCAGACGGCTCGGCCGCGGCACCCAACGGAGGAAACGGGTGCAAGTCCCGTGCTGTCCCGCAACTGTGATTCCGCCCCCACGCGGAAAAGCCAGACACTCCCCCCGGACGCGGGTCTTCGAGGCAAAAGACACCGGCGACGCTCTCCTGGCTCCGCCCCCTCACCCCCCGACGCACCGCGCCACCGCCGGCCGTATTCCCCGTTCCCGGACCCTGGTCGTCCGGTCCGGGCCATCCTTCACCGCGAGCAACCATGGGGCGCATCATCCTTGTCACCGGCGGCGCCAGGAGCGGCAAGAGCCGGTTCGCCGAACAGCTGGCCGCAGACCTCGGCGGCCGCATCGCCTACATCGCCACGGCCCGCGCCCTGGATGCCGAGATGGCGGACCGCATCGCCCGCCACCAGCAGCAGCGGCCCGCCGCCTGGCCGACCTTCGAGGCGCCGCTGTCGGCCGCCGCCGTGGTCGCTGCCGAGGGTGGCCGCTGTGACGGCTTCCTGCTCGACTGCCTGACCGTGCTCATCACCAACCGCATCCTCGCCCGCGAAGCGGACTGGGACAACCCGCCCATGGAACTGCTCGCCGACATCGAGGCGGATGTGCTCGTTGAGATCGAGGCGCTCCTCACCGCCGCCGCCGGCCAGCCGGCCCCGCTCATCGCCGTGACCAACGAGGTGGGCTTCGGCATCGTGCCGCTGTCGCCGCTCGCCCGCTTTTTCCGCGACTGCGCCGGCCGCGCCAACCAGCGCATGGCCGCGGCCGCGGACGAGGTCCACCTGGTGGTCAGCGGCATCCCCCTGTGCATCAAGGGCGGCCGGGGCGGTCCATGCGTTCCCTGATCCTCATGATCCAGTTCATGACCCGCTACCCGATCCCCCTGGAGATCGAGTTCACCGCCGAACGGTTCGTGCGCGGCATGAAATGGATGCCCCTGGTCGGCCTGCTGGTGGCCCTGCCCGCGGCCGGCGCCCTCTTCCTGCTCGACAGCCTGCTCGGCCGGGAGGTCGGCGCCCTGGCCGCGGTGATCGTGCTCATCCTGGTCACCGGCGGCCTGCACCTGGACGGCATCGCCGACACTGCCGACGGGCTGTTCTCCTATCGCTCGCGCGAGCGCATGCTGGCCATCATGCGCGACTCCACCCTGGGCACGAACGGCGTGACCGCCATTGTCCTCAGCGTGCTGGTCAAGTTCGTGCTGTTGAAAAACATCCCGGCCGCGGGCGCGATCTGCGCGGTGCTGGCCGCGCCGGTGCTCGGCCGCATGGCCCTCACCTGGCACTCGGCCGTGGCCCGCTACGCCCGCGAGGAACGGGGCATCGGCGAGTACGTCAACCAGACCGGCCTGGCCCAGGCCATCGCGGCCACCCTGGTCAGCCTGCCGCTGGTCACGGCCATCCTCGGCCCGGCCGGGCTCACCCCGTCCGTGCTCGTGCTCCTGGTTCTGCTGCTGCACGGCACGGCCATCCTGCTGGCACTGCTGTTCGCCGCCTACCTGAAGAGGCGGCTCGGCGGCATCACCGGCGACACCATCGGCGCGACCATCGAACTGGTCGAGATCGCTGCCCTGCTCGTTTTTCTCTGCACCTGGACCTCTCTGCCATGAACACGACCAAACTCTATCTCATCCGCCACGGCGAGACCGACGGCAACCGCACCGGTGTGCTCATGGGCTCCACCGACACCCCGCTGAACGATCACGGCCGCCAGCAGGCCGCCGCCTTGAGCGAACGGGTCAATGCCCTGGAGGTGGACGCCATCTTCTCCAGCCCGCTCAGCCGGGCGGTGGAAACCGCCGCCCTGGTGTTCGGCGAGGAGCGGCCGATCATCACCGACAGCTCCCTCCAGGAGTTCCATTTCGGTGATTGGGAGGGCATGCATTTTGCCGACATCGCCCGGCAGTATCCGGAGGTCTGGCAGATGTGGCTGACCGACTGGGAGCAGACCCGCATCCCCGGCGGCGAGGCCTTCCCCGCCTTCCGCGAGCGGGTGGTCGGCTTTGTCGAGGAGGTGGTGGCCAGTCACCCGGGCCGGCGGGTGGCCCTGGTCTCCCACGGCGGCTGCATCCGCTCGGTGCTCGCCCACCTGTTCTGCGGCTCGGTGGCCAAGGGGTACTGGAAGTTCAAGGTGGACAACGCCGCGCTGGCCGAAATCGAATTCATGGGAGAGTTACCCATTCTGCTGCGTTTCAACTACCGCTGAGAGGCGATCATGCACCTGCTCAAACAGACCCTGGACGCCATCCGGCCGGTGGACCGTACGGTCATGGCCGCGGCCCAGCGCGAGATCGACTACTGCCTCAAGCCGCCGGGCAGCCTGGGCAAGCTCGAGACCATGGCCCGGCAGATCGCCGGCATCACCGGCCAGGTGCACAACGCGATCAGGAAAAAGGCGATCGTGGTCATGATGGCCGATAACGGCGTCTATTCCGAAGGGGTGGCCATGTACCCCCAGGACATCACTCGCATCGGCGCCGAGTTCGTCACCACCGGCCGCATGGGCGTGAACTTCCTCGCCAAGCAGGCGGGCGCGGACATCATCGCGGTGGACATCGGCATCCAGGTGGACGTGGACCTGCCCCGGGTGATCAATCGCAAGGTCCGCTACGGCACGGCCAATTTCCTCAAAGAACCGGCCATGACCCGGGAGGAGGCGATCTGTGCCATCGAGGCGGGCATCGAGGTGACCAATGACGCCATCGACCGGGGCTATGACCT
>CAZMNU010000015.1:0-38785 GCA_964567725.1 uncultured Desulfobulbus sp. | reverse complement strand
CCCTCGTGCCAGCGTTCCAGGTCCACGCGGCGGAAGCGGACTTCCTGCTTGCCGGTCACCGGGTTGAGGATGAACTGGTGCGGCAGGCCACGCTTGCGGTAGCGGCTGATCGACTTGGTGGACACCTGGAGGAAGTCCGCCGCCTCCTTCTGGGTGATGAGGAATTCGCCCTCGCTCATGCCCCGCTCCCCGCGCCCGGTCCCGCGCCGAGGCCGCGCTCGGCGAGCAGCTCCCGGCCGGTGGCGGCCACCGTGGCCAGGAAGCGGTCGATGGCCGGCCGGTCCACGTGGACGTTGGTGATCAGCAGGCGCAGGGCCAGCTCGCCGTTCACCGGGCCGGTGCCGACCAGGTACTGGCCGCGGTGGTGCATGCGGGTGCGCAGCTCCTCGTTGAACCCGGCCGGATCGACGCCGGCCGGGGTGCGGAAGCGGAAACAGATGTTGAACGATTCCCGCGGCACCACCATCTCCAGCGCGTCGTTTCGCACGATCTGCTCTTCGGCGTAGCGACAGAGGTCGAGATACCCCTCGACCCGCGCCGCCAACCCCTCCCGGCCGTAGAACTTCCAGTCGAGAAACCATTTCAGGCTGTCCACCCGCCGGCCGCACTGCAGGCTCAGAGTGCCCAGGTCGCGGACATCGCCGTCCGGCCCGGCGCGGAAGATGTAGGATTCGTCACCGGCGCTGCACACCTCGCGCAACAGCATCGGTCGGTTGTTGAACAGGAGCACGTTGCACATCAGCGCCGTGCCCGGCATCTTGTGGAAATCCAGGGTGAACGAGTCGGCCTGCTCGAGTCCTTCGAGGTACTGGAGCCGCAGCCGGTCGCTGAAGATGGCGGCCCCGCCCCAGGCCCCGTCCACGTGCAGCCAGAACCCGTGGCGGGCGCGCAGGGCGATGAGCGGTTCCAGCGGGTCGTAGGCGCCGCGTACCGTGGTTCCGGCGGTGGCGGCGACGAAAAACACCTCGCCGCCCGCGGCCTGCACCGCCTCGATGGCCGCCTCCAGGGCCGGCCCGGTCATGCGGCCGTGATCGTCCACCGGGACCTTGATCAGGTGGCTGGTGCCGATGCCGAGGATGTTGGCCGCCCGGTCCATGGAGTAGTGGGCGTCGGCGTTGACAAAGCCGTAGAGCTGCGGCCGGCCGGACAGGCCGGCCCGCTTGATGGCCGCATCGCGGGTGTTGCGGGCCGCCATCATGGCGATCATGTTGGCATTGCTCGAACCGGTGGTCATCTGCGCGCTGCCGTTCTCGAAGCCGGCCAACTCGAGCATGGTGCGCAGCAGGTACTTCTCCATCAGGGTCGACACCGGCGCGGTCTCGTAGGTGCAGGCCGAGGTGTTGGTGATGGCGGTGATCATCTCGCCGATCACCGAGGGCAGGTTGGCGTCGGCCCACATGCGGTTGACGTAGCCCGGGTGCCCGGTCTTGACCGCATGGCGCAGGTACTGCTCCACCCAGGTGAACACCTCCTCCCAGTCCTGCCGGCCGCCGCCGTTGTCGAGCTGCAGCCGCTCGTCCAGGTCGTCCGGATCGAGGTAGTCGACAAAAGGGCCCGAACCCTGCTCCCGATAGTAGCGGGTGATGATCGGCAGCAGCCGTGCGAAGATTTTTTCCTGCTCCATGTGCCCTGTCCGTTGGGGTTGTCCACCGCAGCCCGACAGCGTGGTGCTGCCGGCCGGAAGGGTATCAGCTGTCGAGCATTTTGCAAGCGGATTGCCGCCCGCGACCGCGACAGGCAGTGAAAAAATCCCCGGCCGCGACGATGGCGGCCGGGGTGCAGCGGAAAAACGGGGACCGGACGGTGGGGCGGAGGTCCGCCGACGGGTCAGTCGGCGGCCTCGTCGAGATGCACCATGCCCTCGAGCAGCAGGCTGTCGATGCGCGCCCGGGTCTGCATCTCCTCAGGGGCCGGTACCAGCTTGGGGTAGAAGACGAAGCTGCCCTCGTGCCAGGAAAGGGTCTCGAAGAAGGCCTCCTTCATCTGCTGGAGCAAGGAGCCATCCAGTTTCGCCGGCGGGATATAGCCCTGGTCGAGCAGGATTTGGCCGAACCGCCTGGGCGGTCGCGCCTGTTCGCGGAGACGCAGACATTCCTGCAGCTGGTCGGTGGTGATCAGGTTGGATTCGAGCAGGATCTCGCCGATGCGCCGCTGGCTGACGCGCAGCACCCCGTGGGTGAGGGCGCCGTTGCGGAAATAGAAGCAGCCGCTGTTGGCCGGGGAGCGGATGTCCAGCCGGCCGGTGAGGGCGGCCAGGTCGAGGAACTGGAAGATATTCTCCAAGGCGATGGCGGCGATATCGCCCTGGAGGGCCGCGGCGGTTCCCGCCGGCACGGCGGCGAAGGACTCTTCCCGCACCAGCGGTGGGGCAGCCGCCGGTTCCTGGGGCTGATGGCCGAAAATGGTCTGCAGGATCGACTTCATGGCTTTGAGGGTGAGAAATAGTAGTGATAAATCAACTCATTATAGGCTCATCATGGCACGCCCGCAAAGGATGTCAAGCGATTTGTTCGCCTCAGCCCGCAGCCGATCGCTGCCGGCGCCCCTTGCCTCGGTGCGGCCTAGACCCGGGTGATGGTTTCCGGGGCGCGGGTGAGCACGCGGACCCCGTCCGCGGTGAGCAGGAAGGTGTTCTCCGTGCCGATGGCCCCTTCCGGGAAGACGAACTTGGGTTCCAGGGCAAAGGTCATGCCCGGCTCCAGGGCGGTGCGTACCCCCTTGGCGAAGATCGGGTACTCGTCCAGCTCCAGGCCGACGCCGTGGCCGATGAAACGCACCCGGTCAGGGCCCAGGCCCATGAAATGCTCCTCCAGCCCCATATCCCGGGCCATCTCTTCGGCGCGCAGGTAGACCGCCTCGCAGATTGTGCCCGGGCGAAGCATGCTCACCAGTTCATGCTGGATGGCGAGGGCGGCCTCGTGAGCAGCGCGCAGCTCGGCGGAGACATCGCCGATGACGAACATGCGCGCCCCGTCGGCGGTGTAGCCGTTGATCACGCAGGTGTAGTCGATGTAGACCACCTCGTTGCGGCCGATGCGCTTCCAGCCGGCGCCGTGCGGGTTGTTGGCCGGGGTCAGGCCGCTGCCGCCCACCGGGCCATCGAAGTAGGAGGGCTCGGCGCCGCTGCCGCCGCTGGTCACGTTGCCGAGGAAAAAGTCCTGGTTGAAGGCGCGCATCTTGCTGCAGCCGCCGTAGCCGCGCCGGCGCATGGCCGCCTCGAACAGGCTGGCCAGTTCGATCTCGGTCATGGATTCGCGCAGCATGGCCGGCACCTCGGCGAACACCTGGTCGAGCACGGCGCAGGATTCCTGGAGCAGGTCGGCCTCGTAGGGAGACTTGATCCGGCGCTGGCTGCGGATCGGCTCGCCGATGTCCTGCATCGTGCTGGCGGCGAACACCTTCTGGTAGAACTGCCAGGTTTTGTACGGCATCACATCCAGTTCGAGGCCGAGGGCATCGAGGCAAAAGCCCCGCTCGGCCAGCACCTGGGGGATCATCTTCAGGCTGCGCACCTCGAGGATCTCGGCCAGGGGCGATTCCTGGCGGGCGCGGGCAAAGCTCTTGCGGACCAGGAGCAGTGGCGTGCCGGTGCGCGGTACGAACAGGTGGGCCGCCTGGGAGGTGCCGCTCAGGTAGAACAGGTTGGTGTGGTGGACGACCAGGGCGCCGTCCAGGCCCATCTGGTCGAGCGTCTGCTGCAGGGTGCGCACGCGGGCGTCGATTTCGTCCTTGGGCGTGTAACGCATGGCGGTCATGGGGCTTCCTGGGCTGCTGTGGTTGCTGGGGTGGGGCCGCGATGGCGAGACCGTACCGGCAAAGCGGGCCGCTGTCAACGGCCCGCGGTCGGCCGGTTCAGGAGGCCGCCCGCAGGTCGGCGTACTCGGGGTTGCGTTCCAGATAGGCGGCCGCGTACGAACACTGCGGCACCACTGTGCGGCCCTGGGCGCGCGCATCCTCGAGGGCGAAGCGGGTGAGGACGGCGGCCACGTTTTTGCCGCGCAGTTCCGGCGGCACAAAGGTGCTGGTGAAGGCCACCTCGCCGGTGGGCCATTCCTCGTAGGCCAGGTAGGCAAGCTTGCCGTCCAGGTCGAGTTCGTAACGGTTGGTCAGGGTGTTTTTCCGCGGCTGTTCGTTCATGGTTGTTCCTCCGTAGACTGAAGACCTGCGCAACCCCGTGTAACGGGATTTGTGCGCGCATTCCGGATCGTTTTCCACTACTATAGGGCCGCTGCGCCTTTTTGGCGCGAAAAACACCACCTTTCCCCGAACTTTTGCCCAAACAGTCATGGACCGCTTCTTCGCTCCCCGGTCGCTGGCCATCTACGGCCTGTCCCGCCGGCCGGGCAACACCGCCCGGGTCATTGTCGACAACTGCCGCCGCTGGGGCTTCCGCGGGCCGATCGTCGGCATCAACCCGCAGGCCGCGGGCGAGGGTGGTGACGATCCCGACATCCGTGCGAGCGCCGCCGACCTGCCCTTCTCACCCGACCTGGCGGTGCTGCTCATCCCGGCCCGGCAGGTGCCGGCCGCGGTGGAGGATTGCGGTCGCGCCGGTATCCGCCGGCTGGCCATCCAGGCCGGCGGCTTCAACGAGTCGAGCGAGGCTGGCCTCCAACTCGCCGAGCAGCTGCGCACCGCGGCCCGCCGTCATGGCATCCGTTTCGTCGGCCCCAACGGGCTTGCCCTGGCCGACACCGCAAGCGGCCTCTGCCTGCCGTTCGTACCCGCCCTGCCGGTGCGGCCGGGAGGGTTCTCGTTCATCTCCCAGAGCGGCGGCCTCGGGCTGTTCCTCTGGAACCTCCTGGAGAGTGAACAGCTCGGCCTGGCCAGGTTCGCCAGCATCGGCAACCGGCTCGACCTGGACGAGGCCGATTTCCTCGAGTTCCTGGGCGCGGACCCGGCCACCCGGGTGATCGGCCTGTACCTGGAGAGCATCGCCAATGGTCGCCGGCTGATCGAGGCGGCCGCGCGGGCCGGCAAGCCGGTGATCGTCTACAAGGCGAACACCACCGATGGCGGCGGCCGGGCGGCGATGAGCCATACCGCCTCCCTGGGCGGCGACGACCGGGTGGTGGACGCGGCCTTTGCCCGGGCCGGCATCATCCGCATCCACCGGTTCCGCGATTTCGTCACCACCGCCCGCGCCTTCGACCTGCCGCCCATGCGCGGCCGGCGGATCATGCTCATGAGTCCGGCCGGCGGCCTGGGCGTGGCCATGGCCGATCACGCCGAGCGGCGCGGCTTTGCCTTTGCCGACCCGGGCGAACCGTTCTACCGGGAGCTGGCGACCATCGCCAACGCCGGCATCATCCGCCCGGGCAACCCCCTGGATTTGGGCGACCTCTACCGGGTGGACCGCTACCCGGCCCTGTTCGAACGGGTGCTCACCAGCGACCGGGTGGACGGCGCAATTTTTGCCAGCCAGTGGCCGCAGATGCCGCCCGGCGGCGAGGACGTGTTCACCGGGATGTTCAACACCGACTTCTACACGGCCGCGGCCGAGGTGGCGCGCCGGGCGGACAAGCCGCTGGCCCTGGCCCTGTATGGCCACCCGCCGGCATTGGCCGAACTCAAGGAGCGGCTGCCTGCGCCGGTGTTCGAAGGGCCGGAGGAGGCCCTGGAGGCGCTCGAGCGGCAGAGGCGCTATCACGCGCAGCAAACGGCCGCGGCCTTTGCCCCGGACCCGGTTCCGGAGGCGGACCGGCAGGCGGCCGCGGCCTGGCTGGCCGGGCGCGACGGCACGGTGGGCGAGGAGGCGCTGGCGCTGGTGGCCTGCTACGGCCTTGCCGGCTTGGGTTCGGCCGTGGCCCGCACCCCTGCGGAGGCGGGCCGACTGGCCGCGGCCATGGGCTGCCCGGTGGTGCTCAAGGTGGTGGCGGCCGGGGTGCTCCACAAGACCGAGGTGGGCGGGGTGCTCATGGGCATCGATTCGCCGCAGGAGGCGGAAGGCGGCTTTGCGACCATTCGTGCGAACCTCGCCCGCCACCGGCCGGAGGCGGAACTCGCCGGCGTGCGCATCGCCCCCCTGGCCCCGGCGGGGCTCGACCTGTTCATCGGCGGGCTGCAGGACCCGGTGTTCGGGCCGGTGGTGGTGTTCGGATCCGGTGGCGTGTACGTGGAGCTGTTCACCGACGTGGCCCGTCTGCTCTGCCCCACGGCCGAGGCCGAGGTGCGGGCCGCGCTCGGCCGGTTGCGCTGCGCCCGCCTGTTCGCGGGGTTCCGCGGCCGGCCCGCAATGGATCCGGGCCCCTTTGCCCGGGCCGTGGTGCGGGTGGGGCAGCTGCTCGCTGATTTCCCCGGGATCGTTGAGCTGGACCTCAACCCGGTGCGGCTGACCGACGACGGCAGGTTGCTCGCCCTGGACGCGCGCCTGCGTCTCGCCGGCCCGGTCGCCGGCCAGGGCTGAGCGGGCCGCTTTTTTGTGCCGGCGACCGATCGATCTGGTTTATAGTGGGCGCGGCCGCCGGGCGGCCGGGGTCTGATACGGAGGGCCGCAGGTGGTGGGCGGCGGGGGCGAACACATGGCGGGTGGTGCGGAGGAAGGTATGCGTTTTCTGCTGGCAGCAGTCTTGAGTCTTGTGCTGGGTGTGGGGCCGGTGTGGGCCAGCGGGGAGGGGCTGCCCGCGGCCGACCTGGCCACGGTGCGGGTGCTCGACCTGCACACCGCCCAGGCCATCGCCCTGGCCGCCAACCCGAACATGGCCGCATCCCGGGCCCGGGTCGAGCAGGCCAGGGCGCGGGTCGAGCAGGCGGCGGCGGCCTGGTGGCCGAGCCTGGACCTGAGCGGCGGCGGTTCCCGCCAGCGGCTGGCGGAGAGCGGCACCCGCCTCGACCCGGCCATGGCCGCCCTGCTGGGCGGGTCCACCGACCGGACCTTGGAGGTGTACAACGCAGGTCTGCAGGCCACCTGGGTGCTGTTCGACGGTTTTTACCGCCGTTTCAAGCGGCTGCAGGCCGAGTACGATGAGCAGTCGGCCGCCGCCGGCCTGGCGGACAGCCGCCGGCTGCTGGTCGGCGCGGTGGCCGAGGCCTTTGTCAACACCCAGCTCGCCCAGACCAACACCGATATCTACCGGGCCGACGAGACCTTCTACCTCCGCCAGTTGGAGGACGCCGAGAACCGCTACAACGTCGGCGCCGGCCCCTGGGGCGACATCCTCAACATCAAGGTGCAGCTCAATGCGGCCCGCACCGGGGTGTTGCGCAGCCAGCGCGAGTTCGAGGCCTCCGGTTACGGCCTGGCAGCGCTCATGGGGCTCGCCGAGGCGCGCTTTCCGGACGGCCTCCGCCTGCAGGCCCAGGACCGGCAGGAGGACCCGCCCGCGCCGCAGGAGGACGCCGACACCCTCATCCGGGAGGCCCGGGCCGCGCGGCCGGACATCCGCCGGCTGGAGAGCGTGGTGCGCGGGGCCGAGGCCGCGACCGGCATGGCCAGGGCACCGTTCTACCCCCGGGTACAGGCCGTGGGCGCAGTGGAAGGGGCCCGCGAGGGCGATCCCGGCCTGGACGACGAGAACTTCGGCAACACCGTGGGCGTGCAGCTGGCCTGGAACCTCTATGCCGGCGGCGCCGACCGGGCGCGGGTGACCGAGGCCAGGCAGGCCCGCCGGGAGGCCGCCTACACCCTGGCCGGGCTGCGCAACGAGGTGGCCGGCGAGATCCGCCGCGACCTGGCCCTGCTCGCCTCGGCTGCGGAGCAGGTGCGGCTGCAGCGGGAGACCGTGGCCCTGGTGGAGGAGAACCGGCAGTTGGCGCAGAATGAATACGAGGCGGGCGAATCCCCGCTGATCCGCCTGAACGAGGCCCAGCGCGACCTGGTGGCCACCTACGGGCGGCTGGCGCTGGCCCTGGCCGCCCGCGACCTGGCGGCGCAGCGGCTGCTCGCTGCCACCGGCCGCAACCTCGCCGGCTTCGACGCGCCGGCAGGAGAGCGGCCGTGAGCGGTGTCGGCCGGATGGAACTGGTGGTGCCGGCGAGCGCCATCGACGCCAACGGCCACGTCAACAACGTCCAGTACGTGCAGTGGATGCAGGACGCGGCCATGCACCACTCGGCCGCGCTTGGCTGGCCGCAGGAGCGCTATGCGGCCATGGACCGCACCTGGATCATCCGCTCGCACACCATCGAGTACCTCCACTCCGCCTACGCCGGCGACGCCCTCACCGTGTACACCTGGGTGGCCGACTTCCAGAAGATCCGCACCCTGCGGAAATTCAAATTCCACCGCCCGGCCGACGACACCGTGCTGGCGGTGGCGGCAACGGTGTTCATCTTCTGCGACCTGCACACCGGCCGGCCGCGCACCATCCCGCCGGAAGTGCTGGCGGCCTACCCGCTGGTCAGCCCCGACCGGGAACCCTGAGTGCGGCCCGGCCGCGCTCAGTTCGCGTTCAGCCGGCTGAAATGCTCCTCGGTGATCTCCGGGGTGGCGAAATTGCGGAACTGGATCACGCCGCTGCTGTCGGCGATGAGGATCGTCGGCACGCCCAGCAGCTGGTACGGCTGGGTGATCTGGCCGGAGCCGTCGAAGATCGCCGGGTAGGTCATGCCGGTCTTGCGGGCAAAGGCCCGGGCCCGCTCCACCGAGTCGTTGAAGCCCACGTTGACCGCCACGAATGCCATCCCCCGTTTTCCGTACCTGGCGGCCAAGTCGTTGATCTTGGGCACCTCGGTGCGGCAGGAGGGGCACCAGGAGGCCCAGAAGACGAGCATCACCGGCCGCTTGCCGATGCTCTCGGCAAGGTCGAAGGGTTGGCCGTCCAGGTCCGTGCCTTTGAAGGGGACGAGCATCTGGCCCGGCTGCACCGCCGGCGCCGCGGCGGGAAGGACGAGAACATAGAGGAACAGGAACAGGGGCAGGAGCCGGCGGAGTCGAAGACGCATGGCAGGGGGCCTCGCAGGGTTCAGGGAAGAGGAGGGACCGACCCTTACAGGAACAGGGTGCCGGCCTTGACAAAGAAGTACTGGGCCAGGCCGAGCATGAGCAGGCCCAGGATTTTTTTGATGGTCACCAGCCACGGCCCGGATTTGGGCAGGGCGGTGAGGAAGCTCGAGAAGGTGCCCACCCCGATCAGCAGGGCGCCCATGCCGAGGGAAAAGGTGAACAGCAACAGGCCGCCGAGCAGGATGTTCTGCGACGAGGCGGTGTAGGCCAGGAGGGTGCCGAGCACTGGCGTCGTGCAGGGGCCGGCCACCAGGGCCGAGGACAGGCCGGCCAGGAAGATGCCGGCCAGGCCCAGCTGCCGGCTGGTGAAGCGGCCGGCGAAGTTCGGCAGGTTGAACACCTCGAGCATGCCGAGGGCGAAGACGAGGATCAGGTTGCCCACCACCAGGAAGGTCCAGGGACTCGAGTTGACGGTGCCGAAGAACCGCCCCGTGGCCGCGGCGAACACGCCGAGCGCGGCATAGGCAAGGGCCATGCCGGTCACATAGACGAGTGAAAGGAGAAAGCCGCGCAGGCGCGAGCCGCCCACGTTGGCATGGCCGATGACGCCGGCGGTGATCGGGATCATCGGATAGATGCAGGGCGTCAGGCTGGCCAGCAGGCCGCCGGCGAAGGCGGCTGCCAGCGAGGCGATGAGCGAACTCTGCAGGTAGGTGTCGATCTGGAGGAGGAAGGCGTCCATGGTGTCACCCTGTGGTTGCGGGAATCACTCTCAACGATAAGCCCTCGGCCGGGGAAGTAAAGGAGGGCGGCCCGGGAAATCGCCATCATTCCCACCCGCCCCGGATCTGCCGGCAATCGTGCCTCAGGCCTGGTCGAGACCGATCAGGGCCGCGCCGATGGCGTTGCCCACCTCGCAGTGATCGAGGAAGGTGACCGTGGTGCCGAGCCGCTCCGCCACCCCGGGCAGAAAGCTGCGGGCCGCGGCGCCGATGCCGACCAGCGGCAGCTTGAGGGCGAAGCGCAGGGTGAACAGTTCGTTGTCGCGCCGGTTGAGCACCGGCACGGCCTGGTCGTCCTGCCAGACGGTGCGGCCGAGGTAGCTGAGGATGATGGTCTCGATGGCGGTCTCGGCGGCCTCGACCACCCGGCGGCAGAACGTTTCCGGGGCCAGGCCCGCGGCCGCGGCGAGCACCGCCGCGGCCCGCTCGCTGTGTTCCCGGGCGCCGATGTCGAGGCGGCCCAGGGCGTGCAGTCCATCCGTGGGGGTAAAGCCGGTGAGCACCAGCCGCTGCCGGTAGGCAAGGTGCTCGAGCCGCTTTTCCAGGAGGATGCCGGTGATGCCGCTCTCCGCCCCCAGGCGTGAGGGCGGCAGGGGGCCGAGCCGGTCGAGGGCGGTGAGCACCGGGTCCGCATCTATCACCTCGCGGTCGAGCCCGGTCACGGGCAGCACCAGTACGCTGTCCGGGCCGGCGTCCAGCCAGGTGCGCGGGTCGGGCAGATCCGGGGTCATGGCCAGCGGCTGCACCCGGGCGGGCTCCAGTTCGATGCGGCCGTCCCGGTGGCAGGTGATGCGGCTGTCGCCGCCGGCGCCGGCGGTGTACATGTCCACCGCCTCCACGTGGGTACGCCACCGGCCGATGGTGCAGCCCTCGCGGTTGATGCGCGGTGTGCCGTCGCGGAGCAGGCAGACGTCGGTGGTGGTGCCGCCCACGTCGACCACCAGGGCCGTCTGCAGCCCGCCGGCAGCGCCGAAGCGGGCGGTGGCGGCCGGGCCGCTGGCCATGGTCACCGCCGCCTGGTCGACGATGGCCGAAAGGTCGGCGCCGGTGCCGTTGCCGCAGATGATGGTCACCGGGCAGGCGAGGCCCGCGGCGAGCATGGAGCGCTGGATGGAGGCGAGGAAATCGGTCATCAGCGGCATGAGCCGGGCGTGCAGACAGGCCGTGGCCGACCGCTCGAGCATGCCCGGGTGGGTGGACACCTGGTGCGAGCAGAACACCGGCTTGGGGTCGATGAGCGAGATCGCCTGCCGGGCCACCAGTTCGTGGGTGGGGTTTTTGATCGACATGGCGCCGCACACCGCATAGCTGTCCACCTCCGGGGCCAGGGTGGGCAGGGTGTCGACCAGCCCCTCCAGGTCCAGCGGTTCCTCCTCCTCGCCGGTGATGGTGTGGCCGCCCTTGAAGAAGATGGTGGCCACCACCGGCAGCTTGAAGTGGCGGACCGTGCCGAGCACGAACAGGGCCACCCGGGCGCCGCGGTTTTCGACCACGGCATTGGTGGCCAGCGTGGTGGACACGCTCAGGCCGCGGATTTCGGACGGCCGGACCCCATCGGCGAGCAGCCCGGCAAGCGCCCGGTGGACGCCGAGGCTGAGGTCGTGCGGGGTGGTGCGTTCCTTGTTCCAGGCGACCACCCGGCGGGTGGCGGCGTCCAGCAGGACGGCGTCGGTGTAGGTGCCGCCGGTGTCGATACCGATTGCGTAGGCAGTCATGGGATGTTTTGGGCAAAAGACGGGCAGGAAAGGGGTGGGCCGGACGGTTCGGCGCTTCCGTCAAGAGGCGGGCGCGGCCGCTCCAGGGGTTGGTGGATACCAGAGATGGCCGGCAAAAGCAAGCCGCGGGGCGCTCCCCGGCCCGGTTCAGAGGAACCGGCCGAGCGGGGTGAGCAGCCAGGCGAGCAGGCGCACCAGCCAGCCGGCGCGCTCGTATTCGTCCAGGACGAGTTGTCGCGACCGGTCCAGGTCGTCGGTGAACATCCGCTGCACCTGGGCGCCGAACACGTGGCTGTCGATCACCGCGTTCAGTTCGTAGTTGCGGTGGAAACTGCGCTGGTCCAGGTTGGCCGAGCCGATCGTGGCCCAGGCCTCGTCGATGAGCATCACCTTGGCATGGAGGATGGTGCCCTGGCGCTGGTAGACCTCGACCCCGGCCTGCAGCAGCGGACGCAGCCAGGCGCGGCTGGCCACCTGCACCAGCGGCAGGTCGCTCACCGACGGCAGCATGAGCTGCACCTGCACGCCGTTCTGCACCGCCCGCAGCAGGGCGCGCAGTATGCGCGGACCGGGCACGAAGTAGGGCGTGACGATGCGGATACTGTGGCGGGCGTCGGTCATGGTCAGGCTGAACGAGCGAAGGATGGCCGAGCGGGTCTGGCGCGGGGTGCCGTTGATCAGGGTCACCTCCGCATCGCCGTCGTCGGCCGGCAGGGCGGTGCAGGGCGCCAGTTCGTCGCCCGTCTCCCGTGCCCAGGTCTTTCGGAAGATCGCGTCCAGTTCGGCCGCGGCCGGGCCGTCCAGGCGCGCGCCCACGTCACGCCAGCGCGTCAGGCTTTCGCCGAAGCCGGCGTACTCGTCGCCCACGTTGATGCCGCCGAGAAAGGCGGTGCGCCCGTCGATCACCGCCACCTTGCGGTGGTTGCGCACATCCAGCCAGTGCAGGCGGCGGAAGGTCGGCGGGTTGAAGGCCAGGCAGCGCACCCCGGCCGCCTCCAGCCGGCGGAAATAGCTGGCCGGGGTGTCGAAGCAGCCGACCGTGTCATAGATGAGGGCCACGTCCACGCCGCGGCCGGCCGCATCCATGAGCGCCCGGGCGAAACGGTCGCCGGTGGCGTCGGCGCGGACGATGTAGAACTCGGCCCGGATGGCGGTCGCGGCCGCCTCCATGGCTGCGAACAGGGCCGGGAAGAAGTCACCGCCGTGGGCGTACAGGGTCGCCCGGTTGGCCCGGGTGTGGATCGCCTGCTGCGGCCGGTGCGAGCGGAGCAGCGAGCGGAGGCTGTGCAGCGCTCCGCCCGGTCCTCCGGGCGTGGCCGGGGCGAACGGCGCCGCCACGCGGCCGCTCAGGCGCGCAGCAGTTCGAGGGCCACCCATTCGTCCTGGGAACGGCGGTCGAGGTTGCGCCAGCCCAGGGCGGCGTAGACCCCGGCGATGTGCGCCTCCTGCTCGCCGACGAGAATGCCGGCGAGCACCAGGCTGCCGCCGGGTGCGGTGAGCCGGGTCAGATCCGGGGCCAGGTCGACGAGCACGTCGTGGACGATGTTCGCCGCGACCAGCTGAAAGCTGCCGTGGATCTCGGCGACCGGGGTGGAGGCGAGTTCGATGCGTGCGGCAAGGTGGTTGTGGGCCACGTTCTGCCGGGCCACGGCCACTGCGTCCGGATCGTTGTCCACGGCCAGCACCTCCGTGCAGCCGAACAGGGCCGCGGCCATGGCGAGGATGCCGGTGCCGGTGCCGACGTCCAGCGCGCGGGCGCAAGGGCCCTGCCCGAGGCGTGCGGTGATCAGCTCCAGCGCCAACCGGGTGGAGGCGTGCTGACCGGTGCCGAAGGCCATGCCCGGGTCCATCTCGATGACCCGCTCGCCGGCCGCCGGGGTGTAGGGTTCCCAGGAGGGCTTGATCACCAGGCCGGGCACGATGGCAAACGGCTTGAAGTACTGCTGCCAGCTGGTGGCCCAGTCCTCGTCGGCGAGCAGGGTGTGGGTGGCGCGCACCGGTTCCTGGCGGTACAGGGCGAACAGTTCCGCCATGCGCGCCTCGACCAGGCCCACCACCGCCTCGGCCCGCTCCGGCGGGTGTGCATCGCCCTCGTCGCGCAGTTCGAAAAAGCCGCTCACCGCGGTGCCCTCGGCGGTGGGCGGACTCTGCTCGACGCCGCAGCCGCTGAGCACGGCGAGCAGGTCGCCGGCCGCCTCGAGCAGCACCGTGGGGCAGGCAAAGGTGATTTTCAGCCACTGCCGGCCGGTGCCGGTGGACGGGGATGTCATGGAAAGCCTCCGGGACGGGGGAAGGGTTGGCCGTGCGCCGCACGCACGGGGCGGCCGCGGCGCGTCCAGCATACCCAAAATCGGCCCGGCGGGCGAGCCTTTCCTCCTCGATCCGCCACAGTCGCCGTACCAACCGTTTCCGGGCATTTGCCGATTGACAAAAGGGCCGTCATGCGCTTACTTGATCCTCTTTCGGCAGCGGTTTGGGCCCCGGCCCGGTCCGTTCGCCCTGCCCCGCCCCTGTTTCGGACCACCGCATGATCGACACCTCGGGTCATCACATCGTCTACGGCACCCTCGACGATTACCTCACCGGCGCGACCCTCCCGGACACCGATGACGAACGCGTCCGCCAGGCCCTGGCCCGCCGGCTGGTCGAACAGCTCGGCTACGCCCGGGAGGAACTGGAGCCGCGACTGACCATCGACACCCGCTACAACGGCATCGCCGTGCAGACGCGCATCGAGCTGGCCGTACGGGCGGACGGCCGGCGGCTGTTCATCGTCCGCTACGGGCCCGGGTCGCTGGTCACCCGGGAGACCGCGGCAGTGGCAGCGGCGCGGGTGCTCGACCCGGACTACCGCATCCCGTTGGCCGTGGTCACCAACGGCCGCGACGCGGAACTGCTGGAAACGGGCCGGGGCCGGGTGCTGGCCACGGGCCTGGACTGCATCCCGAACCGGCGGCAGGCCGGTGACCTCGCCCAGCACTGCGAGTTCGCCCCGTACGCCGACCCGGGGCTGCGCGACAAGGCGCTGCGCATTCTCAACGTCTTTGACCGCGAGATCTGCTGCGCCGGCAGCGGCTGCGCCCCGGCACCGGGCGAATGAACAACGGTTCCGCCACCCGGCACAAGCGGGCGGCGGGGCACACGACAACCCCATCAGACGGACAAGGCGATGGAGAAGAAAGACATCTGGACGAGGACAAGCTGGCACAACCACACCGCCCTGCAGCAGCCGAACTGGCCGGACCTGGAGCGGTACCGGGAGATCGTCCGGACCCTCTCCCTGCTGCCGCCGCTGGTGTTCGCCGGCGAGATCCGCGACCTCAAGGCCATGCTCGCCAAGGCGGTCCGGGGCGAGGCCTTCCTGCTCCAGGGCGGCGACTGCTCCGAGGAGTTCTCCCGCTGCACCGCCCCCAACATCCGCGAGACCCTCAAGGTGCTTCTGCAGATGGCGGTCATCCTCACCTATGCCGGCAACAAGCCGGTGATCAAGGTGGGGCGCATCGCCGGCCAGTACGCCAAGCCGCGTTCGAGCGACACCGAGACGGTCAACGGCGTGGACATGCCCAGTTACCGCGGCGACATGGCCAACTCGGCCGACCCCGATCCGCTGGCGCGCGTTCCCGACCCCGAGCGGCTGCTCAAGGGCTACCACCTGTCGGCCGCGACCATGAACCTGCTGCGCGCCTTCACCCGCGGCGGCTTCGGCTCCCTGCACCGGGTGCAGGCCTGGAACCAGGAGTTCGTCAAGCAGTCGCCCATGGGCCGGTCCTACGAACGGATGGCCAAGCAGATTTCCAGCGCACTCAAGTTCATGGAGACCATCGGCATCGCCACCGACATCCCCCAGCTCAAGGAGGCCCAGTTCTTCACCTCGCACGAGGCCCTGTTCCTCGGCTACGAGGAGGCCCTGACCCGCGAGGACTCGGTGGCCGGCGGCTGGTACGACTGTTCGGCCCACATGCTGTGGATCGGCGACCGCACCCGCCAGCTCGACGGCGCCCACGTCGAGTTCCTGCGCGGGGTACGCAACCCGCTGGGCATGAAGGTCGGCCCCAACTACCGGATCGACGATATCCTGAGCATTGTCGAGCGGCTCAACCCGGACAACGAGCCCGGCCGCATCACCCTGATCACCCGCTTCGGCGCCAGCATCATCGACAAGAAACTGCCGCCGCTCTTGCGCGCGGTCAAGAAGGAGGGGCTGAACGTGCTCTGGACCTGCGACCCCATGCACGCCAACACCTTCAGCTCCGAATCCGGCCACAAGACGCGTGATTTCGAGAACATCCTGTGCGAGCTGCGCTGCTTCTTCGAACTCAACTGGGTGGAGGGGACGGTGCCGGGCGGGGTGCACTTCGAACTGACCGGCGAGGACGTGACCGAGTGCATCGGCGGCGCCCGCAAACTCTCCGACGCCCAGCTCGGCCTGCGCTACCGGACCACCTGCGATCCCCGCCTGAACGCGGAGCAGTCGCTGGAGATGGCCTTCCAGATCGCGGAGATGATCCGCACCTGAACCGGGCGGGCCGGCGCGGGCGGGGATCAGAAACCGGGCGGGCCGGCCTCGAACAGGGTGACGATGGCCTCGGCCGAGGAACTGGCGAGCAGATCCTGGCGGGTGGTCTCGTTCTTGAGGATGCGACTGACCCGGGCCAGCGCCTTGAGATACTCGGCCGCCTTGGCGGCCGGGGAGAGCAGGAGCACGAACAGGTGCACCGGCTGGTTGTCGATGGCGTCGAAATCGATGCCATCGCGGCTGCGGCCGAAGCAGAGGAGGATGTCGTCCAGGCCGGCCACCTTGCCGTGGGGAATGGCCACGCCGTTGCCCACGCCGGTGGAGCCAATGGTCTCCCGTTCGACCAGCACGGTGTAAAGGGTCTCCTCGGTGCAGCGGCCGCACCGGGTCGCGGCCAGGGCGGCCAGTTCGCGCAGGGCCCCCTCCTTGGTGGTGGCCTTCAGTTCCAGGATGATGGCATGGCTGTCGAGCGGCTGCATGGCGGGCTTTCAGGCGGTGCGGGTCTGGCGGCGGTGCTTGACCGGCAGGATCTTCAACTGTTCGCGGTACTTGGCCACGGTGCGCCGGGCCACCATGATGTTCTCCCGGGCGAGCATCTCGCTGATGGTGTTGTCGCTCAGCGGTTTGGCCGGGTTCTCGGCGCTGACCATCTGGCGGATGCGGTTTTTGATCGCCTCCGCGGCCACGGTGTCGCCGTCCACGGTGGCCACCGCGGTGGAGAAGAAGTACTTCAGCTCGAAAATGCCCTGGGGGCAGTGCACGTACTTGTTCGAGGTCACCCGGCTGACCGTGGACTCGTGCATGCCGATGTCCTCGGCCACGTCGCGCAGGATGAGCGGCCGCATCGCTCCCGCCCCCCGTTCGAAGAACTCCCGCTGGAACTTGAGCAGGCTTTCCATCACCTTGTAGATGGTCCGTTGCCGCTGTTCGATACTCTTGATGAACCATTCGGCGTTGCGCTTGTTCTCGCGCAGGTAGCTGCGCGATTCCGGCGACAGCCCGTTCTTCTGTTTGAGCAGCTGCTGGTATTCGGCTGAGAGCTGCAGTTGCGGCAGCCCCTCGTCGTTGAGCTGGATGACGAATTCGCCATCGATCTTGAACACGTAGACGTCCGGCACCACGTAGTTGGTCTGCTCGTTGCTGAACTCGTTGCCCGGATAGGGGGTGAGCGACTGGATGAGCGCCACCGCCTCCTGCACCCGCTTCAGCGGCGCGCCGGTCTCGCGGGCCAGCTGGGCGTAGTTGCGCGCCTCGAGCAGCCCCATGTACTGGTCGACGATCAGGGTGGCGAGCGGGTCCTCCTCATCCAGCCGGTCGAGCTGGAGGAGCAGGGACTCGCGGATGTCGCGGGCGGCGATACCGGGCGGGTCGAGGCTCTGCACCAGGCGCAGGGTGCCCTCGGCCTCCTCCTCGGTGCAGCCGCAATGGGCGCAAATATCGGCGATGTCCGCCTCGAGAAAGCCGTGCCCGTTGAGGTTACCGAGGATGAACTGGGTGAGTTCGATATCCTGGGCGGTCAGTTCCAGGTGGGTGAGCTGCCACATCAGGTAGGATTCCAGCCCCGGGGTGGCGGAGATGAAATCGAACTGCGAGGGCGCGTCCGCCGGCGGGGTCTCGTGGGAGAAGGAGACGTCACTGTCAAAGGAGTTGGCGTAGTCCTCCCAGTTGATCTCGGCCACGGTGGCCGGGTCGTCGCCCTTGACCCGGTCGGTGATCGCGGCCTCGGCCTGGTAGGTGTTCTCCTCCGCGGACAGGGCCTCCGGGTTGGCTGGCGTCTCGAGCTGGGGCAGGGACTCCTCGAGCATGGGGTTCTGCTCGATCTCCGCCTGCAGGGCCTCGGTCAGCTCGAGGCGGCTGAGCTGGAGCAGCTTGATCGCCTGCCGCAACTGCGGCGTCATCACCAGCTTCTGGGCGAGTTTCAGGTTCTGTCGGAGTTCAAGCGCCATGGACTACATCCCGTTCCGCTGCATGCCGCCGGCCGTCGCCGTCACATGTGGAAGTTGTCGCCGAGGTACATCTTGCGGGCCACCACGCTCTCGATGATGTCCGCGGCCACGCCGCTGGTGAGGATCTGGCCATTGTTCATGATGTAGGCGAAGTCACAGACCTGGAGCGTCTCGCGGACGTTGTGGTCGGAGATGAGTACGCCCAGGCCCTTCTGCTTGAGGTCGCGGATGATCTGCTGCAGGTCGGCCACCGACAGCGGGTCCACGCCGGCAAAGGGCTCGTCCAGGAGGATGAAGCGCGGCCGGGTGGCCAGCGCCCGCATGATCTCCACCCGCCGCCGCTCACCGCCGGAGAGCGCATGCCCCTTGTTGCCGGCCAGCCGCTCGATCTTCAGCTCGGCGAGCAGCTCGCCGATGCGGCTCTTGATCTCGCCTGCGCTCAGGCCCAGCGGTTCGAGCACGATGCGGATGTTCTCCTCCACCGTCAGTTTCCTGAACACCGAGGGCTCCTGGGCCAGGTAGGTGATGCCGCGCGCCGCCCGCTGGTGGATGGGCAGGGCGGTGATGTCCTCCTCGTCAAGGAAGATGGCGCCGCTGGTCGGCCGGATGAAACCGACGATGGAGTAGAAGGTGGTGGTCTTGCCGGCGCCGTTGGGGCCGAGCAGCCCGACCACCGAGCCGCTCAACACCTGCAGGTTGACCTGGTCGACCACCCGCCGGTTGCGGTATTCCTTGACGATACCGCGGGTTTCCAGAAAAGACTGGCCGGACATCACTTCTTGGCGTCCGGATGGATCACCGCCCGCACCCGGCCCTTGTTCGACTGGTCCTGCTCGACGATGGACCGCTTCTCATCGAGATAGTAGACGATGGTCTTGCCGGAGACCATGTTCGGGCCCTGCCAGGCCTTGGCATTGCCGGTGAGGACGACCTTGCGCTCCCTGGCGAAGTAGTCCATGCGGTCACCGGTGCCGAGCCAGTCCTCCTGGGTGATCTTGACGTTGTTCTTGCAGATCAGCCGGTCCATCTGCGAGGTGGTCTTGTTGTCCTTGCCGCCCTTGCTCTCGATGTAGAACACGGTCATCTCGTCGGAGCGGATGGTGAGCTTGCCCTGTTTGGCCTCGACGTTGCCGATGAACACCACCGAGTTGTCGTTTTCCTGGGAGACCATCCGGTTGGCCTCGATGTTGATCGGTTCGTTGGAGTTGCCGGCGGTCGGCGCGGCGCAGGCGACGGCGGGCAGCAGGGCGATGGCGGAGATCAGGAGCGCGCGGCGCGCGGCGGAAAGAAAAAGTCCCATGGCATGTCCTCGGAAATGCAAGTGAAAAAAGGATGATTTTGGTTTCAGGATTGTTTTTTGCAAGGCGCGGCCATACTACTTGGTTCCTGGTGAAATGGCAAGCGGTTCGGGCGCTCCGCCCGGCCGCTTTTGTCGGCCGGCACGAGAGAGCGGTTTACACCGGGGGCGGGCGGGGGTAGAATGACGGTCGTTTTTTTTGCAGGCACCGGTATCGACCGACACGAGGAGAAGGCAATGGCAAACGGGGACAAGATGTGCGAGGAGATCGCCAGGGCCAAGGTGCTGGTGGAGTCCTTGCCCTACATGCGTGAGTTCAGCGGCAGCACGGTGGTGATCAAGTACGGCGGGCACGCCATGGTCGACGAGGCGCTCAAGCGCAGTTTCGCCCTGGACGTGATCCTGATGAAGCACATCGGCATCAACCCGGTGATCGTCCATGGCGGCGGGCCGCAGATCAACCGCTTCCTCGAGAAGATGCAGGTCACGCCCAGCTACGTGCAGGGCATGCGCGTCACCGACGGCGAGACCATGGACGTGGTCGAGATGGTGCTGGTGGGCAAGGTGAACAAGGAGATCGTCGGCCTGATCAACCACTGCGGCGGCAAGGCGGTGGGACTGTCCGGCCGCGACGCGGACCTCGTCCAGGCGCGCAAGCTGACCATTCACGCCAAGCCCACGGCTGAGGACCGGCCGCCGGAACTGATCGACATCGGCCGGGTCGGCCAGGTCACCCGGGTCAACCCGGAGGTGCTGGAAACCCTGGCGCACCGGGATTTCATCCCGGTGATCGCGCCGGTGGGCGTGGGCGAGGACGGTCAGGCCTTCAACATCAACGCCGACCTGGTGGCCGGCGCCATCGCCGCCGAACTCGACGCGGTCAAGCTGATCCTGCTGACCGACGTCGAAGGGGTCAAGAACAGCCGGGACGAACTGATTTCCACCATCTACCGCGACCAGATCGACGACCTGATCGAGGCCGGGGTGATCAAGGGCGGTATGATCCCCAAGGTCAACTGCTGCAAGTCGGCCCTGGCCGGCGGGGTGGCCAAGGCACACATCATCGACGGCCGGCAGGAGCACGCGATCCTGCTGGAGATCTTCACACGCGCGGGCATTGGCACGGAGCTGGTGGCATGAGTAACGCGGATTGGGCGGACAGGGGCAACAGGGTTTTCATTTCCACCTACAACCGGTTCCCGGCGGCCATGGTGCGCGGCCGCGGCTGCCGGCTGTGGGATGCGGACGGTCGCGAGTATCTCGATTTTCTCGCCGGCATCGCCGTCTGCTCGCTCGGGCACTGCCACCCGCAGGTGAGTGCGGCCATCAGCCGCCAGGCGCAGACCCTGGTGCACGTGTCCAACCTGTTCCACACCCGGCCGCAGATTGAGCTGGCCGAGCTGCTCGTGGCCAACAGCTTCGCCGACCGGGTGTTCATGTGCAACTCCGGCGCCGAGGCCAACGAGGCGGCCATCAAGCTGGCCCGCATCCACAGCGGCCCGGGCCGCTACGAGATCATCTCGCTTCTCGGTTCCTTCCACGGCCGCACCCTGGCCGCGGTCGCCGCCACCGGCCAGCCCAGGTTCCACCAGGGCTTCGAGCCGCTGCCCCAGGGGTTCGTGCACGCCGAGTTCGGCGACCCGGCGGCCATCGAACGGCTCATCCGGCCTGAGACCTGCGCCGTGCTCTGCGAGCCGCTGCAGGGCGAAAGCGGCGTGCGGCCGCTGGACCCGGGCTACCTGCGGGCAGTGCGCGAGCTCTGCGACCGCCACGGCCTCTTGCTCATCTTCGACGAGGTGCAGACCGGCATGGGCCGCACCGGCACCCTGTTCGCCTATGAACAGCTGGGCGTGGTCCCGGACATCATGACCATGGCCAAGGCGCTGGCCAACGGCCTGCCCATGGGCGCCATGCTGACCACGGAGTCGATCGCCGCCTCGCTCGTGGCCGGCAGCCATGCCTCCACCTTCGGCGGCAACCCGGTGGCGGCCGCGGCCGCGGTCGAGGTGCTGCGCATCATGCTCGCCGAAGGCTTCCTCGCCGGGGTCCAGGCGCGCAGCCGCCATTTCCTCGGCCGGCTTGAGGAATTGGCCGCCCGGCACCCGGCGCTGGCCACGGGCGCGCGCGGTCGCGGCCTGCTGCTCGGCCTGGTGCTCACCGAACGCGGGGTGGAACTGGGGCTGACCATGGTCCAGCGGATGTTCGAGGCGGGCGCGCTCATCAACTTCGCCGGCAACGCGGTGCTGCGCTTCGTGCCGCCGCTCATCGTCACCGAGGCGGAGATCGATCAACTCGTGGACCGGCTCGACCGGGTGCTCGCCGACCTGGCCTGACCGGGCCGCGGGGAGTGGTTGCCCGCCGGTGGACGGACTTTCCCTCATCGCCGTGGCCGTGGCCCTGGCCATGGACGCCTTTGCCGTGGCCCTGGCCGCTGGGGTGGTGCTCCGGCCGCTCTGCTTTCGGCCCTGTTTCCGCCTCGCCTTCCATTTCGGCCTGTTCCAGGCGCTCATGCCGGTGATCGGCTGGCTGGCCGGACTCACCGTGCAGGGTTTCGTCGCCGCCTGGAGCCACTGGATCGCCTTCTGCCTGCTCGTCTGGGTGGGCGGGCACATGATCCACGAGGCCCTGGCCGGGGCGGAGGCGACCCGGGCCACCGATCCCAGCCGGGGCATGACCATGGTGGCCCTGGCGGTGGCCACCAGCATCGACGCCCTGGCCGTGGGACTGTCGCTGGCCATGCTCGACGTGGTCGTGTGGCTGCCGGCCCTGGTCATCGGCCTGGTCGCCTGCGCCTTCACCGTGGTCGGCCTGCTCATCGGCGCCCGTACCGGCGCCCGCTGGGGGCGGCGGGTCGAGGTGGCGGGCGGTGCCATCCTCATCGCCATCGGTCTGAAAATCCTCCTTTCGGCCCTGTTTTTCGACCGGGCCGCAGCCGCTGTCACCGGCTGATCCCGCCCGCCGTCAACCCTCGCTTCAATCCCTTTTCCAAACATAAAATCACTTTGCAAACCGGGTGTTTTTATGTATCAGTTACTTTTTTTCCACAAGGCACCAGCGCTGCGGCCGGCGGCCAGGGCGGCCAGGCAGGCGCGCCGGTGCGTACCCGGAGACTTGGGACGGAACCATGAGCAACCATCTTCTCGCACTGGGTGATTTCACTGGGGACCAACTGCGGGCGCTGATCGACCGGGCGCTCGAACTGAAGGCCGAGAGCCGCGCCGGCGTCCGCCACCGGCAACTCGAAGGCCGCCGGATCTGCCTGCTCTTCGAAAAGCCCTCGACCCGCACCCGGGTATCGTTCGAGGCGGCCATGTACGGCCTCGGCGGCCAGGTCATCTTCATGAACACCCGCGAGTCGCAGCTCGGTCGCGGCGAGCCCCTCAAGGACACTGCCCGGGTGCTGAGCCGCTACGTGGACGGCATTGTCGTGCGCACCTTCGGCCAGGAGGTGGTCGAGGAGTTGGCCCGCTACGCCACCGTGCCGGTGATCAACGCCCTCACCGACCTGCACCACCCCTGCCAGATCCTCAGCGACCTGATGACCGTGATCGAGCAGAAGGGGCCGCTGGACGAGCTGAAAACGGTGTGGATCGGCGACGGCAACAACATGGCCAACTCCTGGATCGAGGCCGCCTCGGTACTCGGTTTTCCGCTGACCCTGGCCTGCCCGGCCGGCTACAGCCCGGACACGGCCATCCTCGAGCGGGCCCGGGTACGCAGCCCGCGGCCGATCCTGGTGCTGCGCGACCCGGCCGAGGCAATCCGCGGCGCGGACGTGGTCAACGTCGATGTCTGGGCCTCCATGGGCATGGAGGCGGAGCAGGAGCGGCGCCTGGTGCTGTTCAGCTCCTACCAGCTGGACAGCGAACTGCTCGCCCGCGCCCGCGAGGACGCCATCGTCCTCCACTGCCTGCCCGCCCACCGCGGCGAGGAGATCACCGAGGAGGTGCTCGAGGGCGAACGGAGCGTGGTCTTCGACCAGGCGGAAAACAAGATGCACATCCACAAGGCGATTCTCGAATCGTTCCTCGCCGGCCGCAGTCTCTGAGGCCGGTTCACCCAACCATCGAACTCCCCCCGAGTTTTTTCAGGAACATCGCATGAGTGTAGAGAAAATCGTGCTCGCCTATTCCGGTGGGCTGGACACCTCGGTCATCCTCAAGTGGCTGGCCAACGAATACGGATGCCCGGTGATCGCCTATTCCGCCGACATCGGCCAGAAGGAGGACTGGGACAAGGTCCGGGCCAAGGGGATGGCCACCGGCGCGGACAAGGTGATCGTCTCCGACCTGCGCGAGGAATTCGTGCGTGACTACATCTTCCCGGCCTTCCGGGCCAACGCCATCTACGAGGGCTCCTACCTGCTCGGCACCTCGCTCGCCCGGCCGCTCATTGCCCGCGAGCAGGTGCGCATCGCCGCCGAGGAGAACGCCGACGCGGTCAGCCACGGCGCCACCGGCAAGGGCAACGACCAGGTCCGCTTCGAGTTGAGCTACCTGGCCCTCAATCCCAGGCTGACCATCATCGCCCCCTGGCGCATCTGGGATCTGAACTCGCGTCAGAAGCTGGTCGCCTACGCCCGCGAGCACGACATCCCGGTGCCGGTCACGAAAAAGAATCCCTACAGTTCGGACGAGAACCTGCTGCACATCAGCTTCGAGGGCGGCATCCTCGAGGACCCCTGGAACGAACCGGACGAGGAGATGTTCAAACTCACCGTGTCGCCGGAGCGGGCGCCGGACACGCCCACCTACATCGAGATCGACTTCGAGCGGGGCACGCCGGTGGCCATCGACGGCGAACATCTCGGGCCGGTGGCCCTGATGACCCGGCTTAACGACCTGGGCGGGGCGAACGGCATCGGCCGGCTGGACATGGTCGAGAACCGCTTTGTCGGCATGAAGTCCCGCGGCGTTTACGAGACCCCGGGCGGCACTATCCTGCGCGCCGCCCACCGTGACCTCGAGACCATCACCCTGGACCGCGAAGTGCTGCGCATCCGTGATTCGCTCGTGCCGACCTACGCCCAGCTCATCTACAACGGCTTCTGGTTCTCGCCCGAGATGCAGCTCCTGCAGCGGACCATGGACGACGCCCAGGCCACGGTCAACGGCACGGTCCGTCTCAAGCTGTACAAGGGTAACTGCATTCCGGTGGGCCGCAGATCGGACAACTCGCTCTACTCCGAATCGTTCGCAACCTTCGAGGAGGACGAGGTCTACAACCAGGCGGACGCCACCGGCTTCATCCGCCTGAACGCCCTGCGCCTGCGCATCCAGGCCCACCAGCGACTGAAATGAGCGGATCCGACCGGCCCGTGTCGGGCAAGATGTGGGGCGGGCGCTTCGCCGAGGCCACCGCCGCCTCGGTGGAGGCCTTCACCGCCTCGGTGCACTACGACGCCCGCCTGTACCGGCACGACCTCATGGGTTCGCGCGCGCATGCGCGCATGCTCGCCCGCCAGGGGCTGATCACCGGCGAGGAGTGCGCGGTCATCCTCCAGGGGCTCGACACGATCGAGGCGGAGATCGACCGCGGCGACTTTGTCTTCCGGCCCGAACTGGAAGACGTGCACATGAACATCGAACAGGCCCTGACCGAGCGGATCGGCGCGGCCGGGGCCAAGCTGCACACCGCCCGCAGCCGCAACGACCAGGTCAACCTCGATTTCCGCCTCTACCTGCGCGACGAGTGCGATGCGCTCGACCGGCTGCTGCAGGAGGCGCAGCGGGCCTTTGTCCGCCGGGCGCGGCACTACCTGGGTGCGGTCATGCCCGGCTACACCCACCTGCAGCGGGCCCAGCCGGTGCTGCTCTCGCACCACCTGCTCGCCTACGTGGAGATGTTCGGCCGCGACCGCGAACGGTTGACCGGATGCCGCCAGCGGATCAACATCCTGCCGCTCGGCGCCGCCGCCCTGGCCGGCACCGGGTTGCCCATCGACCGGCAGTCGGTGGCCGAGGAACTGGGTTTCGCCGCTGTCACCGCCAACTCCATGGACACCACCGGCGACCGTGACTTTGCCCTGGAGTTCCTCTTCTGCCTCAACCTGATCCAACTCCACCTCAGCCGCCTGGCCGAGGAACTGGTGCTCTGGTCGTCCAAGGAGTTCGAGTTTGTCCGCATTGGCGACCGGTACTGCACCGGCTCGTCGATCATGCCGCAGAAGAAAAACCCGGACATCCCGGAACTGATCCGCGGCAAGACCGGCCGGGTGACCGGCGCCCTGATGGCCCTGCTCATGACCGTCAAGGGGCTGCCGCTCACCTACAACCGTGACCTGCAGGAAGACAAGGAGCAGGTGTTCGACGCCCTGGACACGGTCAAGGCGAGCCTCGCGATCACCGCGGAACTGCTCGATCACACCGAGTTCGATGTCGGTCGGTTGCGCGCCGCCACGATCGGCGGTTTCATGACCGCCACCGACCTGGCCGACTACCTGGTGCGGCGTAACCTGCCGTTTCGCGAGGCGCACGGGGTGGTCGGCCGGATTGTCGCCCTCTGCCAGCAGCGGGGCTGTGAACTCGTTGACCTGGAACTGGCGGAACTCCGCCAATTTTCCCAATTGATCGAAGCGGACGTGTTTGCTATCCTCTCCGTCGACGGCTCGGTGAACAGCCGGACCTCCGCCGGCGGCACCGCCGCTGTCCGGGTGCGGGAAGCCCTGGAAAAAGCAGAACAAACACTAGGTATGCAGCCATGACAAGACGCACGCGAACCGCCCTGCCGCTTTTCCTCGTCCTGACGGTCCTGACCCTGCTGGCACTGCTCGCCGGCTGCGGCTACAAGGACAAACCGGTGCCCCCCAGCCAGATCGTGCCGAAGGCGGTGACCGACCTCCAGTACCAGCTCGACGAAAAGGGGGTCACCCTCTACTGGAGCTACCCCAGGGAAACGGTCACCGGCGACAAGCTCATCGACATCGCCAGTTTCGATCTCTACCGGGCGGTGGTGCCGGTGAACGAGTACTGCGAGACCTGCCCCATCCCCTTCGCCTCGCCCATCGACCTGCCCGGCGGCGCGCTGCCCGACAAGGGAGCCAGGACCGCCAGCTACCAGATGACCGTGCTTCGGCCCGGTCACCTCTACTTCTTCAAGGTACGCGGCAAGACCGGCTGGTGGAGCGAGTCCGAGGACTCCAACGTGGTCTCCTTCCTCTGGAACACGCCGCCCATGGCGCCCGAGGGGTTGAGCGTCAAGGCGGGTGACGGCAGGACGGTCCTCGCCTGGCAGCCGGTGCAGCGGCGCCAGGACGCCTCGCCCCTGGACGAGACGGTCAAATACCAGGTGCTGCGCAGTGTGGACGGCGGGGTATTCGCGAAAATCGGCGAGCCGGTGGCGGCCACCACCTACACCGACACCCGGGTGGAGAACAACCGGACCTACGCCTACCAGGTGCAGGCGGTGAGCGTCTACAAGGAGGGCGAGGTGGCCGGCACCACCAGCCCGGCGGTGGAGGCCACGCCGCTCGACCGGACCGCACCGCCGGCTCCGCGCAATGTCGAGGGGCTCCGTACCGATGTGGGCGTCAAGGTCTACTGGGACCAGGTGCAGGCCGACGACCTGGCCGGGTACCGGGTCTACCGGCGGGCAGCGGGCGCGGACAAGGCGCAGCTGGTCGGCACGGTGCTGCTGCCCTACAACCTGTTCCTCGACAAGAAGGCGGCGGGTACCCAGTACTTCTATTCGGTCACCAGCATCGACAGGCAGAATCCGGCCAACGAGAGCGCCAGGAGTCCGGAAGTGACGGTTGGTGACTGAAGGATCGAGCATGCACGCCAACCTGCCGATTGCCTTCTGGAAGATGAACGGCGCGGGCAATGACTTCATCGTCATCGATCACCGCAAACCGCTCATCCCGGTGGAGCGGATGGCCGAGTTCGCCCGGCTGGTCTGCCGACGGAAGTTCTCGGTGGGCGCCGACGGCCTGTTTCTGCTCGAGCCCTCGCAGGTCGCCGATTTTCGCTGGCGCTTCTTCAACGCCGACGGCTCGGAGGCGGAGATGTGCGGCAACGGTGCCCGCTGTGTGGCCCGTTTCGCCTACATGAACGGCCTGGCGGCGGCGCGCATGCGTTTCGAGACGCTCGCCGGCATCATCGACGCCAGTGTGGCCGACACCCAGGTGACCATCCGCATGCCCGCGCCCCACTCCCTCCAACTGGACGTCGAGGTCGAGGCGGCCGGGCAGGGGTGGACCGTGCACAGTGTCAACACCGGCGTGCCGCACCTGGTGGTGTTCGTCGATGATCTCGATCGGGTGGATGTCGATGCGCTGGGTCGAACGTTCCGGTATCACGCGCGGTTTGCGCCGGCCGGAACCAACGTCAACTTCGTCGCCCGGGACAAGGAGCGGCTGGCCATCCGCACCTACGAACGCGGGGTCGAGGCGGAAACCATGGCCTGCGGCACCGGCGCCACCGCCGCGGCCGTGGTGGCCGTGGCCAGGGGCCTGGCCGCATCGCCGGTGCAGCTGACCACCCGGGGCGGCGTACCGCTCCGGGTACAGTTCAGCGGCGATGGCCCGGCCGCGGACCACGTGCTCCTTCGGGGGCCGGCTCATGTTGTCTACCGCGGCGAACTGACCGTTGAGGCGCTCGTCGAATAATCGCGGCGGCGGACCACGGCCCTGCCGGCGGCCTCGCCCCTTTCTCCGCAACCAGAACACGGAGTTTGCCATGCAGCAGATCAAGGGTGCCATTACCGCCCTCGTCACCCCCATGCGGGACGGCAGGATCGATGAACAGGGGCTGGTGGACCTGATCGAGTTCCAGATCGGTGCCGGTATTCACGGCCTGGTCCCCTGCGGGACCACCGGTGAGTCGGCCACGCTTGATTTCGACGAGCACAAGCGGGTGATCGAACTGACCGTGCAGACGGTTGCCGGCCGGGTGCCGGTCATCGCCGGCACCGGCGCCAACAGCACCCTGGAGGCGATCGAACTGACCGAGTCGGCCAAGGCCAGTGGCGCCGACGCGGTGCTGTCGGTGGTGCCGTACTACAACAAGCCGAGCCAGGAGGGGCTGTACGAGCATTTCAAGGCCATCCTCGAGGCGGTGGACATCCCCATGGTGCTCTACAACGTCCCCGGCCGGACCGTGACCAACATGCTGCCGGCCACAGTGGCGCGGCTGGCCGCCCTGCCGGGCGTGATCGGCATCAAGGAGGCCTGCGGTAGCCTGCAGCAGGTAAGCGAGGTGATCCAGCGCTGCCCGCGCGATTTCATCGTCTTGTCCGGCGACGATTTCACCGCCATGCCCACCGTGCTCATTGGCGGCCGGGGCGTGATTTCGGTGGTGTCCAACCTCGCCCCGGCAAAGATGGCGCGGATGGTGGAAGCGGCGCTGCAGGGCAACCTGGCCGAGGCCAACGCCCTGCACTACGAACTCTTTTCGCTCATGGGCGCAATGTTCTGCTACCCGAGCCCGGCCCCGGCCAAACAGGGGCTGGAACTGATGGGCCGGATTGCCTCGGCCGAGGTGCGGTTGCCCATGACCAGGATGGATGCCGCCAGCCTGACCCGGCTGCGCCAGGATATGCAGACCGTGGGCCTGGTTTGAGCGGTCCGACCAAGGAGACAGCAACCATGACCAGGGTTATCGTGGCCGGCGCTGCCGGCCGAATGGGACAGCGGATCATTCACATGGTGCAGGCCCATCCCGGGCTGGAACTGGCCGGCGCCTTCGAGGCGGCCGGGAGTCCGGCACTGGGCCGGGATGCCGGGGCGATCAGCGGCCTGGGCGAGACCGGGGTGGTGATAACCGCCGGCCTGGAATCGGTCATCGATCGGGGCGAGGTGCTCATCGACTTCACCTTCCATACGGCCACCGTGTCCTTCGCCCGCCTGGCCGCAGAAAAAGGCCTGGCCATGGTCATCGGCACCACCGGCCTGAAGAACGAGCAACTGGCCGAGATCAGGGCGCTCGCCCAGGCCCACTTCCCCTGCGTGCAGTCGCCGAACATGGCCATCGGCGTCAACGTGCTGTTCAAACTGGTGGCCAAGACCGCGGCCGTGCTCGGCGACGGCTACGATGTGGAAATCGTCGAGGCCCACCACCGCATGAAGAAGGACGCGCCCTCGGGCACGGCCCTGCGCCTTGGCCAGATGGCCGCCGAGGCCCTGGGACGGAACCTGGACGAGGTCGGGGTGATGGAGCGCAACGGCATCATCGGTGCCCGGACCGACCGGGAAATCGGCATCCAGACCATTCGCGGTGGCGATATCGTCGGCGAGCACACCGTGTATTTCGCCGGCGCCGGTGAACGGCTGGAGATCACCCACCGGGCCACCAGTCGGGACAATTTCGCCAGGGGGGCGACCCTGGCCGCGGCCTGGGTGGTCGGCCAGGCAAACGGCCTGTACACCATGTTCGATGTGCTTGACCTGGCCAACTTCTGACCCCGCCGGGGGATCGTGCCCGCGGTTCCCCCTGCTGCCTCCCTGTGACCTCCACCCCGCCTGACGCGTCCGCTGCCGGCCTGGCAGCGCTGGCGCACACCGCCTGCCTGGGACTGGGCTCCAACCTGGGGGACTCCCTCCAGATCCTGCACACGGCCTGGAATCTCCTGCAGGACGAAGCCTCCATCCGGGCCGACCGCCTGTCCGCCCCATACCGCAGCGACCCGCTCGGCATGCAGAGCGCCCACCGCTTTGTCAATGCCGCGGCGCTGGTCCAGACCGACCTCACGCCGCTCGCCCTGTTGGCGCGACTGCAGCGGATCGAGACACGATGCGGCCGGACCCGCCCGGCCCACGGAGCGGCAGGCTACCAGGATCGGACCCTGGACCTGGACCTGCTCCTCTATGACGACCTGGTCCTGCGCACAGCCGAACTGATCCTGCCCCATCCGCGCCTGCACAAACGCCTCTTCGTGCTCGAACCCCTCGCCGAAATCGCCCCTGAGTGGGTGCATCCCCTGCGGGGCCGAACCGTGGCCGACCTGCGGCGGGATCTGCTGCTGGCCGATCCGGACCAGCGGGTCGAGCGGATCCGCTGGCCCTTCCCCCCGGTGCCGGGGGCCGCGCCGGCGCCGGTCTGAAAAAGTCCCTGGCCGGGAGAATTCGTTTCGACATTTGCAGGTCCACGGCTATAATGGCGCCATGCCGACCGTGGAACGATTGCAGCCATCCCGCGCAGGGGGCAGAAGCGAATGACCCCGCTGCGCCTCCTGATCCTGGGTGTGCTGTTCTATCTTGCCTGGCGCCTGCTGCGCGCGGGGGTGTCGCGCAAAAAGACCGACGCCCCAGGGGAAACCGGCGCAAACGGCGAGGTCCGGCCGGAAGACGTGCTCGTCGAGGATCCGGTCTGCCACGTCCTCGTCCCCAAGCGGCAGGCTGTGCGGCTGCGCAAGGACGGCGTTACTTATTATTTCTGCAGCGAACGATGCTGTGATCAATTCACCGGGGAATCCGGAAAAGGAGAGCAATGAAGTTTTTCATCGACACCGCCAACATCGAGGAGATCAAAAAAGGTCTGGCGCTGGGCATGGTGGACGGCGTGACCACCAACCCCTCGCTCATCGCCAAGGAGCAGCGGCCGTTCACCGCCATCCTCGAGGATATCTGCAACCTGGTGGACGGCCCGATCAGCGCCGAGGTGGTCAGCCTGGACGCCGACGGAATGGTCGCCGAGGCGCGGGAACTGGCGAAAATTCATGAAAATATCGTTATCAAGGTACCGATGATCGAGGAAGGGCTGAAGGCTGTCAGGCGGTTGGCCGCCGAGGAGATCAGGACCAACGTCACCCTCATCTTTTCGGTCTCCCAGGCGCTCTTGGCGGCCAAGGCCGGAGCCGCCTACGTCAGCCCCTTTGTCGGCCGGCTCGACGATATTTCGGTAAACGGTCTCGATCTTATTGCCGATATAATGACAATACTGCGGAATTACGGTTTCGCCACCGAGGTGATTGTCGCCTCGGTCCGCAGCCCGATGCACGTGGTTGAATCCGCTCTGCTCGGCGCGGACATCGCCACCATTCCCTACAAGGTGATCGCCCAGTTGGCCAAGCACCCGCTGACCGACCTCGGCATGCAGCAGTTCCTCGCCGACTGGGAAAAACGACAAAAATAACCTGGGGTGAGCCATGGGTTACCGCCTGCTGCCGACGGTCCTTCTCCTTTTGACGATAGCCCTGCCGACTGTCGCCGGGGCAGCCATGTACGCCTACGTCGATGACCGTGGCGTCAAGCATTACACCAACGTGCCCGGTGACGGCCGCTTCAAGATGATCGAGCGGCCGCAGCGGCGGGGTGGCTCGCCCGAGGATCAACTGCTGCGCACCATCTCGCGGCGGTCCACCATGGCCCTGGCCAGATCGGGCGGGGTGCGTTTCGTGGATCCGAAACTGCCGGCGAACCTGAACCGGTACATTCACAAGGTGGCCCGGGAGCACGAGGTCGATCCGCTGCTCGTCAAAGCGGTGATCAAGGCTGAATCCAATTTCGACCCCAATGCGGTTTCGCCCAAGGGCGCCCAGGGGTTGATGCAGCTCATGCCGGGCACGGCGCGGGACCTCAAGGTCAGCGATCCCTTCGACCCACTGCAGAATATCGACGGCGGCACCCGGTATCTGCGCGCTCTGCTGGACAATTTCAAGGATGTGGAGTTGAGCCTGGCGGCGTACAACGCCGGGCCGGGCCGGGTCGCTCAGAACGGTGTGATTCCCAGCATTCCCGAGACCCAGGCGTATGTGGCCAAGGTTATGGCAACCTACCGCTCCTACAAAGGCCGCGTGGCCTCCCTCTCCAATATCAATGTCCGGCAGATGGTAACAGTGAATTGAACCGCCGCGCCAAGATTTTCAATCTTCCCAACCTGATAACGGGCAGCCGGTTTCTCCTTTCCGGCCTCCTGATGGTGCTCCTGCTTTTCGAGCAGACACCCCGCACCGCCTTGATCGCCTTCTGGGTGTTCGTTGTCGCCGCAGGCTCCGACTGGATCGACGGCTACTTCGCGCGCCGCTACAAGAGCGTCACCGTGCTCGGCAAACTGATGGATCCGCTGGCCGACAAGGTGCTGGTCACCACGGCCCTGGTCATGCTCATCCCCACCGGCAAGGTGCCCGCCTGGCTGGCACTGATCATCCTTTGCCGCGAGATCGTGGTCACCGGCTTGCGCGGCGTGGCCTCCTCGGCCGGCATCGTGGTCGCGGCCAGCGGCCTGGGCAAGGTCAAATCCATCATCCAGTACATCGGTCTGGGCACGCTTATTTTCCCGCTCGGGGTCCTGCCGATCCCGTACCTGCACCAGATCGGTCTGGCCATCCTCTATGTGGCCCTGGTTGTCACCGTCTGGTCGGGCTTCGATTATTTCTACGGTCTGCGCCGCGTCTTCCTCGAGGACGAACGCTGAGTCATCCCGCCAGCATCACGATCCCCAACCCCATCAGCAGCAGGTACACGGTGCGCAGGTAGGTCCTCCGGTTGATCCGGCCGCTGATGCGCGAACCGGCGAAGGTGCCCAGCAGCACCGAGGGCAGGGTCAGCAGGAAATAGGTCAGGGTACTCAAGGTGATCACGCCGCTGAAGGCGTGCACGGCCGCGGTGAGGTAGCCGCTGAGCGCAAAAAACCCGGTGAGCGTGGCCTTGATCTCATTTTTTTTCCAGTCATGCAGGGTGGTGTAGATGATGGCCGGCGGGCCGCCCGCGCCGACCGCGGCGTTGATGCTCCCGGAGAAAAATCCGGCGATGTAGCCCCAGGCGATCGACGGGTTCAGTGGCCTCGGCGTGAAAACCAGGTTGAAGGTGCTGATGCTGATCAGCATGAAGCCGAGAAAACGGTTGATCAGCACCGGGTCCGTTTCCTTGAGCAGCACCGTGCCGGCGAGAATTCCCGGCAGGGAGCCGAGGAGCAGCGGCAAAATTTTGCGCCACTCGAACAGGCGCCGCAGTTCGTAGGCCATGACCGTGGTTATGACCAGGCCGCTGACGATGCACAGCGGCACGGCCATTTTGACGTCCATGATCAGGCAGAGCAGCGGGATGGCCACCAGGCCGCCGCCAAAGCCGGTCAGGCCCTGGATGAGGCCGGAAAGAAGAAAGATGAGACTGCAGAGCAGGACGGTGGTCATGAGCGGGTCCGGTTCGCTGGTTGGCGGGGAATCTGGCGGTTCGCCAGGGCAGGGTGGAGCGACCGGCGGACTATAGACGAAAAGGAGCGATACCGGCAATCATTCCGGCCGGGACCGCCGCCTTGCCGCCCACCGGCCGGTGACCGGTCGCACGGACGGGGCTGGGCGCCGGTTTTTTTTCGCGCACCTTGATTTCCCTGGATTTCGTGTGAGATAATACCCTGCCAACAGGTCTGTGACACAGCGTCACCCCGCAGCGGGGCGGCGTCACCTTTTCCTCAAGGGGCAAGAATATGCGTTGTCCAAAATGCGGGTACATCTCGTTCGATCATCTGGAAACCTGCAGGAAGTGCAACAAAACCATCGGTGATGCGGCCGGTGATCTGCAGGGTACCGCCTTCGATTCCGCAGCGCCGCCGTTCCTGCAGGTGGCGGGCGGAGGTCGCCGGGAGGAACGGGCGGGTGAGGTCGTCCTGGCCGCGGCGGCAGAACCGTCCATTCGGGAAGAGGCCCTGGGAAGGGAAGCGGAAACGCCGGACGAGGAATTTGTCCTGGAGGACCTCGCCTTTGACGAACCGCCGGAACAGGAGGAGATCGCCCTGGTCGATGACAGTCCGGAACTCCGCCTGGGTCTGGACGATGCCGAAGAACTCTCGCTGGAAGGCGATGAGGAACCGGTGCCGGAGAGCCCCGCCCCGGCAACGGCGAGACAACTGCCCACCATGGATTTCGGCGACCTCGACATCTCCGACCTGGCGCCCCCGGCCCTCGATGGCGCCGTCGAACCGCTGGAAGCGGAGGAGGAGCCGGCTCCGGTCCGCGAGCCCGCCCTTGCGGCCGCGGGGGTATCGTCCCAAGCCGGCGCCTCCGGGCTCGAGGACCTGCAGTTCAACGATCTCAACCTGGAGGGCCCCGACCGGCTGGCCGCGATGGAAACCCCGGCCCGACCCGCGCACCCGGTGCGGACCGGCACGGCCCTGGATACTTTCCAGATCGATCTCGGTGAGCTGTTCGCGGAAAACAAAAAATGATGGCACCGTAAAAAGTCAAAAACCGCAACAGTACGTTTCTAAAAACAGCATGTTGCGAAGCAAGAGACGTCGTTCTCGTGGCTTTTTACGAGAACGGCAAAAAATAAAAAAAGATTGACAGGGCTCCGGTGGCTCTGCTATAGAAACGAGTCTTCAACACCGCTGCCGAGATAGCTCAGTTGGTAGAGCAACGGACTGAAAATCCGTGTGTCCCTGGTTCAAATCCTGGTCTCGGCACCAGCGCATACAAGGGCTTGCAGTCAGTCGACTGCAAGCCCTTTTTGTTCGGGTGTCACCCGAACCCATGGCATGCTCACTCCGGACACGCTCACCCATCTCTGGCTCCATCTCGGCTGGCCGCTGCTGCGACTGCTCTTCTTCCTGTCGCTCGGCCTGCTGGTGGCCCTGTTCATCGAGTCGCTCAACTGGACGCGAAAACTGGCGGTGGTCGCCCGGCCGCTGACCCGCTTCGGCCACCTCTCGCCGATTACCGGTGCCGCCTTCGCCCTGTGCTTTTTCTCCGGCATGGCGGCCAACACCATGCTCGCCGAGGGCTATGACCAGGGACGGCTGAGCCGTCGCGAACTGATCCTCGCCAACCTGTTCAACAGCCTGCCCGCCAATTTTCTCCACCTGCCCACCACCTTTTTCATTGCCTTTCCGCTCATCAAGGGGGCGGCTTTTGTCTACCTGGGCCTGACCGTGGGCGCTGCCGTGCTGCGCACCCTTTGCGTGGCCCTGCTCGGCCGGATGCTCCTGCCGGCAACCAACGCCGCACCTGCTGAGGTCGACCTGCCCGCCGCCCCGGAGCACCCGCTGCGCACGGCCCTGCACAATGCGGCCAAGCGGTTCAAGCGGCGCATCCGCAAGATCGTCAAGATCACCGTGCCGATCTACATCTTCTTTTACGCGCTCACCGAGGCCGGATTCTTCGCCGCGGCCGAGCGGTTCATGGCCGATCACGTCAGCTGGCTCTCCTGGCTCACGCCCCAGGCCCTGTCCATCCTCACCTTCCAGATGGCCGCCGAGTTCACCGCCGGCCTGGCCGCGGCCGGCTCACTCATGACCAGCGGCGCCATGGAGGCCAAAGAGATCGTGCTCGTGCTGCTCATCGGCAATGTCCTCTCCTCGCCGATCCGCGCCCTGCGTCACCAGTACCCGTACTACGCCGGCATCTTCCGGCCGGTGCTGGCCCTGCAGCTCATCGTCTGCAGCCAGGGATTCCGCGCCCTCAGTCTGGTGGTGGTGGCCCTGCTGTATGCCCTGGCGATGTAACGTGGCGATTGTCCGGTCAGGCCCGGTGGCGGCGCTGTTCTTTGTCTTTCCTTGGGACACAGGCGATTCCACCTGGCCGACGAAAAAACCGTTGACAACCTCCTCCGCTTCTCCTACACCTGTCCCGCGACAGAGCGCAGGTACGGAAACGGCTCCACGACCCACCGCCGTTTTCGTTTAATAGGGAATTCCGTGTAAGTCGGAAACGGGCCCGCCGCTGTAACCGGGGACGAAAGCTGCACCGAAGTCACTGACCATCCGGTCGGGAAGACGCAGCCGGTAGAATGAACCGGGAGTCAGAAGACCTGCCTGCGCCTAGGAGTCATACCCTCGTGGACGGACGGGTGTGACACGACATCTTGGATAGTTTGGGACTTCCCGGATCAAATCACTTTTGGTCCGGGATTTTTTTGCTCCTGGACTGAGGAGGTGTGTCATGCTGTCGTCTTTCAAAAGTTGCACCTGTCTGTTTTTCTTCTTTCTTCTCTCCTGCTCGATAGCCTTTGCCGGTGAATCGCCGGCAAAGGGTCGCAATGCCATCGTGCTCGCCGCCTTCGGCACCTCTGTGCCCGAGGCCCTGGAGGGCATTGTCCACATCCGCGACCGGATTCGCCAGAAATTCCCCAAAAGCGAGGTGCGCCTCGCCTTCACCGCGGACAGCATCCGCGCCACCTGGAACGAGCGCCAGCACGACCAGGCCTTCCGCGCGGCCAATCCCGGTGTTCCGGCGGACATCTACGCGGTCCGCAGTCCGCTGGCGACCATCGCCGATCTGCGCGAAGAGGGGTTTCGGACCATTCTTGTCCAGCCCGGCCACATCAGTCTTGGCGAGGAATACCTGGACCTGGTCGAGACCGTGCGCGCCCTGAATTCGATTACCACGGTCAAAGCGAAAAACAGGCCGTTTGACCACCTGGTGGTCAGCCGTCCCGCCCTGGGCACCATGGGCACCGTGCATCCCTATGCCCGGGACATCCGTACCGTGGCCAAGGCGCTCGCCGCCGACGTGCAGACCGCCCGGGCCAGGGATGCGGCGCTTCTCTACATGGGCCACGGCAACGAGTTTTTCCCCTCCGGCGGCAGCTACCTCGAACTGGTCGAGGTGATGAACACCTTGTATCCCGACACCCGGTCCTACCTGGCCGTGGTCGAGGGGTTCCCCGGACTGGAGACGGTCCTCCGCCAGATGAAAAAGGACGGGGTGCAGAAGGTGGTACTCAAACCGTTCATGACCGTGGCCGGCGACCATGCGGTCAACGACATGGCCGGCGACAGCCCGGAGAGCATGCATTCCATCCTGACCGCCCAGGGGTTCGAGGTGACCACCGTGATCGAGGGTTTGGGGGTGCAGGACGGGTTTGCCGACGTGTACGCCGCCTACCTGGCGGAAACGGCCCGGGACCACGGCATCGATCTGCAGTGAGGGAGGGGACGAACATGCATCTCTTTGATTGGCAGAAAAAAGTATCCCTGCGTCCCGGTCTCCTGCTGCTCGGCCTGCTTCTGGGCACCGTTGTTCTGCCGCTCGCAGCGGCGCAGGAGGCTGGAGCCAGTGCCGAGGTCGAAACGGCCACACCGGAGCACGCCAAGATCAACACCGCGGACGCCACGCCCGTTGACCCGGGCCAGTGGGAAGTCGAGTGGTCGTACGATCTGGGCCGGGCCAAACGGTCCTGGAGCGGCGGCGGCCACAGCCAAGTGCGGCCCCTGCTGCGCGAACAAACCCTGGGCTTGGCCGTGACTGCGGGGGTGGTGGACAACCTCGATGTGAGCGTCGGCGGCGGTTATCTCTGGCTGAAGGACAGGGATGTCGACGACTCCATGGCCGCAACCAGCGATGATATGGCGGATTTCGGGCTGGCCGCCCGCTACCGGTTTCTCTCCGACCCGGCCCTGGGACTGGACCTGGCCTACAGCGCCGGGCTCACCATCCCCGCGGACACGGACACGAGCATCGGCCGCATCTGTCTCAGTCAGCAGTTCTGGAGTCTCGACCAGCAGCTGATCGCCAGCAAGGACTGGGGCGAATGGACCGCCAACACGGCCCTCGGATACAGTCTGCCGCTGGGCAACCGGCGGGAGAACGCCCGCGGCATGTTCACCGCGGATGCGGCCCTCGGCTACCAACTGCGCCCCTGGCTGCAGCCGGAGATCGAGGTGAACTACTGCTCGTATTTTTTCCAGGAGGAGGAAAACGGCCAGCAGTTGGCCGTGACCGGTGGCCTGGTGATGCCGGTGAACGAGACGTGGCGGGTCAACCTGGGTGTGCAGCAGGGGGTGTGGGGCCGGCATGCCGACAAGATGACCAGTCTGCTGGCCGCCATCAAGGTGGCCTTTTGACCGGGCGAGCTGCTGTGCAGGGATTCGTCCAGGTGTACACCGGCGACGGCAAGGGCAAGACCACCGCAGCCCTGGGGCTGGCCCTGCGCGCCGCCGGTGCCGGGCTGCGGGTCTATTTCGGCCAGTTCATCAAAAACGGCGACTACAGCGAGTTGCGGGCCCTGGCGCGGTTTGCCGACCGCGTCACCGTGGCCCAGTTCGGCCTGGGCCGCTTTGTCGGCCGCGAGCCCGCCCCTGAAGACCGCGAGGCGGCCCGCCGGGGGGTGCAGGAGATTCGCCGGGCGCTCGTCTCGGGCGCCTACGACCTGGTGATCGGTGACGAGGCAAACGTGGCTGCCAGCCGCGCCCTGATCGATGAGGCGGATCTTCTCGAACTCATCGATCAGCGACCACCGCAGGTGGAACTCGTGCTCACCGGCCGGGGCGCGCCGGCCGCGGTACTCGCCCGGGCTGACCTGGTCACCGAGATGCGCGCGGTTCGTCATTACTACGACCAGGGCGTGGGTGCCCGGGTCGGCATCGAAAAATAACGGCGGCGGGGCATGATCCGTCGCCCGGGAGGACACATGACGCACCCCGCCGCCTGTCTGGCCGTACTCGGCACCGGTTCCGACGTGGGCAAGTCCGTGGTCGCCACCGCCCTGTGCCGCCTCTTTGCCGACCGGGGGCTGCGGGTGGCGCCGTTCAAGGCCCAGAACATGTCGAACAACTCCGGGGTCACGCCCGAGGGGCTGGAGATGGGCCGGGCGCAGATCGTCCAGGCCGAGGCGGCCCGGGTGGCCCCCCACTGCGATATGAACCCGGTGCTGCTCAAGCCGGTGAGCGACCAGGGCTCGCAGGTGGTGCTCAACGGCCGCGCCTGGCTGGAGGCCTCGGGCCGCGCCTATTACGCGCGCAAGGACGAGCTGTTCGCCGAGAGCTGTGCCGCCCTG
>CAZMNU010000014.1:0-38881 GCA_964567725.1 uncultured Desulfobulbus sp. | reverse complement strand
TCGTCGGCCTCACCGCCTACGACGTGCAGCGGATCAAGCAGATCGGTGAGCAGGGGATCATGGAGCAGGGAGAGGTGGCCATCCACAAGGGGGCCATCATCGGCGCCCTGGCCCTGTATCTCGACTTCATCAACCTGTTCCTCATGCTTCTGCGTTTCTTCGGCGGCAGTCGCGACTGACCGCCAACTGCCTGGGGGAGCGGCGTTTCGAGCCTCCCGGCCGGGACGTCGGAGTGCGTCCTGCCGGCGGCCGCTGCCGGGTGAGGATTTCCCGTTTTTCTGCTTGACGCTTATAAGCGAACATTATACTGTCGTTCAATTTTATTGTTCTGAACCGCCATCGGTTCGGGAAGTACGCGAAGCGCACACGAATCGATGGACCATCCATCAAGTTCTGGGAGGAATTACGCTATGTCTGTGTATGTCGTTGGTCACAAAAGTCCGGATACCGATTCTGTCGCCGCCGCCATTGCCTACGCCGCCCTGATGAAGGCCAAGGGCGAAGATTATGTTCCCGCCGTTTCGGGCAAGCTGAATCCCGAGTCCGAGGTGGTCCTCAAGCAGTTCGGTTTCCCCACCCCCGAGACCCTGACCGACGCCACCGGCAAGAAGATCGCCCTGGTCGATCACAGTGACCTGGCCCAGGCCCCGGACAACCTGAGCGCCGGCGAGGTCGTGGCCGTGGTGGACCACCACAAGATCGGCGACGTGACCACCAACCAGCCGATTTTCTTCTGCAACATGCCGGTCGGCTGCTCCTGCACCGTGCTCAAGATCCTCTACGATCTGGACGGCGTCAAGGTCGACCCCAAGGTGGCCGGTATCATGCTCTCCGCCATCCTCAGCGACACGGTCAACTTCAAGTCCCCGACCTGCACTGACGCCGACAAGAAGGCTGTCAAGGAACTGGCCGAGATCGCCGGCGTGAAGGACACCGACGCCATCTTCATGGAGATGCTCAAGGCCAAGAGCGCCGTTGCCGGCGTACCGCCCATGGATCTGCTCCATCGCGACTACAAGGACTTCGACATGAAGGGCAAGAAGGTCGGCGTGGGCCAGCTCGAGCTCGCCACCCTGGACCAGGTCGCCGAAATGCGTGACGCCCTCCTGGCAGCCATGAAGGAGCAGAAAGGCAGCGAGCGTCATTCCGTGCTGCTCATGCTCACCGACGTGGTCAAGGAAGGCACGGACCTGATGGTCGTTTCCGACGACCCGGCCATGATCGAAGGCGCTTTCGGTGCCAAGCTGCAGGGCAACTCCATGTGGATCGACGGCATGATGAGCCGCAAGAAGCAGACCGTACCCAACCTGCAGAAGGCGTTCGGCTGCTGAGCCGCCCACCTTTTCCTGCTGCACAAAAAAAGGCCGTCCCTTCGGGGACGGCCTTTTTTGCTTGGGCTCTGAGGACCGTTACCGCGCCCGGCCGTGCATCCGGGCCTTGGTCCGGCGGACCAGGGTCTCCATGGCCGGGTCATCGGGCAGGGACGGGGTGAGGGCGATGAACCGGTTGGTGAAGGTGGACGACTGCGCCCCGGACAGGCTGGCCTGTCCGGTCGTGGTCTCCCGCCAGGGGCCGTGTTCCCGCCAGGTGAGGTCGAGCACGCCCAGATGGCGGCCGCGGGTGTCGGTCTGGGCGAGCAGGGTCCGGTCGAAGATGATCGGCCGCATATTGCCGGCCACATGGCCGGACTGGAGGATCAGGTCAATGCCCGGGCAGGCCCGGGCGATCTCCCGGTTCTCGGCGTAGGAGTAGTTGGACAGGAGCAGGACGAAATCCCCACGGCCCGCGACCCGGGCCACGGCCCGGGGCAGAACCTGGCGCCAGGGGAGAAGTGCCCCGCCCGCCGGCGGCCGGGCATGGTCGGTGACCGCCAGCACGGCCAGGCGGAGTCCGCCCGCCTGATGGTGCACGAGCGGCGTGAACAGCGGCCGGCCGGTGGCCGGGTCGACCAGGTTGAGCGACAGCCAGTGGAAATCCGGCGGCCGGTGCAACTCCTTGAGCAAGGCGATGCCGCCCGCCAGGTCGCGGGAGCCGATGCCGGCGAAGGTGGCCCCCATGCGGCGGACCGCGGTGACCACGCCCTCGGCGCCGAACCGGGCCGCGGCCAGTTCCGCCGGGGGGAGCGCATCGGTTTTGAACAGGAGGTTGCCGCTCTCCACCACCAGCGTCGGCTTGCCCTCGCGGGCGAGGGCGTGGACGAGGTGCGCTTTCTTGGACAGACCGCCCAAGCGATTGCGGCCTCAGCCGCAGGGTTCGAGTTCGCCGAGCAGGTCGTTGGCATAGACGATGCGCAGTTCGGCAGCCGTGGCCAGGCCGGCGGCGCAGGGGGCGAAAAGCGCCAGCAGCACGGCCAGCAGCAGGGGCAGGGGATTATTTCCCGGGTGTTTTCTGGTCATGCCGCTCCGCTCGCTCCTTGAGAATCTGTTTCCATTTGCGCAGGCGGTCACCGATGACCGCCTCATAGCCGCGGTTGGTCGGCTGGTAGTAGGTGGTGCCGGCGAGTTCCGGCGGCAGGTGTTCCTGCAGCACCAGCCCGTCCCGGTCGTCGTGGGCGTAGCGGTAGCCCTTGCCGTAGCCCAACTCGCGCATCAGCCCGGTGGGGGCGTTGCGCAGGTGCAGCGGCACCGGCAGGGAGCCGGTGCGTTCGATGTCCGCCCGCACCTTGTGCCAGGCCGCGTACACGGCGTTGCTTTTCGGCGCCGTGGCCAGGTAGGCGGCCACCTGCATGAGGGCCAGTTCACCCTCGGGCGAGCCGAGCAGGTGATAGGTCTCGCGGCCGTTCAGGGCTACCTGCAGGGCCTGCGGGTCAGCGTTGCCGATGTCTTCGGCGGCGAAGCGGATCATCCGCCGGGCCAGGTAGAGCGGATCCTCGCCGCCCAGGAGCATGCGCGCAAGCCAGTAGAGGGCGCCGTCCGGGTCACTGTCGCGCAGGCTCTTGTGCAGGGCCGAGATCAGGTTGTAGTGCTCCTCGCCGCGGGCGTCGTAGCGCAGGGTCCGCTGCTGCAGGGTCTCGCGGGCGCGTTCGATTGTGATCAGGGCGCCGCCGCCCCCGGTCCCGGGCGAACCGGCCTGGTCGAGGGTGAGCGCGGCCGCGGTCTCCAGCAGGTTGAGGGCCCGCCGGCAGTCGCCGTCCGCGGCGGTGGCGAACAGGTCCAGGGCCGCTGGGTCGATCGCCAGCCCCTGGCCGCCCAGGCCGTGGTCCGGGTCGGCGAGGGCCCGTTCCAGCACCCGGCGGATGTCGGCCGCGGCCAGCGGCGCCAGTACCAGCACCTGGCAGCGGGAGAGCAGCGGCGCGGTGATCTGAAAGGAGGGGTTTTCCGTGGTCGCGCCGATCAGGGTGAGCAGGCCGCTTTCCACGTGGGGCAGGAAGGCGTCCTGCTGAGCCTTGTTGAAGCGGTGGATCTCGTCGACAAAGAGGATGGTGGCCGTGCCCTTTTCCTTCTGGAGCGTTTTCGCCTGCTCGACGATCTGGCGCACCTCCTTGACCCCGGAGAGCACTGCCGAGAAAAAGACGAAATGCGCGGCCATGGCCCGGGCGAGGATGGTGGCCAGGGTGGTCTTGCCCGAGCCGGGCGGCCCCCAGAGCACCAGCGAAGGCAGTCGGCCGCTGTCGATCAGCTGGCGAAGCAGTCGCCCCTCGCCCACCAGGTGTTCCTGGCCGACGAAGTCCTCGAGCCGGGTCGGCCGCAGGCGTTCGGCCAGCGGGCTGTGCACGGTTTTCCGGTTGTTCATGGCCGGCCACTATACCCCATGCGGCCGGGAAAGGACAGCGGCCGGGCGGCTGGCCGGGCCCGGAGGAGCCAATTTCTTGCACTGCCGCCGTGCCGATGCTACCATGGTACGCCAACCTGACCTATACCGGACCCTGCATGCGACCCACTGTGCTTCTTCATACCGCCGACGACGCCCGGGCGGCGTCGATTCTATCCCTGCTTGCCCTGCCGCAGGTGATCCGCTGCCGTGAGCGAAGCGAACTGAAACCCTGCTGCCGTGGCCGCAGCATCGCCCTGGCGTTGATCGTGGAAGACAGTCCGGACGACGACGTGTGCGGGGTGCTGGCCCTGCTGACAACGCTCCAGCCCGGCCTCGCCGGCCTGCTGCTCACCCCCCGGAGCGACAGCGTCTCGCTGGCCGCGGCCCTGGAGGGCGGGTTCGCCGGTGTGGTCCAGCTGCCGGTGGACGGCGCCCGGCTCATGCGCGTGGTCGGCCAGGCCATGGAGCGCTACCGGCTGCAGCAGGAGAACACCCGGCTGCGCACCCTGCTGCCGCTCTACCGGCTCGGCGAGCAGTTCTTTTCGGCGGCGAGCGAAAAGGAGATCCTCGACGACCTGGTTTCGGCGGTGGAGCGGCAGACCGCGGCCAGCCAGATCACGGTCATGCTGCACGATCCCGTGGACGGCTGCCTGCATATCGCCGCCAGCCGCGGCATGGACCCGGCCCTGATCGCGTCCATCCGCCTGCAGCCCGGCGACCAGATCGCCGGCTGGGTGTTCCAGCGCGGCAAGCCGGTGCTGCTCAACAAGGAAGACCAGCACGGCTCGATCTTCTCGCCCCTCTTGCGCCAGCCGGACATCGTCTCGTCCATCTCCTTTCCCCTGCAGCTGCGCAGCCGCATTCTCGGCGTGCTCAACATCAGCCAGCGGCGGACCGACGAGCGCTTTTCCGAGGCGGATATCGAGATGCTGGCGATCATCTGCAGCCAGGCCGCGGCCGCCCTGGACAATGTCCGCGCCCGCCACCAGCTGGCCGAGACCACCCGCATGCGCACCCTGCTCGAGCAGTACGTGGCCCCGGAGGTGGCGGACCTGCTCATCCGCGAGCGATCGGACCTGATGGGGTTGGGCGAAATCAAACCGGTGACCGTGCTGTTCGCCGACATCCGCAACTTCACCCGCCTGGTGCAGCAGGTGGAACTGCCCGCACTGCGCTCCTTTCTCAATGAATTCTTTCGCTTCTTCACCGACGAGGTGTTCCAGCAGCGGGGTACGGTGAACAAGTTCATGGGCGACGCGGTGCTGGCCGTGTTCGGTGCGCCGGTGGCCCTGGAGCGGCCCAACCTGGCGGCGGCGCGTTCGGCCTGGGCGATCCGCGCCCGGTTCCGGGATCTGCGCGACCGCTGGGCCGTGGACCACGAGGACTTCTATGGCGTTGACCTGGGTATCGCCGTGACCTGCGGCCGGGTGTTCCTGGGCAACGTCGGCAGCTCCCGGCGGCTCGACTACACCGTGGTCGGCAACGAGGTCAACATCGCCCAGCGGCTGGCCTCGGAATCTTCGGCCTGCCAGGTGTACCTGACCGCCGCGGTGCAGGCGGAGATCGCTGATACCTTCGCGGTGCGCGAAGTGGGCGAGGTGCGGCTGCGCGGGGTCGAGGGCCTCACCCGGGTGTTCGTCATCGACGGCGAAATCTGAGCCGACCGACCCTGTTTCCGGTGCAACATCAGTAATCGCCGTGAAAAAGCGGCCGGCTCGGTGTAGAGTGAAACGCCTGTGCGGTGGACGTCAGCGGCCGCCGGCACAGGGATTTGGCAGACAAGCACGGCAGGCGCCCTGCGATGGCGCGCTGCCTGATTTTTTTTGTTCGTGAGGAAAAAGGGAGAGCGGATCGATGAAACTGCGCGACGGGGAGCTGTTCTGCTCCCGGTGCTATGTGAACGGCCAGTGGCTGGAAAGCCGGGAGGGGCGGCGGCTCCGGGTGTTTGACCCGGCCAGCGGCGAGCGCATCGGCTCGGTGCCGGCGCTCGGCCGCAGTGAAACCGCGGCCGCGATCACGGCGGCTCATGCGGCCTGGGCTCCCTGGCGGGCGCTGGCCGCCAGGGAGCGGGCGCGGCTGCTGCGACGCTGGTACGACCTGCTCATCGCCAACCTGGACGACCTGGCGCGGATCATGACCCGCGAGCAGGGCAAGCCGCTTGCCGAGGCGCGGGAAGAGGTCCGCTACGGGGCCCGCTACGTCGAGTGGTACGCGGAGGAGGCCAAGCGGGTCTACGGGGAAACCATCCCCATGGCGCAGCCGGGCAAGCGCATCCTCGTGCTGCGCGAGCCGGTGGGGGTATGCGCGGCCATCACCCCGTGGAATTTCCCCTCGTCCATGATCACCCGCAAGGCGGCCCCGGCCCTGGCCGCCGGCTGCCCGGTGGTGGTCAAGCCGGCGGCCCGAACCCCCTTCTCGGCGCTCGCCCTGGCCCGACTGGCCGACCGGGCCGGCATCCCGCCGGGCGTGTTCAACGTGGTCACCGGCCCGGCGACCGAGATCGGCCCGGAATTGACCGCCAACCCGCTGGTGCGCAAGCTCAGCTTCACCGGTTCCACCGCGGTGGGCAAGCTGCTCATGCGCGACTGCGCGGCCACGGTGAAAAAGGTCGCGCTGGAGTTGGGCGGGCACGCGCCGTTCATCGTCTTTGCCGACGCCGATGTGGCGGCGGCGGTGCGCGGCGCCATGGCCTCCAAGTACCGCAACGCCGGGCAGACCTGCGTGTGCGCCAACCGTTTCATCGTCCACGAGGCGGTCTACGAGCAATTCGCCGCCGGGCTGGTGGCGGCGGTACGGCAGCTGCGCATCGGCTGCGGCTTCGAGGAGGGTGTCCAGCTGGGACCGCTCATCGATGTCGGGGCGGTGCGCAAGGTGGAGGCGCACATCGCCGACGCCCTGGCCCGGGGGGCCCGTCTCGCCTGCGGCGGCCGGCGGGTCGAGGGGCCCGGCCATTTTTTCGAGCCCACCGTGCTGCTCGACGTCAGGCCGGAGATGCGCATCGCCCGCGAAGAGACCTTCGGCCCGGTGGCGCCGCTGTTTCGCTTTCGTGAGGATCACGAGGCCGTCCGCCTGGCCAACGACACCCCCTACGGCCTGGCCGCCTATTTCTACAGCCGCGACATCGGCCGCGTCTGGCGTACCGCCGAATCGCTGGAATACGGCATGGTGGGCATCAACACCGGTCGCATGTCGTCCGAGGCGGCGCCGTTCGGCGGCATCAAGGAGTCGGGCATCGGCCGTGAGGGCTCGCGCCACGGTATCGAGGAATACCTGGAGATGAAATACCTCTGTCTGGGCGGTCTCGACCAGCCCCCGGGCGGCTGAGCGCCGCTCAGCCGCCGGCCTCGTCCCGGTCCAGGTCGCGGCTGTCGATGAAGGCGTAGGCGCTGTGGTTGTGGATGGACTCGAAGCTCTCCACGCCCACCGAGAACCAGGCGATGAGCGGGTGGCGGCGCGCCCGCTGGGCAACCATGCGGGCCACGTCCTCGACGAACATCGGGTGGGCGTAGGCGGCCTCGGTGACGAACTTCTCGTCCGGCCGCTTGAGCAGGGCGTAGACCTCGGCCGAGCCGCAGCCCTCGACCATGGTGATCAGGTCTTCCAGCCAGATGAGCGCGGTGGGTTGGAGGGTGAGGGTGACCTCGGCGCGCTGGTTGTGCGCCCCGGCCAGGCTGATCTCCTTGGAGCAGGGGCAGAGGGTGGTCACCGGCACGGTGACGGTGAGCATGGGCTCGCCCGTGTCCGCGGAGGAGGCGGTGAAGCCGCACTGGTACTCCATCAGGCTCACCGTGCCGGACACCGGGGCCCGCTTGGCGACGAAGTAGGGGAAGGACATGGTCAGGCGGGCCTCGTCGGCGTGCAGCTGGTCGCGCACCCGGGCGAGCAGGGCGGGAAACAGGCCGGCGTGGATGTCGGGCAGATGTTCGCCCAGCAGGGCGGTCATAGCGGCCACGCAGGACTCCAGCCGGTCCGCGGGCATGCGCGCCGTCAGGTCGACCGTGGCCACGGTCTGCTGCAGGCCGCCGCCCTTCTCGGGCAGGCGCACCGGGCAGACGAAATGATGGATGCCGACGGTTTGGATGGACATGGCGGTTTCCCCCGGGAAGTTTTCCCCCGCCCCATACCCGATTTTTCCCCGGCCGGCAACCGGCCACGGCGGCCGGCCGGTCCGCTTCTTTGTTTGATCGAACCGGCAAACTGTGGTATTCAGCCGAGATACCGAAAACCGTGGGCAGGCACATGGACTCCGTACGAATCGACAAATGGCTGTGGGCGGCCCGCTTCTTCAAGACCCGCTCACTCGCCTCGCAGGCGGTGAGCGGCGGTCATGTGGACGTCAATGGCAGCCGGGTCAAGCCGGCCCGGGTGGTGCAGGCGGGCGACCTGCTGGCCATCCGCCGGGACCAGGTCGAATGGACGGTGCAGGTGCTGGCAGTGAGTGACAGGCGCGGACCGGCCACCGTGGCCCGCACCCTCTACGCGGAGACCGAAGCATCGGTGGCCCGGCGGGAGCGCCAGCAGGAGGAGCGCCGCGCCCTGGGGCAGCAGGGCGGCTTCCCCGAGCGCAGGCCGGACAAGCACGAACGACGGAAGATCCGTCAATTCCTCAAAAAAGAGTGAACCCAGCAAGGAGAGGCCCATGCAACGAGCCCAGCGGGCGCTGATCAGTCTGACCGACAAATCGGGGTGCGAGGAGTTCGCCGGGGCCCTGGCCGCCCTCGGCATCGAGATCCTGTCCACCGGCGGCACGGCGAGCATGCTGCGCGCAGCCGGTGTGCCGGTCACCGACGTGTCCGCCTTCACCGGCTTCCCGGAGATGCTCGACGGTCGCGTCAAGACCCTGCACCCCCTGGTGCACGGCGGCATCCTCCACCAGCGCGACAACCAGGACCATCTGCAGCAGTGCGCCGAACACCACATCCGGCCGATCGACATCGTTGCCGTCAACCTCTACGCCTTCACCGCCACCGTGGCCAAACCCGGCTGCACCCTGGCGGACGCCATCGAGAACATCGACATCGGCGGGCCGACCCTGCTGCGCGCCGCGGCCAAGAACTACCGCGATGTGAGCGTGGTCGTCGACCCGGCCGATTACCCCCAGGTGCTCGCCGAACTGAAGGCAGGCGGCAATACCCGCCTCACCACCCGCTTCCGGCTGGCGCGCAAGGTGTTCGCGCTCACCGCGGCCTACGACGCGGCCATCAGCCGCTACCTCGGGACCATCGACCCGGCGGCCGAAGCGTCCCTGGCGGAGGACAAGCGGAATGCGTAAACTGGCGGTACTGCTCTCCGGCAGCGGCCGGACCCTGGACAACTTCCACCAGCGGATTAGGGCCGGCTCGCTCCGCGCCGAGATCCAGGTGGTGGTGAGCAACGTGGCCTCGGCCCTTGGCCTGGAGAAGGCCCGGCGCTACGGCTACCCGGCCTTCCATGCCGCCTCGGACGCGGAGATCAACCGCATCCTGGCCGGTCACGACATCGATCTCATCGCCCTGGCCGGCTACCTCAAGCTGTACACGCCGCCGCCGCCACTGCGCCGGGCGGTGCTCAACATCCACCCGGCGCTCATCCCGTCGTTCTGCGGGGCCGGCTTTTACGGCCACCACGTGCACGAGGCGGTCAAGGCCAAGGGCTGCACAGTGAGTGGCTGCACCGTGCATTTCGCCGACGAGCGCTACGACGAAGGCCCCATCGTCCTGCAGCAGTGCGTCACCCTGGACGACAACGACACCCCGGACGACATCGCCGCCCGGGTGTTCACGGCCGAGTGCGAGGCCTACCCCGAGGCGATCAACCTGGTGGACGCCAAGGGCTGCGAATACTTCTGGAGGAGGGTGGGATTATGACCGCACGCACCATCATGATCGGCAGGGACATCGACCGCAGCCTGGACCGCATCAGCCTGGAGATCGTCGAGCGTAACCACGGGGTGGCCGAGCTGAGCATCGTCGGCATCCACACCGGCGGCGTGTTTCTCGCCCAGCGCATCAAGCACCGCATCGAGGAGCGGGAGGGCGTCACCCTGCCCGCAGGCAACCTGGACATCACCCTCTACCGGGACGACTGGAGCCTCATTTCCCAGAACCCGATCGTCAAGAAGTCGGAGATCGGTTTCCTGCTCGAGGACCGGCGGGTGATCCTGGTGGACGACGTACTTTTCACCGGCCGGACCATCCGTGCCGCCCTGGACGCGATCATGGACTACGGCCGGCCCCTGTCCATCCAGCTGGCGGTGCTCATCGACCGCGGCGGCCGGGAACTGCCCATCCAGCCGGACTACGTGGGCATGGCTGTTGCCGCTTCGGCGGGCGAGCGGGTGGACGTGCTCCTCGACGAGAAGGACGGCCGGGACGAGGTAGTCCTTTCCCGGCGGTGAGGGCGTCTTCGGCCCGGCCGCTGCGCGCGGCACCGCCCGCCGGCCCCGGCCGGCTTCCGCCCGACCCGAACAGCAGGTGACCCGAAGGGCACAACCATGAGCGAACCGAGCACATCGCCCCGCATCCCCGAGGATCTCGAGGCCGTCTGCCAGCGGATCCGCGAAAAGGCGGAGAGCTACGAAAAGTACAACTTTTCCCGCGGCCGCAACGATTTCCTCAAGGCCTTCTTCGACCTCGCCCAGGAGTACGACAGCCTGGACGACTTTTACCGGATCTGCGTGTCCGTGCCCCTGGCCCTGGTGAACGTGGCCAGCGCCCTCTACCTCTGCCAGGGAGCGGGGGGCGGCCTGCAGCTGGTCTGCTCGAGCGAACGGGGCGTACTCTCCGAACCCGAGCCCGCCCGGCCGCCCCTCGAGATGCGCGACACCCCCTACGAGGCGGACGGCGCCTACGTCATCCCGATCTTCAGCAAGCAGTTCATCCTCAACCGGGAAAACCACGACCGCGACCCGGAGCGGCCGCACCATTGGCATCACCTGGGCGGCCTGTGCGGTGACGGCTGCACCCTGGGCATGTACGCGGTCCGCCGCCGGGGCGGGCTGTCCGAGACCGACCGGTTCTTTTTCACCAAGTACGCCAACCGCATCGGCTACAACCTGAACAACCGGCTCATTGCCCGGCAGAACATCGACCGTTTGAAGTTCATCAACACCCTGGTGATCGACATCGAGCACAACGTGATTGTGCCCAACATGTACTTCAAGCACCTGTTCAATCAGCTGAAGAAGAAGATCTCCACCATCGAGGACCTCAAGCGGGAGATCGCCGGCCACGGCGGCCGGGCCGAAGCGGGCCGCTGCGACAGGTGCTGCGCCCGCCTGCAGACCCTGCAGGAGGATTTGCTCCAGTACTACCAGGAACTGGTCAAGCACCACGCCAACATGAGCCTGTTCATCGAGAGCCTGTTTCGGCGCGAGCATTTCGAACGCGGCCACCTGGTGCTCCATCCGCGGCGCTGCTTCATCGAGCGGGAGGTGATCATCCCCCAGCTGGAGCACTACGCCAGCCGGCTCAGCGCGGCCCATATCACCGTGGACCGGCCGATGAACATGCACGAGGAGGAGTTCCCGATCATGGTCGATATCGGCCTGCTGGCGCAGGTGTACGCCAACCTGTTCTCCAACGCGGCCAAGTACACCCGGGAGATCATCGACCACCGCGGCACCCCCCGCAAGGCCATGGCCTACGGCCGCGAGATCGTCGACAGCTTTCTGCGGCCTGGCCAGAAGGGGATCAAGTTCAACGTGTTCACCACCGGGCCGACCCTGTCCGAGGAGGAGGCCGGCCGGCTGTTCACCGAGGGGATGCGCGGCGACAACGACCGCGACGTGCCCGGCACCGGCCACGGGTTGTCGTTCATCCGCCACGTGATCGAGATGCACGGCGGCCAAGTCGGCTACGAGCCGACCCAGGAGGGCAACAACTTCTACTTCATCCTGCCGCTGCCGCCCGTGGATTACCCGCTCGTCCTCTCGCCCCCGGCCGAATAGGCGACTTCCCGCCGCACTTTGCGCCCCATCTTTCTCTTTTGCCGATGACCACCACCGCCCCGGCCGTCCCGGCCACGGACATGGAACTGCTTGCCCCGGCCGGCACCCTGGCCGCCTTTGCGGCGGCGCTGGAGGCCGGCGCGGACGCGGTCTACGTCGGCGCCCCCGGCCTGAACGCGCGGGCACTGGCGCGCGATTTCACCTTTGCCGAGATCGCCGCCATGACCCATCACGCCCACGAACAGGGCAGGCGGCTGTACGTGGCCATGAACAGCCTGGTCAAGGAGGGCGAATTGCGCCTGGCCCTGGAGAACCTGGAGGCGCTGGCGCGCATCGGCCCGGACGCGCTCATCATCCAGGACCTGGGCCTGCTGCACCTGGCGCGCCGCTTCTTTCCCGAACTGCGGCTGCACGCCTCGACCCTGATGACCGCGACCAGCAGCCTGGCGGCGCGCTGGTTCGCTTCGCTCGGCTTTTGCCGGGTGGTGCTCGCCCGCGAACTGAGCCTGGCCGAGATCCGCACCGTCGGCGAGCAAAGCGGGGTGGAGCTGGAGATTTTCATCCACGGGGCCATGTGCTTCAGCTACTCCGGGCTGTGCCGCTTCTCCAGCCTGCACGGCGGCAAGTCGAGCCTGCGCGGCCAATGCGTGCAGCCCTGCCGCCGCCGCTATGACTGGCTGCCGTCGGGCAAGCGGGCCGCGGCCGCCGGCGGCCGGGGCGGCGGCTACCTCTTTTCCATGAACGACTTGAGCGGCATCGACCACCTTGCGGGGGCGCGCGCGGCCGGCGTGGTCAGCCTCAAGATCGAGGGGCGGCTCAAGTCGGTGGAATACGTGCGCAGCACGGTGCGCGCCTACCGGCTGGCCCTGGATGCCCTGGAGGCTCCGCCCGGCCGGCGCGAGCAGTTGCTCGCCGAGGCGCACCGCTGCCTGGACGAGTCCATGGGGCGGAAGCGCTCGCCCGGTTTCTTCGTCCCCGGCGCAGAGGCAGGGCTGATCGTGCCGCGACTTTCCGGCAACACCGGCGAGGTGGTCGGCCGGGTGGTGCGGCTGGAGTTGACCGGCGGCCGCAAGAGCGCGGGCGCGGCCGCGGTCCAGGTGGAATTGAAGGCCCCGGTCCGGCTCGGTGACCGGCTGCGGCTCTACGACGAGCGCACCGACGGCCGCTGGAGCTTCACCCTGCGGCGGATCGAGGCGGGCGGCCGACCGGTCGAGCAGGCCCGCCCGGGGCAGACGGTGCGCATCGCCCTCACCGGGGTCGATCCCGCCGGCCTGCGTCAGCCGTTTTCGGGGCTGCTGTTCCGGGTCGACGTGGGCGATCGGCCAGGGGCGGGGCGAACCACGCCGGCGCGGCGGGTCGCCTCGGTCCGCTTTGTTCCGGCTGACCCGGCGCGCATCGACCGGCTGCTCGCCGAGCTGGTGCCCCCAGTTCGAGGCGACCGAAGGGGCGCGCCGCGGGGACGGAGCCGCGCCCCGGCAACGCCGGCCGAGTGGTGGCTGCGCATTCCCGGGCCGGAGGTGATCGTGCCGCGGCTGCCGTTCCCGGTGGCCCGGCTGCTGGTGGAGCTGAACCGGCGCAACCTGGAGCTGTTCCTGCAAGGGCGGGGCCGGTCGCGGCATCGGTCGGCGCCGCTGGTCTGGGTGCTGCCGCCGGTGATCGTCGAGGAGCGGCTCGCCTGGTACGCCCAGGCCATCGGCCGGCTGCACCAGGCCGGCGAACGGTCCTTCCAGGTGGGCCACATCGCCCAGATCGGCCTGTTCGCCCCCCCCGGCAACGACCCGGCCGGGGAGGGTTTTGAACTCGCTGGTGATTCCACGCTCAACATGGTAAACAGTGCGGCTCTGCAGGAGGCGGCCCGCCAGGGGCTGCGGGCGGTGCAGTTCTCCCTGGAGAGCGACCGGCCGACCCTGGTGGCGGCCCTGGCCGCCTTTGCCGCCACCCGACCGCCGGGCAGCGAACGCGGCCGGATGCGGGTCGGCCTGGCCGTCTACGGCCGGCCGCCGCTGTTCACCGCCCGGCTGGACGCGCCCCATTTCCAGGGACAGCGCTCCCTGGCCAGCCCGCGCGGCGAGCGCTACTACCTGGACCGGCAGGAGGAAAGCCTGCTCGTCCGGCCCCACCTGGCCTTTTCCCTGCTCCAGCATACGGGTGACCTCACCCGGATCGGGGTGGACTATTTCGTCGTCGATATCAGCCAGGGCCAGCTGAAACGGGAATGCACCGAGGTCACCGCCCTGCTCAGCGGGCGGGGCGCCCTGCCCGAGGTTTTTTCCGGCAACTATGATGGCATCCTGGCCTGAAACACGGTACAGGACGATGTGGCCGGCAGTCCGTCCGTGCCGCTTTTCCTGGCGCAGTCCGCCGGCACGGAACCCCCAGACAGACACTACATGAACAATTCCGAACTCTACGCGAAAATCCGCACGGTCCTCAAGCCCTACACGGGCAGGCTTTCGCTCGCCATGGTCGGCATGGTGGCGGTGGGCGGCTTCAATGCCCTGCAGGCCTACATGGTGCAGCCGCTGCTCGACGAGATTTTCTACAAGCACGACGCCCGCATGCTCAACCTGCTGCCGCTCGGGCTGCTGCTCGTCTTCTTCGTCAAGGGGTTGTTCTATTTCATGTATTCCTTCCTGCTCGAGAAGGTCGGGCAGAGCGTCATCCGCGACCTGCGCAACCGGGTCTATGCCCATCTCAACGCCCTGCCGCTCAGCTTTTTCCACCGGACCCCCACCGGCGAGCTGATCTCGCGCATCATCAACGACGTGAGCATGCTCCAGGGGGCGGTGTCGCACGCCCTCATCCACCTGTTGCGCGACTTCTTCTCGGTGCTCGGCCTGCTCGCGGTCATCTTCTACATGGACTGGCGGCTGGCCCTGGTCTCGCTCGTCTTCCTGCCCATGGCGGCGGTGCCGATCGTGGTCTTCGGCAGGAAGTTCCGGCGCATCTCCACCAACTATCAGACCCGCATCGGCGAGGCCACCAACCAGCTGCACGAGACCATCGCCGGCATGCGCATCGTCAAGGCCTTTGGCATGGAAGACGCGGAGAAACAACGCTTCTCCAATACGATGCAGGATGTCATGGATATCCAGATGTCCGAGACCAGGTACCGCTGCCTCGCCCATCCGCTGGTCGAATTCATGGGCGGCATCGGCATGGCCCTGATTATCTGGTTCGGCGGCATGCAGGTGTTGCAGGGCAACTCCACCCCGGGCACCTTCATGTCGTTTCTCACCGCCCTGATCATGCTCTACGAGCCGGTCAAGGGCGTGACCAGGATCAACGCCACCATCCAGCAGGGGCTGGCGGCGGCGATGCGCATCTTCGACCTGCTCGACATCGAGCCGGACATCCGCGAGGCCCGGAACGCCATCGACCTGAAGCCGTTCAGCGAGAGCATCGCACTCGCCCGGGTGGGCTTCGCCTACGACCCGGGCCAGCCGGTGCTCCGCGACCTCGACCTGCGGGTGCGCAAGGGCGAGGTGCTGGCCGTGGTCGGGCCGAGCGGCGGAGGCAAAACCACCCTGGCCAACCTCATTCCCCGGTTCTACGACGTCACCGAGGGCACGCTGTGCATCGACGGGGTCGACATCCGCCGGGTGAGCCTGCGCTCGCTGCGCCGCCAGTTGGCCCTGGTCACCCAGCAGACCATCCTGTTCAACGACACCGTGCGCAGCAACATCGCCTACGGCAGCCAGGACTGTACCGACGAGGAGATCGTCGAGGCGGCCCGCGCCGCCTATGCGCTCGATTTCATCCTCGCCCTGCCGCAGGGCTTCGACACGATCATCGGCGAGAGCGGCGCCCGCCTGTCCGGCGGCCAGCAGCAGCGGCTGTCCATTGCCCGGGCCCTGCTCAAGGACGCGCCCATCCTCATCCTCGACGAGGCCACCAGTTCGCTCGACGCCGAGTCCGAGCGTGAGGTGCAGCGGGCCCTGGAAAACCTGATGGAGAACCGCACCACCATTGTCATCGCCCACCGCTTGTCGACCATCAAGAACGCCGACCGGATCATCGTCCTCAAGGAGGGCCGCCTGGTGGAGGAGGGCACCCACAGCGAACTGCTCGCCCGGGGCGGTGAATACAGCGGACTCTACCGGCTGCAGTTCGCCGACTGAGGGGATGGTGGCGGCGGTGAGCACCATGGGGGAGCGGGCCGGCCGGGTGAACGGCTGGCTGCTCGGCCTGCTGGCCTTCTGCCTGCCCCTGTCGACCACTGCGGTCACGGTGCTGGCCTCGCTCCTGCTCGTCGGCTGGCTGGTCGAGGGCAATGTGCGCGAGAAGTTCCAGGACATCCTCGCCAATCCACTCTGCCTGGCGGTGTTCGCCTTTATCGGCGCCCACCTGGTCGGCCTGTTGTGGAGCGAACACCTGCGCACCGGCTGGGAGGTCATCAGCGAGCACGGCAAGATCCTGCTCCTGCCGGTGATGCTCACCACCGTGCGCAGCGAACACCGCTGGCGCTATCTCGGCGCCTTCATCGCCGGGGTGACGGTGATCATGCTGTCCACCTACCTCGCCCTGTTCGGCCTGTTGTCCTACGCGGACGTCACCCCCGAGCACCTGACCAAGAAGACCACGCACGTGTTCTTCAACCCCATGCTCGCCCTGGCCATCTACCTGCTGCTCCACCGGCTCTGCCTGGGCGGGGTGCGGGGGGCGGCGCGCTGGCTGCTGTGCCTGCTCGTCGGCCTGATGATCGTGGACATGTTCATCACCGAGGGTCGGGCCGGGCAGATGGTCTTCTTCGTGCTCATGGGGCTGTTGCTGGCCCAGTGCTTCCTGCGCCGCAACCTGCTCGCGGCCGTGCTCCTGCCGCTGGTGCTGCTGCCGCTCGTCTTTACCCTCTTTTACCGGGGCAGCCCGATGTTCCGCGACCGGGTCGACCAGGCCCGGCTGGAGATCAGCGAGTTCAGGCGCCACCCGGACACCTCGGTGGGGCTGCGCCTGTTCTACTGGAAGCACAGTTGGCGGATTATCAGCCGAGAGCCCTGGTTCGGGGTCGGCACCGGTGATTTCTTCGCCGCCTATGCCCGGGTCAACTGGCAGTTCTCCAGCCACATGCCGTTCACCGACAACCCGCACAACCAGTACGTGTACACGGCGGTGCAGCTGGGGGTGTTCGGGCTGCTCTTTCTGCTGGCCATGTTCGCGGCGCAGCTCTTGCAGGCGCGACGGCTGGAGGAGGGCTGGGACCGGGTCGGGGTGGCCTTCCCGCTCTTTTTCCTGGTGATCATGGTCACCGAGTCGTATCTGATGGTCTTTGAGACCAGCTTTCTCTTCGTCCTCATGAGCGCCGTGCTCTACCGGGGCCCGTCCGAGTGGCAGGCGCGCATCGGCCGTGACCGAGCACCGGCAGGGCGGCAACGCTCGTGGCTGATCCTCTCCTACCGGGCCAACATCCCGGGTTCGGCCTGCGCCCAGCATATCGACGACCGGTTGCCGCTGCTCGCCGCCGCGGGGATCACCCCCATCCTGCTCACCGGCCCGGTGGGCGAGCGGTCCGGCCGTTGGCGCCACTACCGCGCCTGGTCGCTGGCGCCCTCGGGTATCCGTTTCGAGGTGCGCCATTTCCTCCGCCGGCACCTTGCGCGCCGCTGGCAGTTCAAACTGGCCGAGACCCTGCTCCTGCTGCCGGTGATGCCCTTCTACCTGCTGGAAAAGATGGTCATCAACCTGGAGAGCGAGTGGTCCTGGTGCCTGGCCGCGGCCGTGCGCGGCGCCCTGCTCGAGCGACGCCACCGGCCCGAGGTGCTTTATTCCACCGGCGGCTCCGCCTCCGCCCACGCGGCGGCCCTGTTCATCCAGCGCCGCAGTGGCGTGGTCTGGCTCGCCGAGACCCAGGATCCGCTCGTCCATGATCGCGAGTGGCAGCGCAGCCGGATGGTGTTCCGGCTCTACTGCTGGCTGGAGCGCCGCATCGCCGCAGCCTGCACGGCCTTCATCTTCCTCACTGCCCAGGCTCGGGAGAACGCGCGACAACGGGTGGGCGACCCCTTTCCCGGGGTGGTCATCCACCCCGGGGCCTCACCGGCCCTGTTCACCCCGCCGGTTGCCCCTGTGCGCGGGCCGCACTGCCGGTTCGCCCACTTCGGTACCCTGGCCGGCAGCCGCAACCTGCTCGTCTTCCTGCGCGCGCTCAGTCTGCTTTTTGACGAACAGCCTGAGCTGCGCCCTGTGGTGCGGGTGGACCTCTACGGCTCCCTCGATCAGCCGTCGCGGCAGCTGATGATGGAGCTGGGCCTGGCGGACCTGGTGCGCGATCATGGCCTGATCGACCGGCGGGAGGCGACCCTGGCCATGCAGCGGGCCGATTGCCTGCTGCTCATTCAGAACACCACCTTTTTCTCCACCGAAACCATCCCCTCCAAGGTGTACGAGTACCTGCTCAGCGGCCGGCCGATCCTTGGCCTGGTCCATGACAACCGGGAGTTGACCGCGATGCTGGTGGAACGAGGCCACCGGGTGGCCCCGGCCGACGACCCGCAGGCGGTGCGCGTTCAGCTCGCGGCCCTGCTCCGCGCCCACGTGGCGGGTGAGCCGTCGGGGCGGGCAGCCGCGGCCGGGCCGGTGCTGCTCGATGATGCGGTGCGCACCCTGGTGGCGCTCGCCCGGGGCGCGGTGGCGGAAACCGGCGGCAACGGTGATGGCGGAGGCGGGCATGACACCCGATGGTAAGCGCGTCCTCATTGTCAAGCAGAGCAGCCTGGGCGACGTGGTCCACACCCTGCCCGTGGTCCATGCGCTCACGCGCTGCCACCCGGACTGGACCATCGGCTGGGTGGTCAACCAGCCCTTTGCGCCGCTGGTGCAGCGTGACCCGGCGGTGGCCCGGGTCTACCCCATCCACATCCCCTCGACCAGCGACCCCTCGGCCGGGCGCCGGGCCTGGTTTCGGGCTTGCACCGCCACCTTTAGGGTGCTCGGCCGGCTGCGGCGTGAGTTCCGCGCCGAGCCCTGGGACCTGGTGCTCGACCTGCACGCCTCCTTCCGCAGCGGCCTGCTGGCGCTCATGAACCCGGGCGGCCGGCGCCTGGGCTTTGCCGACGCGCGCGAACTGAACCCCTTGTTTCAGCACCAACTGGTGCGGAACCCGGCGGGCCGGGTGCACGCGGTGGAGAAAAACCTGCTCTTTGCCGAGGCGCTGGGCTGCGCGCCGACCGCGGCGGATTTCCACCTGTGCACGGCCGCGGCGGACGAGCGGCGGGTGGCCGAATTCCTCGCCGCCGAGGGGATCGGCGCGGCCGAGCCCGTGGTCTATGTCAACCCCACGGCCCGCTGGGCGACCAAGTTCTGGCTGGTGGAGCGCTGGGCCGAACTCGCCGACCGGCTGCTGGCCGAGGGCATCCGCCCGGTGTTCGGCGGCAGCGGCGGGGATGTGGCGTACATCGGCGAGATCACCGCCCGTATGCACGGCCGGGCGAGTGTCGCCGCCGGGACCTTGAGCCTGACCGAATCGGCCGGGCTCATCCGCCGGGCCGCGGTGTACGCCGGCCTCGACACCGGGCCCATGCACATGGCGGCCATGATCGGCACGCCGGTGGTGGCCCTGTTCGGGCCGACCCATCCGGAACGGGTCGGCCCCTACAAGGTGGCCCACGCCGTTGTCCGCGCCGAGGGACTCGACTGCCTCTCGTGCCGGCGGCGCAGCTGCGACCACCTGAGCTGCATGCGCGCCATCGCCACGGAAACGGTCTTTCGGCAGGTCATGGCGTTCGCCCGCAGTGGCCAGCCGGGGGAGGGATGGCCATGGACATCAGCCTGATCATTACCACCTACAACTGGAAGGAGGCCTTGGGCGTCTCCCTGGCAAGCGTACTTGCCCAGACCCTGCCGCCCTGCGAGATCATCGTCGCCGACGACGGCTCGCGGCCGGATACGGGCGAGCTGGTGCGGCGGGTAGCCGCCACCGCCCCTGTGCCGGTGATCCATTCCTGGCAGGAGGACCTGGGCTTCCGCCTGGCCATGAGCCGCAACCGGGCCATCGCCCGCGCCCGCGGGACCTACATCATCCTCATCGACGGCGACATCGTCGTTGACCGTCGCTTTGTCGAGGATCATGGCTCTTTCGCCCGCATGGGCCACTTTGTCCAGGGCACCCGGGTGCTGCTCGGCCGGGAACTCACCGAGCGGGTGCTGGCAAGCGGCGAACTGCGCCGGCCGCTCTTGGCCCGCGGGGTGGAGAACCGCAAGAACTGCATGCGCTCGCTCCTGCTGGCGCGATTGTTCTCCTTCCGCAGCCGGCGACTGCCCGGGGTGAAGACCTGCAACTTCGCCTTCTGGAGAGAAGACGCGCTGGCCATCAACGGCTTCAACGAGGAGTTCGTCGGCTGGGGACGGGAGGATTCGGAATTCACCGCCCGGCTGCTCAACACCGGCGTGCGCCGGCAGAACCTGAAGTTCTGCGCGCTCGGCTACCATCTCCACCACTCGATGAACGAGCGGGACCGGCTGGCCATCAACGATTCGATCCTCAGGCGGACCATCGACGAGAAGCTCCGCCGGTGCGAGCGGGGGGTGGATCAGTATTTGGGGTGAGGCCGGTTCAGCGGCGCAGCTGCGGCGAGGGGGGTGGGGTCCAGTCGGACTGGAGTTCGTGGAGTTTGGCGTACTTGTAGAAGGTGCCCTCGAAATTGCCCAGGGCGATGACAAAGCCGGGCCAGCCGTCGAGGAAGCCCCGCTTGAGCAGGTACATGTGCACAAAGGACCAGAGGCCGTGCAGCAGGGCGGTGGTCATGGAGCCGGTGCGGCCCCGCTGGACGAGTTTGCGGGCGCCGAGCGAGGAGTACTTGTTGGCCTTGTGCACCACCTCCTCCAGGTTGCGGAACGGGAACTGCCAGATGGGCTGGCGCAGGTAGGCCACCGGCCGGTCGCTGATGATCCGGTACTCCTCGTGCACCGGGTCGTCGTTCTTGAAGACGAGCGCGCCCTTGCGGAACAGTTGCGGCTGGCGGTAGTCCGGGTAGAAGCCCGAGTGGCGCATCCAGCGGCCCATGAAGAAGTTGCGGCGGGGGATGTAGTAGGCGTCGGCCCGGGGATCGTCCAGGCAGGCGAGGATCTCGTCGCGCGCCTCCGGGGTGCAGCGCTCGTCCGCGTCCAGGGAGAAGATCCAGTCATGGGTGCAGGCGGCCATAGCCCGGTTGCGCAGGTCGCCGAAGCCGCGGAAGTCGATCTGCACCACCCGTGCTCCGAGTTCCTCGGCAATGGCCGCGGTGTTGTCCTGGCTGTGCGAGTCGGCGAGTACGATCTCGTCCGCCCACAGCACCGAGTGGATCGCATCGCGGATCTTTTCCGCTTCGTTGTAGGCGATGATGTAGACCGAGACCCGGTTCATGCCTGGCGAATCACCTGCGGCGGGCGGGCCTTGGCCGCGCCGGCGAGTTGGACGACGATGCGGTCGGTCTTGTGCAGTCGCTCGACCAGGGTGCGGAACAGGTGGCGGGAGACCTCCGGGTACTTCTCGATCAGCTCGGCCAGCTTCTCGCCGGGGTACCGCTTGACCGTGCAGCGGCCGGCGGCGATCACCGAGGCGGAGCGCGGCTCGTCGAGGATGGCCGCCATCTCGCCGAAGTATTCACCCGGCTCGGTGATCTCGGCGATCTTCTTGCCGCCGCGGAGCACCGCCACCTTGCCGCGCACCAGCTTGAAGAAGTCCCGGTCCTTGTTGCCTTCCTGGATGATGATGTCCAGGTCCTCGTACTCCTCCACATCCGGGTTGACCAGGTAGGCGGGCAGGCTCTCCTCGTGGGCCACGGTCCGCCGGAGCACCTCCTCCACACTGGTCACGCCCTCGCGCGCCTTCTGCAGCCCGGCCTCGCGCAGGGTGTACATGCCCTCCTGGACAGCGACCTTGCGCAGCTGCTCCTCCGAGACCTCGGCCTGGATGGCCTTGGCCACCTCCTCGGTCACCTCCATCAGCTCGAAGAAGCCGACCCGTCCCTTGTACCCGAGACCGTTGCACTCCGAGCAGCCCTTGGCCTTGTAGAGGTGCAGGCTGTCGAGTTCACTCTCGCGGAAGCCGGCCCCGAGCAGGAACTGGCGGTCATGGTGGGCCGGGGTTTTGCACTTGGCGCAGAGTCGCCGGCCGAGCCGCTGGGAGAGGACCATGGTCAGCGACGAGGCGAGGATGTAGGCCGGGATGCCGATGTCCACCATACGGCTGACCGTGGCCGGCGAGTCGTTGGTGTGCAGGGTGGAGAACACCAGATGGCCGGTCATGGCCGCCTTCATGGCGATCTCGGCGGTCTCGATGTCGCGGATCTCGCCGACCATGATGATGTCCGGGTCCTGGCGGAGGAAGGCCTTGAGGGCGGCCGCGAAGGTCATGCCCACCTCGGGGTTGACATTCACCTGGTTGATGCCCTTGAAGTTGAACTCCACCGGGTCCTCGGCGGTGAGGATCTTGATGTCCTCCTTGTTGAGCGAGTTGAGCGCCGAGTAGAGGGTGACCGTTTTGCCCGAGCCGGTGGGGCCGGTGACCAACAGCAGCCCCTGTGGCCGGTTGAGGCAGCGCCTGAGCGAGGCGAAGGTTTCCGGGGTGAAACCGAGCTTGGTCAGGTCGACGTTGAGCGATTCCTTGTCGAGGATACGCAGAACGATACCCTCGCCGTGCAGCAGCGGCAGGGTGGACACGCGGAAATCCACCGCCCGGTTGCGGCCCAGGCGGATCTTGATGCGGCCGTCCTGGGGCACGCGGCGCTCGGTGATGTTGAGGCCGGCGAGGATCTTCATGCGCGCGGCCATGGCGTTCTTGATGGTCAGCGGCAGGTTCATCGACTTGAACAGGGAGCCGTCCTTGCGGTAGCGCACCTGCATGGTCTTTTCGAACGGCTCGATATGGATGTCGCTCACCCCGTCCTGCACCGCCTTGACGAGGATGCCGTTGACCAGCTTGATGATCGGCGCGTCCGAGGCGGAGAACTGCTCGTAGGCACCCTCATCGCTGGCGCTGCTCTCGATCTCGAATTCATCGGCCGCGTCCGACACCAGGGCGCCGAAGTCCTCGACCTGGGTGACGGTGCTCTCTTCCGCCTCGGATTCGAAGGTGAAGAAGGAGTGGTATTCCTCGTCGTTGATGCCGTAGTACTTGCGGTAGGCGTCGATGATGTCCTTGGCCGTGGACACGCAGACGGTCAGCTCCCGCTGGACGATATCCTGCAGCTGCTCGACCTCGAGCGAGTCGGTGGGCTCGGACATGGTGAGCTGCAGGGTGTTGCCGGCCAGGCGCAGGGGAAAGGCCATGAACTGTTTGGCCGTTTCGTAGGGCACGAGCGCCAGTGCCTCCGGGCTGGGCGCCTCCTGCTCGATGGACACCATGGTGAAGTTGTGCATCCGGCTGAGGAAGTTGGCGATGGTGTCGCGTTCGATGACACCGCTCTCCAAGAGGATGCGTCCGAGCCGCTCGCCGGTCTTCTTCTGGACCGCCTTGGCCTCCTCGAACTGGGTGGCGGTGATGTAGCCCGCCTTGCTGAGCAGTTCCCCGATCTTGAGCTTGCCGGCACCAGACTGGTCCTTGACGGTCCGTTTGGTGGAGCTTCTTTCTGGCTGCTGTCCGGGTTTGAGTGCCATGGGCGTATCAAAAAGATCGTGGTCGAGGGAATATGTGCGCCCGTGGGGCGCGAGATTTTCGATCAGTGTACTACAAAAAAAAAGGGTGGTCAAAAAAGAACCGGGAAACACTCTGCACCGCGCCTGTTTCCCGGCCAGCGGCGGGGAGCGGCAGGTCGGGGCTGGCGGGCCGGGCGGCGGGGGTCAGGCGAAGACGGTCGGGTAGCGGCGGCGCAGTTCGGCCTGCAGGGGAATCATCACCTCGCGCATGGACGGTTCGGCCGCCCGCGAAGTGCGCAGTTCAAGGATGTGACGCCACTCGGCGAGGTTGGCGTAGACGATGATCTCGGTCTTGCAGGAGTTGGGCAGCACGGTGCGCGCCGCCTGGGCCGAACTGGTCTCCAGGAGGCGCAGGTACTGGCGTTCCATGGCCGCCATGGACTCCTTCCAGACCGCGAATTCCGGCGTGTCCTCGGCGAAGAACAGCGGTTTGATGAAGGTGACCTCGTTGCCGAACTTGTCGTCCGCATAGCGGCAGTAGCGCTGACTTTCCTGGAGGAAGGTGCAGGGCCGGTGGCGGACCAGTTCGTGCGTGACGGCCCGGTTGACGATGAATTTCACCGCCAGGTAGCGGTGCCGGGCGAGCCGGTCGGCGGGGAACCGCTCCACCTCGGCGAGCGGCACCTTGGCGACGGTGATGCCATCGGCCGCGGGGGCATCAACATCGACCGGCAGGCCCTCGAAGAAGTACGGGTGGCAACGGGCGAGAAACCCGGCGATGGCGCGGGAGACGGGGTCGTCCGGGTGCTCGCTGAGCATCTCGCGGAAGGCGCGCACCGATCCGCTGACGAGCAGCCGGTCCGCGGCCGGCCGGTCGATCTGCAGGAACCTGGGCTGGCAGAAGAAGAGCGCGGCCACCATTTCGGGCGAGGCGCAGTCCACCCGCAGGGTGACCACGCCCATCTCCAGCACCGAGTTGTGGCCGTGCTCGGCCATCTTGCGGACAAAGGGGATGGCCGATTGGGGGTCGATGCGGTGCTCGCTCTTGTAGCAGATGCGGCCGCAGTATTCGATGCGCACCGGCAGGCTCGCCTGGTCGAGGTCGTCGAGGATGCGGAAACTTGGATCGATGATGTGCATGGCGGGACCGGGGCGGGGAAGGGAAAAAGAGGGGCGCCGCCCGGGGAGGACGGCGCCGGCATGGCGGTCGGTTACTTGTTCTCCTCCCAGAAGGGGCTCAAGGCCCGCAGCTTCTCGATGATCGGCGGCATGTGGGCGAGCACGAAATCGATCTCCTCCTCGGTGTTGTACACCGACAGGCTGAAGCGGATGGAGCCGTGCGCGGCGGTGAACGGCACGCCCATGGCGCGGAGCACGTGGCTCGGTTCGAGCGAACCCGAGGTGCAGGCCGAGCCCGAGGAGGCGCAGATGTTCAGCTGGTTCATGTGCAGCAGGATGGCCTCGCCCTCCACGTACTCGAAGCTGATGTTGGCGGTGTTCGGCAGCCGCTCCTGCGGGTGGCCGTTCAACAGCGCCTTGGGCACGGAGGTGAGCAGCCCCTGCTCGAGCTTGTCGCGCAGGGCCCGCACCCGGGTGTTTTCTTCCTCCATCTTGGCTGCGGCCAGCTCGCAGGCCCGGCCCAGGCCGATGATCGAGGCCACGTTCTCGGTGCCCCCGCGGCGGCCGCGCTCCTGGTGGCCGCCGTTCATGAAGGGCACGAACGGGGTGCCCTTGCGCACGTAGAGCACGCCCACGCCCTTGGGGGCATGGAGCTTGTGGCCGGAGAGGCTGAGAAAGTCGATGGCCGAGTCGCGCAGGTTGAGCGGGATCTTGCCCACCGCCTGGACCGCGTCGGTGTGAAAGAGGATGCCCCGCTCGCGGGCGATGCATGCCATCTCCTCCACCGGGAAAATGACCCCGGTCTCGTTGTTGGCCCACATGGCACTGACGATCACCGTCTCGTCGGTGAGGCTGTCGCGGAACCGCTGCACATCCAGGGTGCCGTCGCTGTGCACGTGCAGCCGGGTGGTGTGGTACTTGCGGCCGGTGAACAGCTCCAGGTTGTCGCACAGGTTCTTCACCGCCGGGTGTTCCACCCGGGTGGTGACGACATGGTTCTTCTCGGGATAGGTCTGCAGGGCAGAGAGGATGGCGGTGGAGTCACTCTCCGTGCCGCAGCTGGTGAACACGATCTCGCCGGGATCGGCGCCGAGCAGGGCGGCGACCTGCTCCCTGGCCAGGGCCACGGCCCGGCCCACCTGGCCGCCGAAGGTGTGCATGGAGGAGGGGTTGCCGTAGTAGTCTCTCAGGTAGGGCATCATCGCCTCGAGCACCTCGGGAGCGATCCGGGTGGTGGCGTTGTTGTCCATGTAAATGACCTGGTCGGGCGCAGCCATCAGCGATCCTCCTCGACGACCAGGGTGTCGAGCACCTGTTCGCGCAGTTTTTTCTCCACGTATTCCTTGAGGGTGGTGCGCGACGAGTAGCAGTTGGCGCAGGCCCCGCGCAGCGACACGGTGACGAAGTCGCCGTCCACGTCGACGAGCTCGATGTCGCCGCCGTCCTTTTTCAGGCCCGGCTTGATCTCGCGCTCGATCACCTCCTCGATCTTCTTGATCTTCTCCAGGGTGGTCATGCGCCTGGGCCGGGCCGAGCCGGCGGGCGCGGCGGTCGCCGGCTCGGAGGATTCCGCCAGCAGCTGGCGCAGCTTGCCCTCACACTTGCCGCAGCCGCCGCCGGCCTTGGTGTAGTTGGTGATCTCCTCCACCGAGGTGAGAGAGTTTTCACGGATGGCGCGGATGATCTCCAGGTCGGTGACGCCGAAACACTCGCACACCACTTCCCCCTGGGCCATGGGCAGGATGGCCCCGGTGTAGTTGGCGATGGCCGCCTCCAGGGCCTCGCGGCCCATCACCGAGCAGTGCATCTTCTCCTTGGGCAGGCCGCCGAGGGCCTGGGCGATGTCGTCGTTGGTCAGCTTCTGGGCGTCCTCCAGCTTCATGCCCTTGAGCATCTCGGTGAGCACCGAGGAGGAGGCGATGGCCGAGGCGCAGCCGAAGGTCTTGAACTTGGCGTCGGTGATCACCTGGTTCTCATCCACCTTGATGGTCAGCCGCAGGGCGTCGCCGCAGGCGATGGAGCCGACATTGCCGACCCCGTCCGCCCCCTCGATCTCGCCGACGTTCCTCGGGTTGATGAAATGGTCCTGCACTTTCTCCGTATAATCCCACATGGCCGGTTCTCTGTCCCTGATGAATTGTTGGTCCCGATGGTCGGGCGATGGGCCGGCGCAGCCGCCGACAGGTGCAACATTATGGCAGGAGTCCTATTTCGGCAAGCATCGATTTCGCACTTTGCACGAGCATGGGGGTCTCCGCGGCGCTGCGCGCCTCCACGTAAAAGCGGACCTTGGGCTCGGTGCCGGAGGGGCGGATCATGATCCAGGAGCCGTCGTCGAGGAGCATCTTGCGGCCGTCGATGGTGATCACCTCGGCTATGGTGCGGGTGGCCTCGCCCACGCGCACGGTGCTGCCCGGGCCGTACGTGTTCAGCCTGTCCAGGGTCTGCAGCAGTTCCGCGCCCTGCTGGCTGACGGTCACGCCGTCGCGGTCCGGGTAATAATGGCCGAAGCGGTCCTCGATCTCGAGCAGGTAGTCGCCCAGGTTCTTCTTGAGGGTGAGCACCATGTCGATGGCCAGGATCAGGCCGATGAAGGCGTCCTTTTCCGGGGTATGGCCGGTGATGGAGATGCCGTCCGACTCCTCGAAAAAGACCAGGGCCCGGTCGATCACCGGCTTGAACTCCTTGAAGCCGACCCTGGGCTCGAACACCTCCTCGCCCAACTGGCGGGCCACCGCGTTGGCCAGGTTGCTCGAGGCCACGGTCTTGGCCGCCATGCCCTTCTTCCCCTTGATCTCGTGGAGGAAATGGTAGGCCATGGCGCCGAACTGGTTCATGGAGATCTCCACCCTGCCGTCGGTGAAGCGGATGCGGTCGCCGTCCGGATCGATGATGGCGCCGATCTTGAGCGGCTCGGTCCGGCCGGCGAGCGCGTTCATGACCGGCTGCATGTTGGCCGACGAGGGCTCCGGGGCGATGCCGCCGAAGGTCGGATCCTCCGTGTCGCGCAGCAGGATGAGCCGCTCCGCCGGCGGGTCGGCGAGCAGGCGGCGGAGGTAGCCGCGGGCGGCGCCGTGGACCGCGTCGATGCAGACCACCGCCTCCCGGCTTTCGGCCAGGCGCGCGGTCACCCCGGGATAATCGATGCCGTGGCGGTCAGCGCCGCGGCGCACGAGTTCCTGCCAACTGGCCAGGGCGTCCTCGCGGACGACGCCCGGCAGGTTGTCCAGGGGTTGCTGCAGGTCGAGGTCGGCCGGCAGGAAGGGCACCTCGTCCCGTTCGAGGTAGTCGCCCGCCAGGCGGGTGATGGTGTCGGTGAGCACCGGCGCGGCCGGCCCGGCGTCGGCGGCGTTGTACTTGAAGCCGCCGTACTCGAGCGGGTTGTGGCTGGGGGTGAGGTTGATCGAAAAGGCGGCGCCGCGCACGAGCACCGAGGCGGAGAGGGCGCCGGTGGTCGATTCGCCGGCATAGAAGACCGTGACACCGCTGGCCACGAGCACGTTGACCGCGGCCAGGGCGAGCAGCGGCCCGCCGAAGCGGTTGTCGAAGCCGACCACGCAGCCGCGCGCGCACATCTCCTTAAACGAGGCCACGCCCAGGGCCGCGCGCAACTCGTCGCTGTGTTCGGCCTCCCGGTAGAGGCTGAGGATGGCGGCGGTGACCGTGGCCACCGAGCGGACGAACAGGTCCTTGCCCAGGGTGCCGCGCCAGCCGGAGGTGCCGAAGGCGATCGCCTTGCGCGGCTGGCCGCTGTTGGTGAGGATTTCGTCCCGCACCAGGGTGTAGACCCGGTCGATGGCCCCCTGCCAGGCGGCCCGGTCCGGGCCGGCGGCCGCTGCGGCGCGGCCGGCGACGAGCTGGCGGATGGCCGCGAAATAGTCGCTCTCCCTGTGGTTGTCTGCAACTGCGTAGCGGTCCAGGATCTGCTCGATCTCGTGTTGGCTGCTCATGTCGGCTCCGTCGGGCAAGGGGAAATCGGGGGCGGGAAAAGGCGAAAACTTGTCGTCAATATAGCCCTGTACGGAGCAAATGGCAACAGCCTCGCCCGGGCCGGAAGGGGCGCCGACGTTTCAATTGACCGGCCCCGCATTTTTTTCTATTGTGGTGCCTGTCCGTTCACGCCCGGCCACTGCCGGGGCGGCGTTCCGGTCCTGCGAACCCGCCCGTCGGCGGCTACATTCTACAAGGGAGTCAGAGATGGAAACCAAACACGACAAAGCGCTTATTCTCTGGTTTGACGAAATTGGGATCGAAGACGTGCCGATGGTCGGCGGCAAGAACGCCTCCCTTGGGGAAATGCACCAGAAACTCACCTCCAAGGGCGTGGAGGTGCCCAACGGCTACGCCATCACCGCCTACGCCTACCAGTACCTGCTCAAGGAGGCCGGGGTCGAGGCGGCCATCCGGGACGCGCTGGCCGACCTGGACACCCACGACCTGCGCAACCTGCAGGCGCGCGGCGCCAAGGTGCGCGACATTGTCCGCACCGCCGAGTTCCCGGCCGACCTGCGCGCGGCCATCCTCAGCGCCTACCGCAAGATGGAGGAGGAGTACGGCCCGGAGGTGGACGTGGCGGTGCGCTCGTCGGCCACGGCCGAGGATCTGCCGGACGCCTCGTTCGCCGGCCAGCAGGACACCTATCTGAACATCCGCGGCCCGGAGGCGCTCATCGACGCCTGCAAGCGCTGTTTTGCCTCGCTGTTCACCGACCGGGCCATCAGCTACCGCCACGACAAGGGATTCGGCCAGTTCGACGTCTACCTGTCCATCGTCGTGCAGAAGATGGTCCGTTCCGATTCCGCCTGTTCGGGCGTCATGTTCTCCATCGACACCGAGTCCGGCTTCAAGGACGCGATCTTCCTCACCGGCTCCTGGGGCCTGGGTGAGAACGTGGTCCAGGGCGCGGTCAACCCGGACGAGTTCTATATCTTCAAGCCGACCCTGAAAGAGGGCAAGCGGCCCATCGTCGGCAAGCGGACCGGGACCAAGGAGATCAAGATGATCTACAACACCGACCCGGGGGCTTCGGAGCCGGTGAAGAACGTGCCCACCACCCCGGAGGAGCGCGGCGTCTACATCCTCGGTGACGACGATATCCTCCAACTGGCGCGCTGGGCCTGCATCATCGAGGACCATTACGGCCGGCCCATGGACATCGAGTGGGCCAAGGACGGCGACGGCGTCAAGGTCGGCTCGGGACGGCTGTTCGTGGTTCAGGCCCGGCCGGAGACCGTGCATTCGCAGGCCAGCAAGAAGGTGATGGAGACCTACGTGCTCAAGGAGAAGGCCACCCCGATCGCCAAGGGCCAGGCGGTGGGCGCCAAGATCGGCCAGGGCGTCACCCGCATCCTGCGCAACGTCAGCCAGATCCATGATTTCCGGGCGGGCGAGGTGCTGGTCACCGACATGACCGACCCGGACTGGGAACCGATCATGAAGACCGCCGGCGCCATCGTCACCAACCGCGGCGGCCGCACCTGCCACGCGGCCATCATCAGCCGCGAGCTGGGCATCCCCTGCGTCATCGGCACCGAGAACGGCACCGAGAAGATCGGCGACGGCCAGATGGTCACGGTGAGCTGCGCCGAGGGCGAGACCGGCTACATCTATGACGGCAAGCTCGATTTTGTTGTCGAGAAACTCGACCTGGAGACCATCCCGGCCACCCGCACCAAGATCATGATGAACGTCGGCCTGCCGGAAAAGGCCTTTGTCGAGGGCCAGCTGCCCAACGAGGGGGTCGGCCTGGCGCGCGAGGAGTTCATCATCAACTCGCACATCGGCATCCACCCCATGGCCCTGTACAACTACGAGAAGCTGCGCGAGGAGGCGGAGGAGGACGATGACATCCAGGACATCATCGACGATATCGACTACCGCACCGCGGCCTACCCGGACGACAAGCGCCAGTACTTCATCGACAAGCTGGCCGAGGGCGTGGGCCGGATCGCCGCCGGCTTCTACCCCAAGGACGTGATCGTCCGCCTGTCGGATTTCAAGTCCAACGAATACGCCAACCTGATCGGCGGCCACCTGTACGAGCCGGAGGAGTCCAACCCGATGATCGGCTGGCGCGGCGCCTCGCGCTATTACGACCCGCGCTACCGGCCGGCCTTCGACCTGGAGTGCAAGGCCCTGCTCAAGGCGCGCAACGACATGGGCCTGACCAACATCAAGCTCATGGTGCCCTTCTGCCGGACCCCGGAGGAGGGGCGCCGGGTGGTCGAGGTGCTGCGCGAGAACGGCCTGGTGCAGGGCGAGAACGGCCTGGAGCTGTACGTCATGTGCGAGATCCCCTCGAACGTCATCGCCGCCGATGCCTTCTGCGACGTGTTCGACGGCTTCTCCATCGGCTCCAACGACCTCACCCAGCTCACCCTCGGCCTGGACCGGGATTCCGACCTGGTGGCGCACATCTACAACGAGCGCAACGAGGCGGTGAAAACATTGATCAAGATGGTGATCGCCACGGCCAAGCGGCGCGGCCGCAAGATCGGCATCTGCGGCCAGGCGCCGTCCGACTTCCCGGACTTTGCCACCTTCCTGGTGGAGCAGGGGATCGACTCGATCAGCCTGGTGTCCGACACCGTGGTCAAGACCCGGCTGGCCATCTACAAGAAGGAGCAGGAACTCGGCATCACGCCGTGATCCGTACAGATCCCCGGCGGGCAGGGTGCTTTCGCCCTGCCCGCCGGCGGTGTCAGCGGGCCGGGACCGGGTCCTCGTCCACCGGTTTGGCCTCGTCGATGAGCATCACCGGGATGCCGTCGCGGATTTCGTAGACAAGACGACAGTGGCGACAGAGGATGGTGTCCTGGGCCGGGTGCAGTTCCACCGGCCCCTTGCATTTCGGGCAGGCGAGGATGTCCAGCAGTTCCTGTTTGATCATGGGTGGTTTCCGGGGCTGGGCTTGATGTTTCACGGCGCATGGCGCCTCTTCCTGTGCGGCCGACCGGCCGCCTTTTCTCCGTCCCTATACCGTATCGGTGCTGCCCGGTAAAGGTTCTTGCCGGCCGGCCCGGGTCCGGGACACGCATTCCAGATGAGTCGCACATGACCGAGCAATCGAGGCAGCACGTGGTGCCGGTGGCCGAGGCGGTGGGCATGGTCCTGCCGCACGACATCACCGAGATCGTCAAGGACAGCTTCAAGGGGCGGGCCTTCAAAAAAGGGCATATCATCCGCGCCGAAGACATCGACCACCTGCGTCGGCTCGGCAAGGAGCACATCTACGTGCTCCAACTGGGCGAGCAGGAAATCCACGAGAACGAGGCGGCGCTGTGCATGGCCGAGGCCCTGGCCGGCAGCGGCACCGAGTACAGCCGGGACATCGCCGAGGGCAAGGTGACCATTCGCGCGGCCACGGACGGCCTGCTCAAGATCAACCGCGAGGCGCTCCTCCGGTTCAACCTGCTCGGCGAGGTGATGTGCGCCACCCTGCAGACCAACACCCCGGTGCACCGGGGCGAGCAGGTCGCGGCCTCGCGGATGATTCCGTTGGTCGGCCCGCGCCGGCTGGTCGAGCGGGCGGTGGCCATCGCCCGCAGCGGCGAGGCGATCGTCCGTGTCCTGCCCCTGCGGCGGGTGCGGGCCGGGCTGGTGATCACCGGTACGGAGGTGTTTTCCGGCCTGATCGAGGACCGGTTCGAGCAGGTGCTGCGCGACAAGCTCACCGCGCTCGGCTCCACCGTCGGCCGGGTGGGGTTCGCGCCCGACGATGCGAACCTGATTGCCGCCGAGATCCATCGCTGCCTCGAGGCCGGCGCGGAGTTGGTGGTCACCTCGGGCGGCATGTCCGTGGACCCGGACGATGTCACCCGCCAGGGCATCCTCCTGGCCGGGACCGAAGAGGTGGTCTACGGCACGCCGGTGCTGCCCGGGGCCATGTTCCTGGTCGGCCGCATCGGCCGGGTGCCGGTGCTCGGCCTGCCCGCCTGCGGCATGTTCCACAAGATCACCGTGCTCGACCTGGTGCTGCCGCGGGTGCTCACCGGCGAAACCATCGGCCGGGAGGAACTGGCCGCGCTCGGCCACGGTGGGCTCTGCCGCAACTGCGCCCGCTGCCAGTACCCGGTGTGCAGTTTCGGCAAGGCCTAGGCGGCAGCGGTGTGCGGTTGCCGGTGAGACGCCGGAAAAGTCGGCTGGAGAAGGGTTTGCAGGAGGATGCCGGCATGTGGTATGCTTTTTCTACATTTTTTCGGCACAACACACCCGTTTCCCGAGGTATGCCCATGCGCTCCCAATGGCTGTTGTCGCTCGCCGCCTGGCTGGTGTTCTCTCTTGTCGCTGCGCTGCCCGCCGGGGCAATCTCCCGGCTGGATGGATCCTTCGGGCTCAACGGCCGGGTGGCGGTCGAACTCGGGGTGCGCAACAGCGCCCACGCGGTGCTCGTCCAGCCGGACGGGCGGATCCTCATCGCCGGTTCCTCCTCCAGGGGCCTGGCGCGCAACATGTCCCTGCTCCGCTTCAACCCGGACGGCAGCCTCGATGCCACGTTCGGCAGCGACGGCTCGGTGATCACCTCGGCCGCCATCGGTGACGACGAAATCCTCGCGCTCGGCCTGCTCGCCGACGGCCGCATCGTCGCCGCCGGCTACAGCCACAACGGCGCGGACCGCGATTTCGCCCTGGTGTGCTACCTGCCGGACGGCAGCCTCGACCGGAGTTTCGGCGAGGAGGGGGTGGTCATCACCCCGGTGGGCAGCGGCAACGAGGAGATCACCGCCGTGCAGGTCAACCGGGACGACATGATCACCGTGGCCGGCGGGGTGGAGGGCACCACCGGCCGGGTGCTGGCCACGGCCCGCTATTTCAGCGACGGCGTGCCCGACAGCGGCTACGGCGAGCAGGGCATCAGCCTGATCGGCGTGGGCGCGGACACGGCCGCCGAGGGGCTGCTCGAACGGGGGGATGGCACCCTGGTGGTGTCCGGCTCCTACGAACTGGAAGGGAAGAGTGCGCTGATGCTCGTCGGGCTGACCCCGGACGGCGTGATCGACCCGACCTTCGGCGAGAGGGGTGTGGCTGTGGCGGACCTGCCGGACACGGTCAGCGAGGGCTACCGGCTGGCCGAGGACAGTGACGGCCGCCTCTACCTCGCCGGCTCGGTGGGCAAGGCGGGCGAGCGTGACGCCGCCCTGTTCCGCTTTACCCGTTCGGGGCGCGCGGACGAGGAGTTCGGGGACAGCGGCGTGCTCGTCACCCGCATGAGCGCCGAGGACGACCTGCTCTACGACGTGGTGGTGGGCCGCAGCGGCGTGGTCGCCAGCGGCTACACCACCGACGCCGGCACCCGCCAGTTCCTCGTGGCCTCGTACGGCCGCGGCGGGTCCACGGTGGAGACGACCGGCGGCGAGGCAACGGCGGTCGGCCAGGAGTTCGACCAGGCGATGCCGGTGCAGGAGGTGCGCACCATCGGCGACACCCGGGTGCAGATCAGGAAGCTGCGGGTCTCCTCCTCCCTCTCCGACGGCTCGGCAGCGCTCACCCCATCCGCCACCTCCCCGCCGCGGGGCTGGCTGGCCGCGCTCGGCCAACAGCTCGGCCGCTTCCTGCTGCGTCCGGCCCTGGCGGCCGACAGCGGCGCGGCCACCGTGGCCGAAGCCGCCGCCACCGGGCCGCGGGTGCGCACCGCCACCACCACCTTCAGCGAGGGCGAGTCGGTCAGTTATGCGCTTGCCGCTGATCCGAAGGGCAACGTGATCCTCGTGGGTACGGCCGACGGCGCCGAGGCCAGTTCCATGGTCGCCGCCCGCTACGCGGCCGATCCGGCGGACCTGTACGCGGACACGGCCGGCTACACCAGTGGCGCCATCCGCACCCGTGAACCCGCGGACGTCACCCGCGCCAGCGCGGTCACCGGCGGCGAGATCCTGCCCGCCTTCGGCCGGGCGGTGAGCAAGCGCGGGGTGGTGTTCAGCATCACCGACACGCCGGTGTATTCCGGCGGCGAAGGCACGGACGGGGATACCGATGACGGCATCGATGACGGTACCGACAACGGCGACGCCAGCGATGACGGGACGGATGACGGGACGGATGACGGGACAGGGGACACCGACCTGTCTCCGAAGATTACCAACGAGACCGCCCAGACCTTCAGCGGCGGCACGGCGACCCTCAAGGTCAGGACCAATGTGGCGTCAACCTGCAGCTACAGCGCCAGCAGCACAGAGACCTACAGCGCCATGCGGGACATGGACACCACCGACGGGCTGGCCCACACAGCCACCGTCGGCTTAAAGACCATCGGTACCCACACCCGTCTCGTCCGCTGCAGCAGTACGGCCGGTGGCGCGGAGAACACCACCGCGACACCGATCACCTTCACCCGCATCGTGGCCGCGTCGTCTGCCCGGACCTTCGATCGGCTCACCGGCCTGTTCGTCACCGAGGCGGTGGCCGCCACCGCGACCACCGACAGCAGCAGCGAATCGACCACCGCCACCACCTCCATCTTTGGCGCAGCCGGCGAGGACAGCGAGGAACAGTGGGCCGAAGAGGGCGAGACCGAGAACGGCTCGGGCTACGGCCGGTTCAGCGCCCGCCTGGAAAATCTCAAGCCGGGCACGGTCTACTACGTGCGCGCCTACGCCCTGACCGCGGACGGCGCGGTCTACTACGGCCCCCAGTACCGGTTCAAGACCGCGGACGCCTGTTTCGTGGCCACCGCCTCGTTCGGCACCCTGCTCCATCCGGGGGTGCGCGTGCTGCGCGAGTTCCGCGACGCCTTCCTGGCCACGAGCGACCTCGGCCGGGTGCTGGTGGACCGTTATTACACCCTCTCGCCGCCGGTGGCCGACCTGATCGGCCGGAGCGGCGCACTGCGCGCCACGGTCCGCCTGCTGCTCCTGCCGCTGGTCGGCTTCTCCTGGCTGGCCCTGCAGGCCGGCCTGGCCAAGGCCCTGCTGCTGGCCGGCTGTGTTGCCGTGGCCGCCGGCCGCGGTACCGTCCGGCTGCGACCGCGCTGCTGACAACCCGCCGGGAGTTTTCCGGCCCACCCCAACCCGACTGAACGTCTCAGGCAGAACCAACGATGAACACAGCCAACAGCATGCAGGCCCGCACGGTCTTTCTCGGCCGGGGCGGTTTCACCCTTATTGAACTGATGGTGGTCATGGTGATTCTCGGCATCCTCGCCGGGCTGATCGTGCCGCGCATCATGGATCGTCCGGAAGAGGCCCGCCGCACCAAGGCGGCCATCCAGATCCAGTCCATCGAGCAGGCGCTCAAGCTCTACAAGCTCGACAACGGCCAGTACCCGACCACCGAGCAGGGGCTGAACGCCCTGGTCGAAGCGCCGGCGGTGGGCGCCTTGGCGAAGAAGTGGCGCACCGGCGGCTACCTGGAAAAGGGCCGGGTGCCCAAGGATCCGTGGGACAACGATTTTGTCTACATCAGCCCGGGCCTGCACGGCGATTTCGATCTCATCTCCTACGGCCCGGACAACCAGTCCGGCGGCGAAGGCAACGACGCCGACGTCAACAACTGGGAACTGCAGTAATCTCCCGGCACCCGCATGGCCGCGGCCGCGCCCCCCGCACCGGGGGACGACAGGGGCTTCACCCTGCTTGAACTGATCCTGGTCCTGGTCCTCATCGGCATCAGTACCTCGCTGGCCCTGCCGCGGGTCGGCGAATTTCTTTTCACCGACCCGCTCAAGGCGGCGGCCCGGGGCCTCACCGGCCTGATCGGCCGGGCCTCGCAACTGGCCCAGCAGCGCCAGGCGCCCTATCTGCTCAGATACATCGAGCGGGACAGACGGTTCGTGGTCGAGCCGGAAACCCCGGCGGACGCGGAGCGCACGGAGCGATCCGGACCGGAGCGGGCGGGCGAGTTGCGCCTCCAGGGCCAGGTGGGGGTGCGCGATATCTGGTCCTGGGACAGCGGCAGCCGCAGTGTCGGCGACCTGAGCATCCGCTTCACCGCCGCCGGCTACGTCGAACCCACCGTCATTCACCTGCGCGAGGGCGGGGACCGCGACCTGTCGCTGGTGCTCTCCCCCTTTCTCGGCACCATCCAGATCTTCGACAGGTATGTCAGCCCGGACGACCCGACCCTGTTTCAGTGAACCCGGCCCGGGCCTCCTCGGCCGCGCCGGCTTCACCCTGCTCGAGGTGATGATCGCCGTGGGCATCATCGCCATCGCCCTGGTGACGCTCCTCGGCGCCCAGTCGCAGAGCGTATCCATCGCCGCCGCGGCCCGCTTCGACACCACCGCGGCCCTCCTGGCCCAGGGGAAGATGGCCGAGTTGTGCGTGCAGGGCTTCGAGGGGGTCAGCGATGGCGAGGGCGACTTCGGCGAGGACTACCCGGGATTCACCTGGAAGGTGGAGGTGCGCGAGCTGACCGTGGACGAAATCGGCCTGGAAGGCCTGGCCGGCATGCTCAAGGCCGTCGACCTGGTGGTGCGCAGCCGGGACGACGAGGAGCGCGCCTGCGCCCTGCGGACGTTCCTGCTCAAGGATTTCCAGGCGGCGCCATGATCGCGACGGACAAGGGGTTCACCCTCCTGGAGGTGCTGCTGGCGGTCACCGTGCTCGGGGTGGTGGTGGCCATGCTCTCCCTGTCGCTGGGCGGCACCCTGCGGGTGGTGGCGGCCACCGAACAGCAGGAGGCGGCCCACCACCAGGCCCACACCGCCCTGCGGCGGCTCACCGCGGACCTGGCCAGCGCCGTGCAGGCGGGCGAGATCGCCTTCACCGGCCAGGTCGGCGTGGATGGGGCGGGCGGGGCGGACGGCGATGCCGAGGCGGGCGAGCTGCTGCGGTTCGTCTCGCTCGCCCACCTGGTGTTCAACCCAGCGGCGCAGCGATCGAACGAGGCCATGATCGCCTACCGGGTCGTTCCGGATGCGGACGACCGCCGCCGGCTCAAGCTGCTGCGCGCCGATACGGTGGTGCTGCCGGGGATCGATGCCGAGGCGGCCCAGGCCGACGAGATCCCCTTTCTGCTGGCCGACAACCTCCGCGCCGTCCGCCTGGCCTACCTGGACCGGGAGGGGCGGGAATACGACGGCTGGGACAGTGAACAGGAGGCCGCGGACCAGGCCGAGCCCCGTCCCCTGCCGGCGGCGGTGCGCTGCACCCTCGAGTTCTGGCTCGATGCGGACAGCGAAACCTTCCAGGCCTTCACCACCGCGGTGCTTGTGCCGGCGGGGTTGATCGGCGCGGAGGCGGCGGATGCGGACTGAGTCGATCGCGGGCAACCAGTCGGGCCTGGCCCTGGTGCTCACCCTGCTGTTCGTCAGCCTGCTGGTGGCCATGACCGTGCAGCTGATGGCCACCATCGACCGCCAGTCCTTCGGGGCGGCGGCGCAGCGCGAGCAGGTGCGGCTGGACGCCATGGCGCTGGGCGGTCTGCACCTGGCCCGGGCGGCCCTGGTCGCGGACCAACTGGAAAACGAATTTGATTCGCCCCAAGACCGCTGGGCCGGGCTCGACCCGGAAAAGCTGCAGGCCCTGGCCGGTGGCGTCGATGTGCAGGTGGGGGTCACGGACCTGTCGGGCCGGCTGCAGGTCAATGCCCTGGGCGGATCGGGGGCCACCCGCAACCCGGGCGGGTCCGGCCAGCGGGCGGGGCACGAACTGGAACGGTACCGCCAGGTCTGGCTGCGCTTCCTGACCTCGGGCCGGTTTGCCGTGGCCGACGAAGAAGAGGCCGCGGCGCTCGTCGACGCGCTCGCCGACTGGGTCGACACGGACAGCCGCGAGCGACTGCAGGGCGCGGAGGAGGGTTACTACCGCGCCCTCGACCCGCCCCACGGCTGCCGCAACGGGCCGGTGCGTCAGGTCGGCGAGTTGTTGCTGGTCCGTGGCATGACCCCCGAGCTGCTCTACGGCGACAGCGAGCGCGAGGGCATCGCCGCCTACATCACCGTGGCCGGCGAGGACGGCAAGATCAACCTGAACACCGCGCCCCTGCCGGTGCTGCAGGCCCTGTCCGTGGAGATGACCCCGGAGCTGGCCGGGGACCTCATCGATTTTCGCGGGGACGAAGGAAATAGGGAGGCATTGGCCACGGTCGACTGGTATAAGCAGGTGAGCGGATTTCCCGCCGGCGTAACCCTGGACCGCGCCGTGCTCAAGGTGACCGGCGGATTTTTCGAGGTCACCGTGCGGGCGGCCAGCCCGCCTTTTATCCGCACCGGCGTGGCCACCCTGCAGCGGCTCGACAACCGGACGCAGCGCCTCCTCTCCTGGACCATCGAATGAACGGCGGCTCCATGTCCCGCAGCCCCTTATGACACGACACACGCTGGGTATCGATATCGGTGAATCCCGGGTGAGCGGCGTGGCGCTCGCCCGCCAGGGCCGCAGCCTGCAGCTGACCGGCTGCTGCCGGCTGGAACTCGCCGCGGACACCGACCCGGCCGGGGTGGCCGCGGCGGTCCGCCAGGTGGGGGCGCAGCTCGGCGGGCCGCAGGCCGTGACCGTGCTGGGTCTGCCCCTGTCGCGCCTGAGCGTGCGCAACCTCACTCTGCCGTTCAAGGATGCGCGCAGCATCGCCCAGACCCTGCCGTTCGAGCTGGAG
>CAZMNU010000013.1:12415-41717 GCA_964567725.1 uncultured Desulfobulbus sp. | reverse complement strand
GCCGTCTACCGGGAAGAGATCGAGATTCTGCGCGACCAGGTGGAGGACCTGCGCGAGCAGCTGGCGCGGCGCGACCGGCAGATCGACGACCTGATGCGGCTGATGGTCGGCCTGCAACTCGAGTACAAGCCGCTCGCCGCCCAGCCTGCAGACGCGGCGACGCACCCGGGAGGAGAAGGAAGCGCGCCCGCGCCGGCGCTCGAGCCCGGTCCGTCCACCGGGGTGTACGAGGCGCCCATCGTCATCGACCTGCCGCCCGGCCCGCCGCCCCCGGTCGAGCCGGTGCGCAAGCGTTTCAGCCGCGACCGGCTGGCCGCCTCGGTGCTCGAACTGCGTCGCCGCGGCAAGAGCTACGAGGAGATCGCCCGAGGTTTGAACCGGTTGGCCGCGGCCACCCTGTCCGGTCAGCCGGAATGGACCGTGGCCGAGGTCCAGGGACTGCTGCCGCCGCTGGTCGGCGGCGACGGGCGTGTACCCGACGGGGAGCCGGCCTGACGCCGCAAAGCAGGCGCCTCAGTAGAGCTTGAGCAGCCGGTCCATCTCCTCGGCCTTCATGGTGAAGCTGTGGGCCGCGGTGGGAAAGGTGCGATTCTGCACCTCCTCCCGGTACTGGCGCAGGGCCTCGCCCACCGGCTCGTTGATGCGCGCGTACTGCTTGACGAACTTGGGCGTGAACCGGTCGTAGAGACCGACCAGGTCGTGGATGACCAGCACCTGGCCGTCGCAGTCTGGACCGGCGCCGATGCCGATGGTGGGGATGGCCAGCCGGCCGGTGATGTGCTCGGCCAGCGGCGCGGGTATGGCCTCGAGCACGATGGAGAAACAGCCCGCCGCCTCCAGGGCGAGGGCATCGTCGATCAGCTGGTGCGCGGCCTGGGCACTCTTGCCCTGGACCTTGAAGCCGCCCAGGCTGGTGGCGGTCTGCGGGGTCAGGCCGATGTGCCCCTGCACCGGAATGCCGGCGCTGACCATGGCCGCAACGGTCTTGGCCATGGCCACCCCGCCTTCGACCTTGACCGCGTCCGCCCGCCCCTCCTTGAGGATCCGCACCGCGTTGTCGATGGCCGCCGGGATGGAACTCGAACAGGAGCCGAACGGCATGTCCGTGACCACCAGGGCGTGCTCCACGCCGCGCACCACCGCCCTGGTGTGGTGGATCATCTCCTCCATGGTCACGGACACCGTGTCCGTATAGCCCAGCACCACCATGCCCAGGCTGTCGCCCACGAGCACGATGTCCATGCCGGCCTGGTCCGCCAGCCGCGCCCAGGGGTAGTCATAGGCGGTCACCTCGGCGATCGGGGTGGCGTTCTTGCGGTTTCTGATGTCCGGGATGGTCAGCTTCCTGTCGTGCATTGTCCTCTCCTTGGCTAAGATGACGGCGGTGCACCGTGCGGTTCACAGCCGGTCGGCAACGGTGGCCTCCAGGGCGTGGACCAGCTGGGTGAGCAGCAGGTTGACCGGCGTGGCCACCCCGGCCTTCCGGCCCATTGCGACAACGGCGCCGTTGATCGCGTCGATCTCGGTGGGCCGGCCGCGGAGGATGTCCTGGAGCATGGAGGCGCGGTTCCCGGCGGTGCGCGCGCAGACCTCGCGCACCCGCTCCAGTTGCCGCTCGCAGTCCAGGTCGATGCCGAGCGCCCGGGCCACGGCCACCGCCTCGGCCACGGCCCGGGCCATGAGCAGGTCGCACTCCGGGGTTTGCACGAGCACGCCGTTGGGCACGCGCAGCAGCGCGGTCAGGGCGTTGATGCCGACATTGACGATCAGCTTGGACCAGAGCAGGCTGTCCACATCGTCGCTGATGCTGGTTTGCAGGCCGGCGCGATTGAACAGCCCGGCAACGGCCTCGACCGCCTCACCCCGTCCGGGCGGGATGCCGAGCACGGTGGGACCACGGCCCGCATGGCGCACCCGACCGGGACCAAGCAGGGTGGCGGCCTGGGAGGTGACCCCGGCCGCGGCCCGCTGTGCGCCGACCGCGGCGACGAGTTGCTCGAGGTTGCCGAGGCCGTTCTGCAGGGTGAGCACCAGGCCGTCCGCGGCCAGCAGGTCACGGGCCGTGGCCGCCGCCTGCGCGGTGGCACGAGTCTTGGTACAGACGAGGATCAGGTCGGCCCGGCGGCCGTAGTCCTGCGGGTCGGTGAGTACCCGCACCGGTACCCGGCGGGTCGCGCCGTCCAGGTCGACGAGGGTCAGGCCCTGCGCCCCCATGACCGCCGCATGCTCCTGGTTGGTGGTCAGCAGGATCACCGCGGCGTGCGGCGCGAGCAGGGCGCCGAACAGGCCGCCCATGGCGCCGGCGCCGATGATCAACAGTTCCATGGCTCCTCCTCCCCGGCGGGCCGCCGGTGCGGTCAGTTATAAACCATCGCGACAAAAGGTCAACGACGAACGGGGGTTGCGCCGCCGCACCGCGGACGGTGCCCTCCGCCCCGCCCCTCACCCCGGGAGTACCCCATGCAGCTCTACATCTGGCGCCACAGCAAGCATTTTTCCAGCTGGTCCATGCTCGACGAACCCCACATCTGCACGGACAACTACCTGCAGGCCGACGTTACCGTGCTGGCCGAATCCAGGGAGGCGGCCCTTGAACTGCTCGACCAAAGCGGCTGTTGGAACGTCGAGGACCTGCGCCGCATCGAGCCCGAGGTCATCCCCCTGGACAGGGAGCGCATCGTCCACAGCCACGTCGACGGCCGCTAGCCGGGGGGCCCGGCGCCAGCGCCGCTTTTTCTCCTGTGCACGGGTGGGAAAAGGCGGTAAGGTGCCCCCAGTCGTCGCGCGGGTCCGGGCAACCCGGCCACGCGCCATCGGTCTCCGCCCCGACCCGCCGGCAGGCGCATGCGGGACGGCGCGCCACCCCTGCCAGGATCCTCCCATGGTACAGCCCGCAACGAACCTTCTTGCCAGACGGGTCAGCCTGTACGAGGCGACCGCCATCCTGTTCATCATCGCCATCATCTGGATCGACGAGATCCTCGACATCCCCTACGTGCTCCTCGGCGGCCCGGCCACCCCGATCAACTGGCGCGAGTCCCTGTTCGAGAGCGTCATCATCCTTATCATCGGCGCGGTGATTATCCGTCACACCTACCGGCTGCTCATGCGGGTCGGCCAGTTGGAGAGCACCCTGCCGGTCTGCGCCTCCTGCGGCAGGATCCGGGTCGATGCCGAATTCTGGCAGGGCGTTGAGGAGTACGTCGCCGCCCACTCGAAAAACGGCGTCGGCCACAGCGTCTGCCCGGACTGCCTGCACAAATACTACCCGGAACTGGAGCGACCGGAGAACAGCAGCACCGGCGCCGAGTAGGCGGACCGCCCCGCCCTGCCCCACGCCCCCCTCCCATGACCGATCAGGCCGAGATTACGCGCACCCTGCGCGCCCTCTGCGTGGCCGAACGGTTCCGATTCGACCCGCTCCATGAAGACCTCACCCGCCGGCAGCAGGCCGTCCGCCACCGCGAGGTGATCACCCTCACCCCGGCCCCGGGTGTGTTCGCCTTTCTCTTCGAATACGGCGTCTGCGTGCTCTGCGGCTACGACCGCGAGGCGGAATGGCAACTGGTCGAGATGCTGCACAGCTACGCGGTCCATCCCCTGGAGCCGGCGGTCGAGGAGGAACTCGCCTACCGGCGGAGCCTGGACGAGGGGGTGCGTATCCGCCATGACCTGATCGAACTCGACGACATCGGCGAACCCGTCTGCCAGGCCCTGGCCCACGCCCTGGCCCAGTCCACCCGGCTGGCCTCGTTCGAGACCGCCATCGAGGAGACCATCAACCGCACCCGATTCATCCCCGAGACCCTCGCCCGCACCGGCTCCATCGCCCTGAGCCGGCGGAGCCTGGCCCGGGAGCGCGGCCGGGTCTACCTGGAAAAGGCGCACATTGTCCTCCAGTTCAACCTGCTCGACACGCCCGAGTTCCTCTGGGAGTTCCCGGAACTGGAGCGTTACTACCTGGCCCTGGCCCGCTACCTGGAGATCCGGCCGCGTGCCGCGGTGCTGGCGAACCGGCTGGAGGTTATCCAGGAACTGCTCGAGATGATGGCGGACGAGCAGAAGCACCGCCACTCGAGCCTGCTCGAGTGGATCATCATCGTGCTCATCGCCATCGAGATCGTCCTGTTCTTCGTCAAGTAGGGGCAACGGACCCTTTCCTTTTGCCCCCCGCGGCCGGGATGTTTATGGTAAAGGGAAACATTGATCGAAGACCACCCACCCCGCCCCCCCCCCACCGAGGAGCCCCCTGTGGAAAACCTTATAACCGGAGGCACCCGATTCGTTTGCTCGGCCCTGACCGCCCGCCTGCTCACCGCCGGCCACGAGGTGACCGCCATCGGCAGCAGCCCGCAGTGCCGCCTGCCCGCCCACCCGCAGCTCAGCTACGTTTCCGCCAACACCACCCGCCCCGGCGACTGGCAGCAGCATGTGCCCGCCCAGGACGCGCTCGTCAACCTGGCGGGCCGCTCGGTGTTCAACCTGTGGACCGAATCGTATAAGAAAAGCATCTACGACAGCCGTATCCTCACCACCCGCCACCTGGTGGACGCCCTGCCGGCGGGGAGCGAGGCAGTGCTCCTCAGCACCTCGGCCGCCGGCTTCTATGGTGACGGCGGCGAGGCGGAAAAGACCGAGACCAGTCCGGGCGGCGACGATTTTCTCGCCCACGTCTGCCGCGACTGGGAGGGTGAGGCCAACCGGGCCGCGGACAAAGGCGCCCGCGTGGCGGTGATGCGCTTTGCGGTGGTGCTCGGCCGAGGCGGCGGCGCCCTGGCCACCATGAAACTGCCCTTCCGGCTGGGGCTGGGTGGACCCATCGGCAGCGGCCGCCAGTGGTTCCCGTGGATTCACCTGGACGACCTGGTGGGGGCGATCCTCTTCCTGCTCGACTGCGAGGAGTGCCGCGGCCCGTTCAATTTTTCCGGGCCCCAACTGGTCCGCCAAAAGGAATTCGCCCGGCAGCTCGGGCGCGTGCTCCACCGGCCCGCCTTTCTGCCGGTGCCGGGCTTTGCCATGAAGCTCGGCCTGGGCGAATTCGGCCGGTCGCTCCTCCAGGGCCAGAAGGTGCCGCCGCGGGCCCTGACCGAGCACGGCTTCCAGTTCCTCCATCCCGAACTGGAGCCGGCCCTGCGGGACCTCATGCATGACTGACGCCCGCTTCGTCGCCGCCTCGACCTTCCCCGGTTCGGCCCGCGCCCTCTACGACTGGCACAGTCGGCCGGGGGCGCTGGAGCGGCTGATGCCGCCCTGGGAGCAGGCGACGGTCCTCTCCCGCACCGGCACCATCGAACCCGGCAGCGAGGTGGTGCTGCAACTCCACGCCGGCCCGATCCCCTACCGCTGGCACGCCCGCCACCTGGCCGCCGAGCCCGGCGTCTATTTCCGGGACGTGCAGCTGCGCGGCCCCTTTGCCCGCTGGACCCACACCCACCGCTTCACCGACACCGCGGACGGCGCCCGGCTCGCGGACGAGATCGACTACGCCCTGCCCGGCCACCGCTTCCTGCCCGGATGGGTGCACCGGCGGGTCGAGGCCGAACTGGCGCGGATGTTTGCCCACCGCCACGCCACCCTGGCAGACGACCTGCACCTGCACGCCCGCTGTAGCACCCGGCCGCTCAACCTCCTCATCAGCGGCGCCAGCGGCGTGCTCGGCGCGGCCCTCAGGCCGCTGCTGACCACCGGCGGCCACCGGGTATGGACGCTCGTGCGCCGACGGCCGGACCGCAGCCGGGGAGAAATTTTCTGGAACCCGGAGCGGAGCGAACTCAACCTGGCCGGGCTGCCGCCGTTTGACGGGGTCATCCACCTGGCCGGGGACAACATCGGCGAGGGCCGCTGGACCGATGCCAAGAAACAACGGGTGATCGACAGCCGCGTGCTCGGCACCGGCCTCATCGCCCGCACCCTGGCCGCCCAGCCGGTGCGGCCGGCGGTGCTGCTCAGCGCCTCGGCGGTGGGTTTCTACGGTAACTGCCTGGACTGCTGCATGCGCGAGGAGGACCCGGCCGGCCAGGATTTCATCTCGGATGTCTGCTCGCTCTGGGAACACGCCGCCACCCCGGCCTCGGAGGCGGGCATCCGCACCGTGTTCCTGCGCATCGGCGTGGTGCTCAGCCCCCGGGGCGGCGCCCTGCAGCGGCTGCTCGCCACGCGGGCGGCCGGCTTTCCCCGCCGCTTCGGCGACGGCGACCAGTACATCAGCTGGATCGCCATCGACGACATGGTCGCGGCCCTCCTCCATACCCTCACCTGTTCCGACCTGACCGGCCCGGTGAACATCGCCGCGCCCCACCCGGTGACCAACGGCGAGTTGCTGCAGACCCTGGCCCGGGTCGTGCGCCGGCCGCTGCTGCCTCCCGTGCCGGCCCGCCTGCTGCAGGCCGTGTACGGCCAGATGGCCGTGGAGGTGCTGCTCGGCGGCTGCCGGGTGGCCACGGACAAGCTGCAGCGATCCGGCTTCACCTTCCGCCATCCTCGCCTGGAGACGGCCCTCTGCGCCCTGCTGGGCAAACCACCCGTTGACCCGATCCCCGAAGGAACCCGTCCGTGAGCTGGAAACTGAAAACCCTGCTGCTGGTCATGATGACCACAGCGCTGATCTGCGGCTTTCTCCACCACCTGGTGCCGCCGACCGCGATCAACTTCGAGCGGCTGCACATCTTTCTCTTCAACCTGTGCAGCGGCGGCACCCTGCTCGTCTACTTCACCGAGGGCCAACCCGCGCTGTCCCGACGCGGCCTGCTGTTTCTCGCCCTGGCCGTGGCCTTTGCCGTTGCCGCCTTTCTCCAGTGGTACCCGGCGGCCATGCTCATCCCGCTGGCGCTGGCCAAGCTGGTCGAGGACGTGCGTATCGACCATTTCGGCAGCCGCTGGCCCCGCGGCCTGTTCTCGCCGCGGGAGCGGGTGGCGCGCAAGTTCCACCAGGCGGCCCTGCTCTGCCTGTCGCTGGGGCTGCTGTTCTCAAGCCCGGTGATCCTCAACTCGGTCTACCTCAAGTGGTGGACCATCGAGAAACTCAAGCTCGACACCTTCTTCCTCGGTTTTTCCTTCCCCATCTCGCTCATTTCCATGTCGGTCATCTTCTCGCTCATGCAGCATGCCCGCATCCGCCTGACCGCCGTGCTCAAGGAGGCCGCCTTCTGGACCGTGAACCTGGGGGTGATCATCTTCTTCCTGTTCATCCTGGCCGAGATGTTCTATTCCCAGGTGGCCATCGCCACCCTGCTCTTTCTGGCGGTGGCGCTCATCCTCCATCTCTACTGGCACGAGGGCATGCAACTGCAGCAGAAGGCCTTTCTTACCTCGGGCATCCTTTTTTTGCTCATCACCTCGATCACCGGCATCGGCTACATCCTGCTCACCTTCTCCCGCTACTACACGCCCGAGATCAGCCACCCGCTGCTGCGGCTGCACGCCTTCACCGCCCTCTACGGCTGGAACCTGAGCGGGCTGGCGGTGATCAGCCGCCACGGCGACTTCCCCCTCAAGCTCCATTCCCGCCAGGTGATCCTGCTCCACTGGCTGACCGTGCTCGTGCTCTGCCCGCTCGGCTACTTCCAGCCGGTGTTCGCGGTGCTCGCCGTGCTCGCCTACACCTGGCTCCTGGCCCGGCTGTTCTTCAACCGCGGGGCCGTGGACGAGCGGCTCACCGCCGTGCAGGACGAGCACCTGGCCGGGGCAGCGGCCGGCGAGTCCAAATAGGTCTGCTGCTCCGATCTTGACAGGCTCATGGTGAGCCGGTAGAGATTGGCACACAAGGGTTTTTCGTCCGCTCCCCAGCCCGCAGCCGCCCCGGGGGAACCATGCTGTCCCGCTTCCACCTGCCTGTCCGGATCCTGCTCGCCCTGGTCCTGTTCGTCCTCCCCGCCCGTGCCGCGGACCGGGATTCGGTCACCTGGATGGAGGCGGCCTTCCCGCCCTTTTTCATCCAGTCCGGCCCCGGGGCCGGTCTGGGTTACGGCGATGTGGTCAGCGCCATCCTGCGCGAACGGCTCACCGGCTACGACCACCAGCAGATCACCACCAACATCACCCGCCACTTCTACAAGTTCAGGCAGGGCGAGAAGGTCTGCAGCGTCGGCCTGTACCGGACACCGGAACGGGAAGCCTTCATGCACTTCTCCATCCCCAGCTTCCTCACCCTGCCGGCCGTGCTCATTGTCCGCAAGGACCGCCACGCCGAATTCGGCGGCCGTGCCTCGGTGCGGCTGGCGGCAGTGCTCGCCCAACAGCGCTGGACCATCGGCCTGGCCCGGGACCGCTCCTACGGCCCGGCCACCGACCGGATCCTGCAGCAGCACGCGGGTGACCGCCACCTCCTCACCTCGTCCGGCCAGGAACTCTCGCGCAACCTGTTCCGCATGCTCATGCTCGACCGGCTGGACGGCCTCATCGGCCTGCCCGAGGAGAACCTCTACCAGGCGGAACAGCTCGGCATCCGCGATCAGCTCATGACCCTGACCATCGAGGAAAACCAGCAGGGCTACGAGGGCTGGCTGAGTTCGGTGGGCTGCTCGAAAAACGAATGGGGCCGGCGGATCATCGCCGAGATCGACCGCATCCTGCTGACCGAACGCACCACCGAGCGCTACCGGCGGGCCTACGAGCGCTGGCTCGACCCGAACAGCATCCGCGTCTACCGCCGGGTGTACCGGGAGGTGTTCCTGCCAGGCGGCCCGGCCGCGCCCCGCCCGGCCGGGGTGACCACTGCCGGCACCGGCAAAAAAGAACTCGACAGGGCCGCGAAGAGACCCCTATAATGTGGACCGACATCGTCCGGCCCAGTCGGGCCGCACGGTCGGGGACAGGGCCGCGGCGGCGCAGTCCGGCGTTCCCCGGCAATTTCCTCTGCACCCAGGGGGCAGGTCATGGACGGCGAAAAACGGCAGAAATATTTTGTCAACCGGCAGGATTCCGTTACCGTCAAATGTCCGGCCTGCGGTCGGACCGGCGTCTTCCCGGCCGAGCGGCTGCGCGAGCAGCAGCATGCGGTCCGGATCGGCTGCGCCTGCGGTCATGACTTTACCGTGGAAATCGAGTTCCGTCGGGACTTTCGCCGGAAAACCGAGATCACCGGCACGGTCCGGGCCCTGACCACCCCGCGCGAACGGGCCCGCCCCTGCACCATTGCCGACCAGTCCAACGGCGGCCTGCTGCTCCGCCTGGAGGGGGAGGTGCCGGTACAGAAGGATGACCGGCTCATCGTCAGTTTTCCGGTGGAGGGACAGACGCCCCACCTGGTCGAACGGGTCATCAGTGTCCGCCATTACGAGTTGGGACTGGGGCTTGGCGGCTCCTTTGTCGACGAAACGGCGGAAACGGGCAGCCGCAACCGGCGGCCGCCGGTGCACTGAGCCTGTTCCCCTGACCGTTGCCGGCCCGCCTGTCCCGGCCGGCGGGGTGTCGGGGCCCGAACCTTTTCCTCTCCTCTCCCGCTGTCCGGAGTTTCCCCATGCAGGTCATCCGTTCGACCGGTGCGCCGCCCCAAGCCCTCGCCGCCGCCGTGGCCCGGCTGCGCTCGGCGCGCAAGGCGGTGGCGCTCACCGGTGCGGGCGTGTCGGTGGCCAGCGGCATCCCGGACTTCCGCAGCGCGGGCGGCCTGTGGACGGTTTTCTCCCCGGACGAGTACGCCACCCTCGAGGTGTTCCATCGTGATCCGGCCAAGGCCTGGGAACTCTACCGCGCCCTGGGCCGGACCCTGCTCGGCCGCAGCCCCAACCCCGCCCACCACGCCCTGGCCGAGATGGAGCGCCAGGGTCTCATCCAGGGCGTCATCACCCAGAACGTCGACAACCTGCACCAGCAGGCGGGCTCCACCCGCGTGTTCGAAATCCACGGCGACCACCAGCACCTGCAGTGCCTGCACTGCGCCACCCTGGTGGCGGCCACGGCGGAACACTACCGGGCGGCCGCGATCCCGCTCTGCCCGCATTGCGCCTCGCCGCTCAAGCCGAACGTGGTGCTGTTCGGTGAACCGGTCCGCCAGTTGGCAGAGATCCACGCCTTTATCGCTGGCTGCGACCTGCTGCTCGTGGCCGGCACCTCGGCCCAGGTCTACCCGGCCGCGGCCCTGCCGGCCCTGGTCCGCGCGGGCGGCGGCCGCCTGTTCGAGTTCAACCGCGAACCGGCCCTGTCGCCCGCGGAACACGGCGAAGTCGAGTTCCTCTTCCAGGGCGATGTCGGCCGCACCCTGCCCCTGCTGCTCCGGGCCTGCGCCGCCGGCTGAACCGTCCCACCCGCCTCAGTCCGCCCCCGGGGCGGTGTAGACAATGGTTGCCACCAGCCCGTCACCGCTGAGTTCGTAGCGGATGCTGTTGACCGGGTCCACGGCGGTGCGGCCGCTCCCGTCGGGGCGGAAGCGCGTCAGCACCCGGGCCGCGGGGTCGCCCACCCCCAGGCCGTTCACGTCCCGGAAGGCCGGGTCCGTGATGTGCACGGCCAGCACCTTTTTCGCCTTCGTGTCCACGAGCACGCTCACCGTCCGGTAGCGGCAGACCAGCCGGTCGCCGCGGAAGATGCGCGACCCCGGCCGGCCGAGCACCCGCACCGTGTCCTCCAGGGTCGACACCCCGGCCACCAGCCCCCTGTACATCGGCCCCGACGCCGCTCCCACCGGCCAGGCCAGCGCCAGCACCACCATCCCGGCCAGGACGGCCCGCATCCCTCTTCCTGCTGTTGTCATCGTTTCCTCCTGTTACCCCGGAGCGGCCGCCTTGGTGTTGCTGATCAGCCCCCGCGGCGGCTTTCCATCCGACCGAACCTTTGCGGCACAGTCCATTTGGCCCTGCGAATTATGTTTAAATAATTTTCTTTCCGGCCGGCAATGCTATACTTATTCCAGTGGGCACCACTGCCCCGAACCACCCGAGGAAGAGCCATGACCGACAGCACCGCCGCACCGCCACCTCCAGACACCGTCCCCCTGCTCGACCGGGTGCTCGCCTTCTCGCCCCTCCGCTCCTACGGGGCCGGCGAACCGGTGCTCACCCCGGCCACCGCCACCAACGCCTTCTACTACCTGGTCAGCGGCTCGGTGGAGGTCGGCTACACCGACCCGCACGACACCCGCATCACCGTGGCGCTGATCGGCGCGGGCGAGTTTTTCGGCGAGATCGGCTACTTCGACGGCCAGTCGCGGGTGCGCGACATCCGCACCGCGGGCGAGGCGGCCATCGCCGTGTTCGACGAGACGGTGATGGCCCGCCTGCGCGCCGAACAGCCCGGGTTGTACATGGATTTTCTCCTCCTGCTCACCGGCAACATCTGCACCAAGTTCCGCCGCATCGCCGGAGAGCGCGAGCCCATCGCCGGCTACGCCCAGTCCCTCTCCACCCGCCACGCCGGCCGCTACAGCGAATCCCGGCCCCTGCCCGCACCGCTGGTCCGCTCCAGCCAGTGGCACGAGGTGAGCAGCCGCATGGAGGGGTTCAAGTCGGCGTTGTTCGACCTCTCCCACCGGCTGCAGAAGGTCGAGGCCGAGGGCGGCAGCGACCCGGAGGCCGAGGCCCGCTGCCACGCCGTGCTCGCCCGGCTGAACGGCTCGCTTGCCGAATTCGGCCGGCTGATGGCCGGCAGCGGCTACGAGGAGGTGATGTGGGGCTACGTGTTCAAGGAGATCTTCCCCTATTTCATGCGCAGCCGCTTTGCCGAGCGGGCCTATTTCAAGCCCAAGGGGTATGCCGGCGACTTTCTCATGATGGAGCACATCTACGCTGGCGTCCCGCGGGGCGAGGGCCGCTTCGGCGAGATCGTCGACCAGTTCTGCCTCGACCGGCCCGGTTCGCGCGCCATCCGCGGCCGGCGGGTGCTGCTCAAGAACGAACTGCTCCGCTTAAGCGGCGAACGGACGGCCCGCGGCCGAACCACACGGATCATGAACCTGGCCTGCGGACCCAACCGGGAACTGTTCGATTTCCTCGCCGAGTGCGGCGAAAGCGAACGCATCGAGGCCCTGTGCGTGGACATCGATTCCGAGGCCCTGCGCCACACCAACCAGCACGTCAACATCTTCCCGCACCGGGCCGCCATCCGGCTGATGAGCGAAAACGTGATCAAGTGGGCGCTCGGCCGGGTGCGCCACCACATCGAGCCCCAGGACATCATCTACTCGTCCGGGCTGTGCGACTACCTCGACCCGCGCCTGTTCCGGGCGCTCATTTGCCGCTGCCACGAGCATCTCAAGCCCGGCGGCACCCTGCTGCTCGGCAACTTCACCCAGTACCCGGATTCGCTCTTCCTGGACAAGCTGCTGCGCTGGGAGTTGATCTACCGGACCGAGGCCGAACTGTGCGAGCTGTTCGCACCCACCCCCTTCGGCGAACGGGTGCGGATCATCGCCGAGCCGGAGCGGGTCAACCTGTTCGCCGTGGCGACCAGGGAGTGACCGGGCCCGAGCGTGGCGTTTTTTCGGGCGTCGGCCGAGTTCGCCGACGAGATCCAGCAGCTGTTCCTGCAGCGCACCCGGCTCTGCCTGTGGATGGGCACGGTCTTTTTCCTCCTGTTCGCACTGCTCGACTTCCTCTGCTGCCGGCCCTGGTTCGGCCTGTTCCTCGGCTACCGGCTGGCCTTTGTCGCCGTGGTCCTCCTCTTCCTGCTCTGCCTGGGCCGACCCGGGAGCGAGCGGCTCGCCCCGGTGCTGATGATTGCGGCCATGCTCCTCGGCACCCTGACCATCGCCCTCATGACCGTGGCCCTGGGCGGATTTGCCTCCGGCTACTACGCCGGCATCCTGCTGATGATCGCCGGCGGGGTGCCGGCCCTGCCGCTCAGCGGCCTGCAGGCCCTAATACTCGGCACCCTGATGTACCTGGTCTACCTGGGCACCGTGCTCCTCGGCGGACCGCCGTTGACCGGGGCCGACCTGGTCCACCTGGCCGGCAACAGCTTCTTCTTCGCGGTGATCGTGCTGGTCACCGCGGTGCAGCGGCGCGACGACCAGCGGACGCTCCTGGGCGAACTGCGGGCCAAACGCAGCCTGCGGCAGATGCGCGATGAACTGCGCGGCTACCGGGACAACCTGGAGGCGCTGGTGGAGCGACGGCTCGCCCAGCTGGCCGAGGCGGATCTCCGCTTCCGCGACCTGTACCATGCGATCCACGACCTGGTGGTGCTGCTCGGCCCGGGCGGCGAGGTCCGGACCATCAACCATTACGGCGGCCGACTGCTCGGGCGGCTGCCGGCGACGGTCGAGGGGCGACCCTTTGCGGACTTCATCGCCCCGGCGGACCGTGCTTTTTTTGCCGAGATATGCGAGCGGCTGCGCGGCGAGGGCACCGTCCAGGGCGTGCAGCTGCGCCTGCAGCCCGGTCCGGAGCGGCTGGTGGACGTCGAGCTGAGCGGCAGCCGGGTCGACCTGCCCGGCAGCAGCGACCACTGCCAGCTGACCCTGCGGGACATCACCGCCACCAAGGAGATGGAGCGGCAGACGCTGGCCTCGCGCCAGCTGATCGACTCCTCCCGCCAGGTGGCCATCCTCGGTCTCGCCCGGCTGGCCGAATGCCGGGACGGCGACACCGGCGCCCACCTGCTGCGCATCCGCGCCTACACCCGCATCCTCGCCGAGTTCCTGGCCGAACAGCCTGCGTATGCGGCCGAACTCACCCGCGACGACATCGAGGACCTCTGCCTGTGCTCGGTGCTGCACGACATCGGCAAGGTCGGCGTTCCCGACACCGTGCTGCTCAAGCCCGACCAGTTGGACGAGGCCGAGCGGAGAGCCATGCAGCGCCACTGCGACCTGGGCAGCCTGGCCCTGAGCGCGGCCGAGCGCGACGCGCACAGCCGCTCGTTTCTCCGCCGCGGCCAGGAAATCGCCCGCTACCACCACGAGCGCTGGGACGGCAACGGCTATCCCTGCGGCCTGGCCGGCGCCGCCATTCCGCTGGCGGCGCGCATCGTCGCCCTGGCCGACGTGTACGACGCCCTCACCTCCAGCCGGCCCTACAAGCCCGCCTTCAGCCACGAGCAGGCCCGCCGGATCATCGCCTCCGAAAGCGGCCGGCGCTTCGACCCGGCCGTGGTCAACGCCTTCCTCAGCCGGGAAGAGGCCTTTGTCGCCGCCCGCGCCGGCAACGCCTGAGATCGCGCCGCCATGCAGGTTCTCAGCTCGTTCCAGCAGGAAACCCGGCAGCTGCTGCACCAGCGGATCCCCACCATCCTGCTCGCCAACATGGCCCTGATGGCGCTCCTGGCCGTGTTCGACCTGGTTTTTCCGGTTGCGGCCCCGGCCGGGGTCCTGGCCTTACGGATGGCCGCAATCACGGTCTGCGGCCTGCTCCTGGTCCTCAACCGGCAGGACCGGCAGCAGCGGTGGACCTGGCCCATCGCCTTGGCCGGCTCTCTCTGCACAGGCTCGGTCCTGATCGTGCTGCTGGCGCGCACCGACACCATCGCCTCGCCCGCCTATGCCACCCTGATCGCGGTGATCACCATCTTCACCGCCATCGCCCCCTTGACCGCGGCCCAGGCCCTGAGCTGCGGTTTCGCCCTGGTCTGCGGCTACCTGGGGGCCATCGTCGGCCTCGATTTCCTCCCGCCGGCCGAGCTGATGACCCTGGCCGGCAACCTGTTTTTCCTCATCTGTTTCGTGTTCATCGCCGCCATCCAGTGCTGGGCGGACCATGGCGCCCGGGAGCGGGAATACCGCCTGCGCCTGGCGGAGAGCGCGGCGGCAGTGGAACTGGAGCGTCAGGCCGGCCGGCTCGAGGAGGAGGTCCGGCGGCGAACCGGTGAACAGCGCTCGAGCGAACAGCGCTACCGCCTGCTCTACGAGGCGATCACCGACGACCTGGTGCTGGTCGACCGGGACGGCACCGTCCTCCAGGCCAACGACCGCTACCTGGCCCGGTTCGGCGTGTCCGCGAACGCCGGCGCCTCGTTCTGCGACGCCGTGTTCCCGGCGGATCGGGACCGGGTGGGCACGGAACTGCTGGCAGTGCTCTTCCGGGACGAGCCGGTCAGCGGCCTGCGCCTCGACCTGCGGACCAGCGACGGCACCGCGCTGGCCGCCGAGATCAGCGGCGCCCTGCTCGAGCGGGACGGAGCCCCGGCCGCCCAGTTGCTCATCCGTGATATCAGCCCGAGGCTCGAGTGCGAGGCCCGGCTGCTCGCCTCACTGGACCGGCAGCGCACCACCGAGAGCGCGGCCATCCTGGCGCTCGCCAGGCTGTCGGAACAGCGCGACCTGACCCCGGGTCGGCACCTGGAGAGAATCCGGGAATACTGCCGCCTGATCGGCGAGCAGCTCGCCCGCCGCAGCGGGGGTGGTCCCGAGCTTACCCCGTCCTTCCTCACTGCACTTCAGCAGGCCTCTCTCCTGCACGATATCGGCAAGGTGGGCATCAGCGACGCCATCCTCTTCAAGACCGGTCCCTTGAACGGGCTGGAGGAGGAGGTCCTGCGCAACCACACCCTGACCGGCGGGGATGTGCTCAAGGCCATGGAGACCGAGGCCCGGGCCGGCTCCTTTCTCGGTCTGGCCAAGAACATCGCCTATTTCCACCATGAACGCTGGGACGGCACGGGCTATCCCTACGGGCTGCGCGGCGAGGCGATCCCGCTGGAAGCGCGCATCCTGCACCTGGCCGACGCCTACGAGGAGCTGACCGTGGCCGCGGCTGACGTGCCCCCCCTGGGCCACGACCAGGCCGTTGCCCGGATCAGCGCGGACAGTGGCCGCCGCTTCGACCCGGCGCTGGTCGAGGCCTTCCTCGCCGCGGCCGGGGAGTTCGACCGGGTGCGCGCGCGCCTGGCCGAAACCGCCTGAACCGCTTGCGCGGCCGGCCTTGCCGCGGAAACGGCCGCGGCCGTGTCGCCTGGGTCGCGGCTGCACATTTCCCTTGCCGATCACTGCCAAATGATCTAAAACCTTCCAAAATGAAGTGATTCAGGCAGCCGCGCCGGTCGCCGCCGGGCGGACGATGCAATGATCCGAGACGCCAAAGTGCGGTTTTTCAGAGGGAGGAATGAATGATGAAGGCGAATGCGATGCGTGCTCCGCTGATCAAGGCCGGGGTGGTTCTTCTTGTTTTTGCCCTGCTGGCCTACCTGACCAGTGCTTCCCCGGACGGCGGTGTGCTCGACTCCCTCGGGCTGATCATCATCGGCGCGTTCCGGCTGGTGCAGTGGGCCATCGCCATGACCATCGGCGTGGCCGTGTGCATCGCCTTCCTCATCGGCATCTTCCTGTTTGCCGTTTCCCTGTACGATCGCCAGGCCGCCTCGGTGCTCGCCGCCAAGACCCGGGAGGCGGTCAGCGAACTGCTCGCCCCGGTCTTTGCCCTGGTCGACTCCCTGCGTAAGCAGCCCCGGCCGACCCCGGCAGTGTCCACGCCGGCCCCGGCCGCGCAGCCGCTGGTGCAGCAGCCGGCCGCGCCTGCCGTGGACGCCACCAAACTGCAGGATGAACTGCAGACCCTGATCGCCGGTGAGATCCGCAAGGTCGCCGACAGCCAGCAGTCGCTCTCCGACCAGGTCGCCGCCCTGAACGCCAAGATCGACGTCCTCGAGGAAAAAACCGCCGGCTTTGCCGCCGCCGACCAGGTCTCCGCCATTGCCGACCAGATCGCCGCCTCGGGCCAGCGACTGGACGCTGTCCAGGCCTCGGTCGCCTCCCTCGAGGGACGGATCGACGACACCGCCCGCAGCCTGCAGGATCTGACCCCGGCCAAACTGCTCGGCGACCTGCCCGGCCGCCTGGAAAAGCTCGAACAGCGGCCCGAGACGCCTGCCTTTGATCCTCAGCCGCTCAACGAATCCATCCAGACCCTGCAGCACGAGGTCGAGGAACTCCGCAAAAAAGGCGCCGGCAAACCCCAGGCCGCCGGGAAATCGCGCAAGAAGGCCTGAGCCTGCCCGGACCGCGATCCCAACCGCAGTAAAAAAGCCATCCTGCCCGCCGGCAGGATGGCTTTTTTTTGTGCCTGCTTCTCCCGGGCGTCAGTCGGGCAGCAGTTCTTTGAAATACTCGATGGACGGAAAATTGCAGGAGTAGGCCACCCGCTGGCGGCTGCTCGGCCGGGCGACAAAGAGCAGGTGGCCCATGCCGTACGTTTGCGCCGCCAGCAGCACCTGTTCGCTGTCGTCGATGAGCAGGGTCCGCTCCCTGGTGAACCCGAGCAGGTGTTCGAGCCGCCCCCAGAAAGGCGGCTCCTCCTTGGCCAGGCCCACCTCGTCGGCACAGACGATCCGGTCAAACCAGGCGCCGATGGCGGTCTTTTCCAGCTTGATCGCCAGGGAACAGGGGTGGGCGTTGGTGACCAGGTAGAGCTTTTTGCGCAGCTTCAGGCAGTACTCGAGAAACTCGACCACGTAGGGATGGACGCCGACGAGGTGGTTGATGCGCAGCTTGAGTTCCTGCAGGTCCAGTCCCAACTCCCGTGACCAGTAATTCAGGTCCGACCAGTCGAGCGTGTCCCGGACCGCGTGGTAGCGGGCGCGCAGCTGCGCCCGCGCCTCCTCCACCGGGATGTCGTGCAGCAGGCTGAAGTGCTCGGGCACGTACTGTTCCCAGAAGTAATCGTCGAAATGTTTGTCCAGGAGGGTGCCGTCCATGTCGAGGAGCACGGTATCGATGGCCTCCCAGGGGAGCCGGGGGCGCTCTTTGGCGCAGCTGATATCAGGGCTGTTCATGGCGTTTCTCCTTGCAGGGTGCGCAGAACACAATGAATGCGGGCGAACAGGTCGTCCGTCGCCGCCAGGGGCACGATGAGCCGCTGATCCGGGGTCAGGCGGGCAGGCGGGGGAACGGCCTTCTTCCGGGTCGGTTTTTCCTGGATCAGGGCCAGCAGGCGCTGCGGGTCCACCGGGGCCTGATCGACGAAGGAGAAGACCAGGCTGCCCGGGGCCTGTTCCAACTTGACGATGCCGAACCCGCGCAACTCCTGCTTGAGGCCGATGAGGGCGAACAGGGCCTGCGCCTCGGCGGGCAGGGGGCCGTAACGGTCAACCAGTTCGTTCTCCAGGTCGGCCAGTTCCGCCGCGCTGCCGGTGCCGAGCGCGGCCAGGCGGCGGTAGGCGTGGTAACGCAGGCTCGTGTCCGTAATGTACCTGTCCGGCAGGAAGGCTGCCACCTGCAGTTTGATTTCCGGGTCAAGTTCGGCAAGCCCGTCTCTCGGCTCGCCCGCCGCGGCCTGGCGTTTGAGGTCGGCCACGGTGGACTGGAGCAGCTCCAGGTAGAGGTCGTAGCCCACCGCGGCGATGTGGCCGGACTGGGACACGCCCAGCAGGTTGCCGCCGCCGCGGATCTGCAGGTCGTTCATGGCCAGCTTGAAGCCGCCGCCCAGTTCGGAGCAGTCCATCAGGGCGCGCAGCCGCTGCTGGGCGTCCGCGGTCAGGTGGTCGAGGCTGGGCACCAGCAGGTAGGCGTAGGCCTGGCGGGAGGAGCGCCCCACCCGCCCGCGCAGCTGGTAGATGTCGGCCAGGCCGAGGTTGTCGGCGCGGTTGATGATGATGGTGTTGGCGTTGGCGATGTCCAGGCCGGACTCGATGATGGTGGTGCAGACGAGGATGTCGATCTCGTGGTTGATGAAGCGCACCATGATGTCCTCGAGCTGCGGCCCGGGCATCTGCCCGTGGGCCACGCCGATGCGCGCCTGGGGCGCGAGCGCGCCGATGGTCTCGGCCACCCGGTGAATGGACTGCACCCGGTTGTGCACGAAGAACAGCTGGCCGCCGCGCTCCATCTCCCGCTGGATGGCCTCGCGGATGACCAGCTGGTCGAAGCGGGCCAGGAAGGTCTTGACCGAGCGGCGCTGGTGCGGCGGGGTGGAGATCACCGACAGGTCGCGGATGCCCAACAGCGACATCTGCAGGGTCCGGGGAATGGGTGTGGCGGTGAGGGTGAGCACATCCACGGTGGCCTTGAGCTTTTTGATCTTTTCTTTGTGGGCCACCCCGAAGCGGTGCTCCTCGTCGACGATGAGCAGCCCCAGCCGGTTGAAATGGATGTCCTTGGAAAGCAGCCGGTGCGTGCCCACCACCAGGTCGATGGCGCCGCTGGCCAGCCCTGCCACGATCTCCCGCTGCTCCCTGGCGGTGCGGAACCGGTTGAGGCAGGCGATCTCCACCGGGAAGCCGGCGAACCGCTCGCGGAAGGTGGCCGCGTGCTGCTCGGCGAGCACCGTGGTGGGCACGAGGACCGCCACCTGCCAGCCGTCCTCGATCACCTTGAAGGCGCCGCGGGCCGCCACCTCGGTCTTGCCGTAGCCGACGTCGCCGCAGACCAGCCGGTCCATGGGCTGCTCCCGGGTCAGGTCGTCGAGCACCTCGTCGATGGCCTTGGCCTGGCCGCTGGTCTCATCGTAAGGAAAAGACTCCTCCAGTTCGCGGTACAGGTCGCCGGCCGGCGCAAAGCGGTGCCCCTGGCGCATGGCCCTCTTTGCATAGATGTCGAGCAACTCCTGGGCGATCTTCCAGACCGCGTCGGTGACCTTTTTCTTGGCACTCTGCCAGCGCTGCGAGCCGAGGCTGTCGAGTTTGGGCTCCTGGTCGGTGAGCCCCTGGTAGCGGCTCACCCAGTGGAGCCGGTCCATGGGCACGTAGAGTTTGTCCCCGCCGCGGAACTCGATCTGCATGAAGTCGCCGTGCTGGCCGGAGAACTCCATGTTGACCAGCCCCTGGAACACGCCGATGCCGTGGTCCCGGTGCACGACCACATCGCCGGTGGCGAGTTGGTCGATGGCCACAGGCTGGCCCTCCGGCCGGACGCCCCGGCCGCGGCGGCGGGCCTGCAGCCGCTTGTCGCCGAACAGTTCGGCCGCGGAGAGGAGGTGCAGCCGCTCGTCGATGAGGTCGAAGCCCCGCGACAGGGGATGCGGGTAGCAGTGGACCCCCCCCGGCCCGCGGGCGTTCTCCATCGCAAAGGGCGGCTCCAGGAGGGTGCTCTGCAGCTGGTAGTGGCCGAGCATCTCGCGCAGGTGGTCCGCCTGGCGCACGGAGCGGCAGGCGAGCACGATGGTGCCCCGTTCCTCCTGCCAGCCCCGGATGCGATCTGCCAGGGGTGCCAGCAGGCCCCGCTTCTTCCGCTGCAGGTCGATCTCCTGGGCGAGCAGGCTGTGGTCGCCGGTGGGCACGGTGTGCACCGGGAAGCTGCCGTCCGGGTCGGGCAGGTGCGGCAGCCGGGCCACGAGCCGCGCCCGGATCGCCTGCTCGCACTCCTCCTTGCCGAGGAAGAGGTCGTCCGGCGGCAGGGCGGGCACAGCGCGGCCGACCGCCTCGGCGTGGTTGGCCGCGATGCGCTCGCGCACCAGTTGCATCCGCTGGTCCACCCGGTGCGGTTCGGCAATGATCAGCCCGGTCCGGGGCGGCAGGTAGTCGAACAGGGAGTGCAGCCCTTGGCGACCGCCGTAGAGCAGCGGCAGCAGGAACTCCATGCCGGGAAAACGCTGGCCGCTGGCGAACTGCTCGCGCAGGGCCAGGGCCTCGCGGCCGGGCCAGTGATGGGCCTCGGCAGCCGCATCCACGGCGGCGCACAGGGCAGCCCGCCCGTCCTTTGGGGGAAAGAGCAACTCCGAGGCCGGCAGCAGTACCGCCTCGTTCAGCTGCTGGCGCGAGCGCTGGCTGAGCGGGTCGAACAGGCGGATCGATTCAACCAGGTCGCCAAAGAAATCGAGCCGCAGGGGCCCGGCCAGCTCCTCGTCGAGCACCGGCGGGTAGACGTCGATGATGCCCCCGCGCAGGGCCAGATCGCCCTCCTGGCGGACCATCTCGACGGTCTGGTAGCCGCTGGCCACCAGCGAGGCGATCAGGGCGTCGCGGTCCGTCTCCTCCCCGGCGAGCACGAGTTCGCAGCGGCGGTCGAGCTCGACGGCCGGCAGCACCCGGCGCAGTACCGCCTCGGCCGAGGTGAGGACAATGGCGGGCGCCTGGTTGTCGTGCAGGCGATGCAGGGTGGCCAGGCGGGCACAGACCGTGGCCGGGTCGGGGGAGAGCGGGGTGTACGGGGGGATTTCGTAACTCGGGTAGGTGAGCACCGGGACGCGAGAGAAGAAGGCGATGTCCCGGGCGAGCACCTCCAACTGGTCATCGGCCGGCAGGATGCAGCAGAGCGGACGCTGCAGCGCCTCCACCGCCCTGGACAGCAGGAAAGCGGTGGAGGCGGCGTGGAGACCGAGGATATCGAACGGCTGATCGGCGTCACGCAGCCGCGCAAGGATCGACTGCATGGAGGACGATCAGGTCAGGATCGGGCGGTCGGACCTCAGAAGGTGCCGCCCATGCTGAAGTCCCAGCTGGACTGGTTTTCACCGTCCTTCTGGTCGAGGTTATAGCCCCACGCCAGGCGAAGCGGCCCGAGCGGCGAGGCCCAGAGAATGCCGACGCCGGCGGTCTTCTTGTAGTCGCCCAAATCCCAGTCCTCGTCCACATCGTAGACATTGCCGAGGTCGTGGAAGATGAGGCCGTCCATGCCCATGTCCTTGATCAGTGGGAAAATGAATTCGATGTTGGCGAACCACATCTTGTCGCCGCCGATCTTGTCCCCGGTGAGCGGGTCGCGCGGGCTGATCGAGGCGCTGTCGAAGCCGCGGATCGAATTCATGCCGCCAAGGTAGAAGTGCTCGTACACCGGCAGCTTGTCGTCCTCGTTCTCGAAGGCCTGGCCGGCCGAGCCGCGCACGTGGAAGACCGTGGACCAGACCAGCGGGAAGTACCAGGAGGTGCTGCCCTCCACCTTGGTGTACTCGGCGTCGCCGCCCAGCGGCCCGCCGGCGTATTCGACGCTGACGCTGTTGCGCGAACCCGAGGTCGGCGAGAAGATCTTGTCGCGGGTGTCGCGCACCAGGGCCACGTCCGCGGCGCTGGTCAGGTTGATGTCCTTGGAGCGGAGAATCACGGTCGAGGCGTTCTCGCCGATGTCGGTCAATTCGGTGTCGGAGATGGTGTAGCCGTAGTAGATGCGCCACTGTTCGACCAGCGGGTGACCGAGGCGCAGGGTCGAGCCGGTGGTGTCGCGGGTGTAGTCGTCGAACTCGCGCTCCCAGTCATACAGGTCGATGCTCCCCGATACCTGTGAGTCGAAGAGGCGCGGGTTGGTGAAGTTGAGGTTGTAACGGGTCGATTCGCTGCTCGTGTAGGCCCGCAGGCTCAGGCGGTTGCCGGTGCCGAACAGGTTGTTCTCGCTGACCTCGCCCATGAACAGCAGGTTCTCGGACGAGGAGTAGCCGGCGCCGATGCTGAACTGGCCGGTGGCCTTCTCCTTGACATCCACCACCACGTCCATCTGGTCCTCGTTGAGGGTGGGCTTGGGGATGATGTTGACCTCTTCGAAGAAACCGAGCCGGTTGAGCTTCTGGGTGGAGGTGCGGATGGCCTTGGAATCGAACCGGCCGCCCTCCTGCACCTTGAGGTCGCGGCGGATGACGTTGTCGCGGGTGCGGGTGTTGCCGGTGATCTCCACCCGGTTGAAATGGACGAGCGCGCCCTGCTCGACATGGAGGACGATGTCCACCCGCTTGCCGGCATCCGACTTGCGCACCTTGGGGTTGACCTCGGCGAAGGCATAGCCCTGCTCGGCATAGAGGTCGGTGAGCCGGGTCAGGTCCTCGCGCAGCACCTGGCGGTTGAGGAACTCCTCCTCGCGGATCTTCAGGGTGGTGATCAGCTCCTCCCGCGGCTTGATCAGGTCACCCTGGACGTCCACCGTGCCCACCCGGTAGCGCGCCCCCTCCTCGATGGGGAAGGTGACGAAGAGGGCGTCGTCCTTCTGGGTGACCACCGGCTCGCCCACCCGGGCGTCCATGTAGCCCTGGTTATGGTAGAAGGTGGCCACCCGCTCGGCGTCCTGCTTGAGCACATCCATCTTGAGCACGCCGGCGTCAGTCAGCCAGGAGATCCACCAGGCGTAGGTGCCGGTCTGGATCACGTCCTCGAGTTCGCCCTCGGAGAAGTTCTTGTTGCCCTCGAAACCGATCTGCTCGATGGTGATCTTCTTGCCCTCCTGGACCTCGAAGCGGACCTCGGCGCTGCCGTCTCCAGTCTCGCCGATCGTGGCGTTGACCGTGGTGTTGTAGTAGCCCTTGGACTTGTACAGTTCGCGCACCTTGGCCACGGCGTCATTGACCTTGGCCGGGTTGAGGATGGAGTTGGCGGTGATGCCGGCGGCGTCGCGGATGTCCTGTTCCTTGATCTCCTCGGCGCCGGTGATCACCACGCTGCCGATGAGGGGTTTCTCCTTGACACGAAAAATGACGTTCTTGCCGGTCTCGGTGTCCGTGGCCTCGATCTCGACGTTGTCGAAATAACCCATGGCGAAGACGTTCTTCAGATCCTGGCGCAGGGTGGCCGGATCGTACAGGTCACCCGGCTTGGTCGAGATCTTCTGCAGGATGGCGCCGGCATCGATGCGCTCGTTGCCCTCCGGAGCGATGGCGGCCACGGTGGCGCTGCGGTTGGAGAAGGTGAGCATGGCCCCGACGATCTCGCCGGTCACCCGGTCCAACTCCTCCATGGACTCGGCCTCGCGGAAGGTCGAGTGCGGCTTGGTCGGCTCGAGCACGTCAAAGACGGCGCAGTCGACGCTGATCTGCCGGCCGAGCTTGTTCAGGCTGCCGACCACCACGTAGTCGGCGCCGGTGGCGTCGGCGATGCGGTTGATGGCCGCGGCCGGCGGCGGCCAGGGACCGTCGTAGGCCACCAGTCGCTCCGCCTCGGCGCGCTCCACCATGGCCAGCCCCTTGGCGGCCACCGCCCGGGCGAGCGCCGCATCGGCGGGTGCGACCAGCACGGCCGCGTCCGGGGCGTTGATCTTGAACGGCAGGAAGGCGGTGTTCCGCTCCACGGCCAGGGCCCCGCCGGGAACGCAGGCAAGAAGGCAGAGCAGGAGCGCGCAGAACATGGCCGGAACGGCCTGGGGGGTACGCCGGAGGGGTGAGGTCGGCAGCATGGGGACTTTCCTGTTGGAGGATGTTTCTCGGACGGACGCGAGGCTGGAATCGGCACAAACGGTCCGCTGCGCCCGTCGGCAACCGGGGAAGGCGGCCGGTTCGCCGCCGGCGGGCCGATCTCCGCGTAAATTGCTGGTCATTATGCCAAGTTCCCTTGATTTTGCAAGAGAATCTCTGTCCGTTACGGCCTTTTGCACCACTGGCCACGGCTGTCGCCGGGCCCACGGTGCGAACAGGACGATCCTGCCCGGGCAGGGTCGCAGCCCGCCGGCTCAATCCCGGTAGGGCTGGTCCAGGAGCGCCTGCACCGCCCGGTGCAGGTCCGCGGCCAGGGCCTGCTTGTCACCACCCCGGTAGTGGTCGGTGGCGATGGGCGCGCCGATGCGGATGAGAATCTCGCCGCTCTTCGGCAGAAGCCGGCCTTTGGGGAGGACCTCGTAAGAGCCGTTGAAGCCCACCGGCACGACCGGCACCCCGGCCTTGAGGGCGAGCAGCACCGCCCCGGTCTTGAACTCGCGCAGCCGTCCGTCCGGGCTGCGGGTCCCCTCCGGGAAGATGAGCACCGAACTGCCGGCGGCGATGCGTTTGCCCGCCTCGTCCAGGCTCTTCATCGCCTGGCGGCCGCGGGAGCGGTCGATGGGGATATTGCCGATGCGGTACAGGGCCTGGCCGAAAATCGGGATGCGGAACAGCTCCTGCTTGGCGATCCAGCGGAAATCGTGGGGGAAATAGCCCTGGAAGGCGAAGATGTCGAACTGGCTGACATGGTTGCCGGCAAAGATGTAGGTCTGGTCCGGGTCGATCTGTTCCCGCCCCTGCACCTGCACGCGCACGCCGGCCAGGCGGCAGAGCGAGCGGCCCCACCAGGTGGGGAAGACCTGGGCCTTGGCCCCGGACCGGCGGCCGACCACCAGGTCGAGCCAGGTGAGGGTCGAGGCGATCAGGGTCAGCGGCAGGGCGACGACCAGGGTGCACAGGCCGCGCAGGGTATGGAGGAGCGCCATGGACGGATCTCCCGGGTGGTGGCGGGCTGCCGCCCGGCCGTTGGAGGTTGTGCCTTTTCTAGCAGGGGCGGCGGCAAAGAGCAAGCGAATCGGCCCGAGCGGGGCGCCGGGTGCCGGGGGCCGGGCGGGATTGACGGGAGGGGGCTAATCGAATATATTCCACGCCAGTTTTTTGGCGCCGTTCCCGCCGGGTGAAACCCGGCGGCACAGGCAGTTGCCTTTTTTCTTCAAGGAGTCCCGAGTGGCTGAATCCATTATCACCATCAACGCCGACGGCACCCTCAACGTGCCCGAAACCCCGGTCATTCCGTTCATCGAGGGCGACGGCACCGGTCCCGACATCTGGGCCGCGGCCCGCCGGGTGCTGGACGCCGCGGTGACCCGCCGCTACAAGGGTACCCGCGCCATCGAGTGGCTGGAGATCCTCGCCGGCGAGAAGGCCTTTGCCGCCACCGGCGAGTGGCTGCCCGAGGCAACGGTCGAGGCCCTCAGGAAATACGTGGTTTCGATCAAGGGTCCGCTGACCACGCCGGTGGGCGAAGGCATGCGCAGCCTCAACGTCACCCTGCGCCAGGTGCTCGACCTGTACGCCTGCGTCCGCCCGGTCCGCTACTACCAGGGGGTGGTCTCCCCGGTCAAGAATCCCGGAGCGGTGGACATGGTCATCTTCCGCGAGAACACCGAGGACGTTTACGCCGGCATCGAGTGGCCGGCGGGCAGCGATCAGGCCAACCGGGTGATCGAATTCCTGCGCAGCGATCTGGGGGCGGCCATCCGCGACAACTCCGGCATCGGCATCAAGCCGATCTCCGAGTTCGGCACCAAGCGGCTGGTGCGCAAGGCCATCCAGTACGCCCTGGACACCGGCCGGGACTCGGTGACCCTGGTGCACAAGGGCAACATCATGAAGTTCACCGAGGGCGCCTTCCGCAACTGGGGCTACGAACTGGCGGCGGACGAGTTCGCCGAGTCCACCGTCAGCGAGGCCGCCCTGTGGCAGGAGCACAACGGCCGGGTGCCCGAGGGACGCATCGTCATCAAGGATCGCATCGCCGATGCCATGTTCCAGCAGATCCTGCTGCGGCCGGCCGAGTACTCGGTGCTGGCCATGCCCAACCTCAACGGCGACTACATGTCCGACGCCCTGGCTGCCCAGGTGGGCGGGCTGGGCATGGCCCCGGGGGCGAACATCGGTGACGGCGTCGCCCTGTTCGAGGCCACCCACGGCACCGCGCCCAAGTACGCCGGCCTGGACAAGGTCAACCCCGGCTCGCTCCTGCTCTCCGGGGTGATGCTGCTCGAATACATCGGCTGGGGCGAGGCCGCGGCCTGCATCGAGCGCGCCCTGGAGGCGACCATCACCGCCAGGACGGTCACCTACGACCTGGCCCGGCTCATGGAGGGCGCCACCGAACTCTCCTGCTCGGCCTTTGCCACCGCCATCATCGACAACATGGAGCGGTGATCCGCAAGGGCGCGGCCTCCTGCTCCGAGGCCCTCAAGGATCTGCTCTTTCCGCCCCGGTGTCTGGGCTGCGAGCGGCGGCTGGAATCCTCCCGGCCGCCGCTTTTCTGTGCTGACTGCCACCAGGCCCTCCGTTTTCTCGATTCCCCCCTGTGTACCCGGTGCGGCCTGCCCTTTCCGTCCGGGGTGGACCATCTCTGCGGCGACTGCCTGGCCGGCCGGCCCGCCTTTGCTCTCGCCCGCAGCCTCTTTGCCTACCAGCCGCCGGTGCCGGCCCTCATCCTCGCCCTCAAGTTCGCCGGCCAACTGACCGGGCTGGCGAGCCTCGGCGCGCTGGCCGCCCGCTCCCCCCTGCTCCCCCAATTCACCGAACCGGACCTGGTCCTGCCGGTGCCGCTGCACCCGGCCCGTCTGCGCGAGCGCGGCTTCAACCAGGCCCTGCTCATCGCCCGGGCCTGCTTTCCCCACTGGCGTTCGCGCCTCGACACCGCCCTGCTGCTCCGCCGGCGCTCCACCCGGCCGCAGGCGCAGCTCTCCGGCCGGGAACGGCGCACCAACCTGACCGGGGTGTTCGCTCTCGCCGACCCGGAGCGGGTGCGCGACCGGCGGGTGCTGCTGGTCGACGACGTGTTCACCACCGGCAGCACGGTGCAGGAATGCAGCCGGGTGCTGGCCGCGGCCGGCGCCGGCCGGATCGAGGTGTTCACCCTGGCGCGCAGCTTCGCCCGCTGACCTGTCCCGCCGCTGGCCAGTGCCCGTTGCAGCCCGCGGGCCTGCAAACGCCGCCCCCGCCCCGTCCGTCCATTTTTCCCATTGTTTTTATTGAATATTTTTCAAGCGCTCGGCTGAAGATTTTTTTTCCGCCCTGCCGCCGCACCGAAACCATGCAGCCATGGGGGGTTACGGAAAGCCGGCGCGGGCTAAGATGGTAAACGAAGCTTTATCGAGCATGCTGGAGCAGGAACGAGCCTGGTGGAGCACGAACATTGTGAACAAGATGTTGATAACCTTTGCACCTTTTACTTATTTAATTGATTTTAATGGTATTTTTTTTGATTCCGGAAAAAAGGACGGCGTTCTTGCCAGTTCCAGACTCCCCTCAGCGCAACCTCCCCTCGTTACAGGGCTTCCGGGCCTGTGCAGAACCCGTCTGTTTGCCCGCTGAAATCAGCCCAAACCGCTTTTGACCGGCTGCCGGATTTTCGCTAGATCAGCCCGTGACCGGCAGCCACTGGCTCGCCCCGCCGCACCGGTCATCCGATCAACCAGCACCCGCACGTTTAAGGGAACCTCACTATGCCGTGGCATGCGCTCAAAACCTCTTTGCACGAAACCCTGCCGGACAGCGAGTTCGGGCTGTGGATCAAGCCGCTGGAATGCCGACGGCAGGATGGCCGGCTGCTCGAACTCGTCGGCCCGGACCGGTTCTTCTGTGCCTGGGTGGAGGACCGTTACCTGGGCCTCATCCGTGAGAAGGCCAGGGAGCAGGGGTTGGCCGAGGAGGTCCGGCTGCAGGTGGCCGAGTCGAAACCCATGCAGATCGAATCGAGCCGCCAGGGCCAGCTTCGCCTGCCCGGGGTGGCCAGCGGCGGGCCGCGCCTGCGCTCCCTGCACCCGGCCTTCACCTTCGAGCAGTTCATGGTGGGCGAGTCCAACCTGCTCGCCCGTTCGGCCTGCCAGGCGCTGGCCACCGGTGACGCCACCTTCGGCAACTGCCTGTTCATGAACAGCTCCACCGGGCTGGGCAAGAGCCACCTGACCCAGGCCGTGGTTCACCAGGTGCTCCGCTCTGCCCCCGCCACCCGCCTGCACTACCTGACCGCGCAGCAGTTCTCCGCGGACATGGTCAAGGGAATCCGCACCAAGTCCATGGAGCAGTTCTCCAAGAAATACATCAACAACTGCGACATGCTGCTGGTCGAGGACGTGCACACCCTGACCGGCAAGAACAAGACCCAGGAGGAACTGAATACCATCCTCGACTACCTGATCAAGTCCGGCCGGCGGGTGATCCTCACCTCGGCCCTGCCGGTCAACCGCATCGCCGGCATCGACGAGGACTTCCGCAGCCGCATGACCTCGGGCCTGGTCACCGGCATCGAGTCGCCCGACTACGAGACCAGGGCGCGCATCATCCGCCACAAGCTCCAGCTGCACGGCCTGGCCGCGGACGAGGACCTGGTCGGCTTCATGGCCGAGAACCTGCAGGGCGACATCCGCCGCATGGAGAGTGCCATCATCGGCATCAAGGCCAAGTCCAGCCTGCACGGCACCGCGGCCGACCTGGCCATGGCCCGGGAGGTGGTGTTCAACCTGATCGGCGCCCCGGCGGAGATCACCGGTGAGGCCATCCGCGACCTCATCGGCCGGCAGTTCCGGGTGAGCGTCGACGACCTGCGCTCCCGCTCGCGCAAGCGGGCCATCACCTTCCCCCGGCAGGTGGCCATGTACCTCACCCGCAAGCACACCGACAAGTCGCTGGCCGACATCGGCTCCATGTACAACCGCGACCACTCCACCGTGCTCTACGCCATCAAGGCGATCACTCTGGACATGGCCCGCCAGCCCTCGGTGCGCGAGCAGATCGAGATGCTCAGCGGCAAGCTCAAATAGCCCGCGCCGCAAACGGCCGCGCCCCGGACTCCGACGACGCGGCCCTTCTTCAGAAGTAGACCCCCTTCACCTCCGGCCCGACCGTTGCCGTCACCGGCGCACGGATCGCCTCGGCCGCCCGGCGCGCCTCCCTGACCATGTCGTTGATACCGATGCCGGTCCAGCCGAAACCGCACAGGCGCAGGCCGGCGACCCGGGCGTGCACCGCCTCGCGCCAGGAGAGCAGACCGGTGTAGCCCTCCTCCAGCTGGGGAATGGCCGAGGAGGGCCGCAGCACGGCGGCAAACCGGGGCGGCTCGGGCAGGTCCATCAGTTGGCGCAGATCCTCGTAGACCC
>CAZMNU010000013.1:3532-12315 GCA_964567725.1 uncultured Desulfobulbus sp. | reverse complement strand
ACCGGCAGGGCGAGGACCAGCCGGCGGCAGCGGCAGTCGCCCCGCTCGGCCCTGACCAGGAAACCGTCCGCCTCCGCGGTGAAGCCGCGCACGCCGTTTTCGCACCGCAACCCGCCCCGCGCCGCCAGCCCCGCCGCCAGCCGGGCGGGCAGCGCGCCCATGCCGCCGGCAAAGCTGGTCATGGCCGGCAGCCGCCGCCTCTCCCCCCTGTTTGCCGCCCGGGCGGCGCGCATCCGCCGGAACACCCCGCGGATCACCGAGCCGTGGCGCCGCTCCAGTTCCCGCACCCCGGGCATGACCGCGTCGATGCGCAGCCGCTCGATGTCGCCGGCATAGGTGCCGGTGTAGACCGCATCGGCAAAGGGCAGCAGTGCCGGACCGAAGCGGTGCGCCACCCACTCGGCCACGGTGGGCTCGCCGGCGAGCACCGGCCGCCACAGGTCGGCCAACACCCGCAACTTGGCCTGCCAGGGGATGAGCGGCTGGCGGAGGATGCGCAGCGGCTTCTGCGGGATGACCTGCAGCCGCCCGTCCAGGCAGACGTAACGGACGAATTCGCCCAGCGGCGCGGTCACCCGCTCCGCCTCCAGCCCGGCCAGGCGGATGAGGTCGCGGCTCTCCGCGCAGTTGTCGAGAAAGCCGTGCGGGCCCCACTCGGCCAGGTAGCCGTCGCCGGCGAAGCTGTCGATGGCGCCGCCGGACCTTGCCGACCGCTCGTGCACGAGCACCCGCCACGACGGTTCGAGTTCACCAAGAAAGGCGGCAACACTCAGGCCGGAGATGCCGGCGCCGACCACACACACATCACAGTCCGCATCATTCATATCGTTTTTCCCGGGACAGAAAGGCCCGCAGCGGGCCGGTGAGGGTTGTCTTGACAGGGTGGCTATCGTGCTTACCATAGTGGCCGGAGAATTGAAAGCAGCAACAAACTCGCCGAAAATACCGGCAAATCAGTCATTTTCCCTTCAACCCGGGACACCCCGCCCGACAACCAGCAGAGGAACGGCCCCATGACGGACACACAGGTTGAAACCAGGCAGTTTCAGGCGGAGACCAGAAAGGTTCTCGACATCGTCATCAACTCGCTCTACACCGAGCGCGACATTTTCGTTCGCGAACTGGTCTCCAACGCCGCCGACGCCCTGGAGAAATTCCGGCACCAGAGCCTGATTGACAAGGTCGAGTTCGACGCCCACGTGCCGCTCGAGATCACCATCGACTGCGACGACAAGAAGCACACCCTGACCATCACCGACACCGGTATCGGCATGACCCGGGAGGAACTGGAGACCAACCTGGGCACCATCGCCCATTCCGGCTCCCAGCACTTCTTCGAGCAGCTGGCCGAGGCCGCCAAAAAGGATGTCAACCTCATCGGCCAGTTCGGCGTGGGCTTCTACTCGGTGTTCATGGCCGCCAAAAAGGTGCGCGTGCAGACCCGCTCCTGGAACGGCGAGGAGGGCTGGGAGTGGGCCTCGGACGGCGGCGGCACCTACACCCTCAGCCCCTGCCCGGGCCTGCACCGCGGCACCCGCATCAGCATCGAACTCAAGGACGACGCCCACACCTACGCCACCAAGTTCACCATCGAGCGGATCATCCAGCAGTACTCCACCTTCGTCCCCTTCCCGGTCAAGGTCGAGGGCAAGAAGGTGAACACCGTTCAGGCCATCTGGACCCGGTCCAAGAGCGAGATAACGGACGAGGAGTACACCGAGTTCTACAAGTTCATCGGCAACGCCATCGACGACCCGCTCTACCGGTTCCACTTCTCGGCCGACGCGCCGCTCTCCATCAACGCCCTGCTCTACGTGCCCCGGGAGAACTTCGAGGTGATGGGCATGGGACGGATGAAGCCGGGCGTCAACCTGTACTGCCAGAAGGTGCTCATCGACCAGCACAGCGAGAACATCCTGCCCGAGTGGCTGCGCTTTTTAAAGGGCGTGGTCGACTCCGAGGACCTGCCGCTCAACATCAGCCGCCAGTCCCTGCAGGACAACGCCCTGGTGGTCAAGCTGCGCAAGGTGCTGACCAAGCGGATCATCAAGTTCCTGGGCGAGGAGGCGGAGCGCGACCAGGACCGATACCTGGAGTTCTGGAAAACGTTCGGCATCTTCCTCAAGGAGGGGGTGACCGCGGACTTCGAGCACCGCACCGAACTGGCCAAGCTGCTGCGCTTCGAGTCCTCGGCCGGCGAGCCCGGGCAGATGGTGTCGCTCACCGACTACGTCGGCCGCATGCGCGAGGGCCAGGACGCCATCTATTATATCAACGGTCCGAGCCGGGCCGCGGTGGAGTACGGCCCCTACGTGGAGACGTTCCGCAAGCGGGGCGTGGAGATCTTCTACACCCTGGACGCCATCGACGACTTCGTGCTCAACCACCTGGGCGAGTTCGAGGGCAAGAAACTGGTCAGCGCCGACCGGGCCGACCTGGCCCTGCCGGACACGCCCGAGGCCGCCGCTGCAACCGAGGACAAGCCGGCCGGGGAGCCGCTGGCCGCCGACCTGGTGAGTGCGCTGTGCACCTGGATGAAGGAGACCCTGGGCGAGCGCATCCAGGAGGTCAAGGTTTCCAGCCGGCTGGTGGACAGCCCGGCCATGATCGTCAACGTCGACGGCTTCATCACCTCGTCCATGGAACGGATACTCAAGGCCTCGGGCCAGGATGAGGCCTTCGGCATGGGCACCAAGAAAGAGTTGGAGATCAACGCGACCAGCCCGCTCATCAAGCGGCTGGCCGCGCTCAAGGACAGTGACGCCTCCTTTGCCGCTGACCTGGTCGAGCAGATCTATGACAATGCCATGATCCAGGCCGGGCTCATGGTCAATCCCATGGAGATGGTGCGGCGCAACTACCGCATCCTCGAGCGGGCGGCGGCCGAGGGGCAATGATGGCACCAGTGCACCGAAAACCGCCAATACACCCCGCCCGGTAGGGCTGCGGGGAGTCTGCTGTTGAAAAAAGGTTGTGTTCACGATATAGGGAACACAACCTTTTTTCGTTGACGGCTCCTGGAGGAAATCCCATGCGGCACACCCTGTTGCTGGTTTTTGCAGCACTCTTTCTGCTTGGCGGTTGTCATGGCACGCAGATCCGGCACCTCGCGTCGGACGCCGCCCTGATCAAGCCGGGAGAGTCGACCCTGCAGGACGTGCAGAAGTACCTGGGCGAGCCCAGGGGACGGCGCCAGGTGTCCCCGGGCGTGGTCGAACTCGTCTACTACGAGGACCGGCCCGGTTTCTTCGGCAACACCCCGGTGCTCGGCCGGCTGAGCGGCCCGAGCGGCTACGAGATGATCATCGTCACCCTGGAGAATGACCGGGTGATTGACAGCGAGTTCCGGACCTTCCACAAGAACGACCGCAAATGGGCGGAGGATTTCACCTGGGACGAGGTCCAGTGAGCGAACCGTCGACCCTTGCCATCTACCGCGAGCGGATGATCGAGGAGCAGCTGGTGCCGCGCGGCATCGGCGATCCGCGGGTGCTCGAGGCCATGCGCCAGGTGCCGCGGCACCTGTTCGTCGAGGACGCCATGCAGGCCCATGCCTACGGCGACTTTCCCCTGCCCATCGGCAGCGGCCAGACCATCTCCCAGCCCTACATCGTCGCCCTGATGACCGAGGCCCTGCAGCTCAAGGGCACTGAGCGGGTGCTGGAGATCGGTACCGGCTCCGGCTATCAGGCAGCGATCCTCAGCCGTCTCTGCCTGCGGGTCTACACCATCGAGCGGATCGACGCCCTGGTCGGCCGGGCGCGCCGGGTGTTCGACCGGCTCCGCTACCACAACATCGTCTCCCGCATCGACGACGGCACCGAGGGCTGGTCCGCTGAGGCCCCGTTTGACGGCATCCTTGTCACCGCCGGCGGCCCGCGCATCCCCGACCCCCTGCTCGCCCAGCTGGCCGACCCGGGCCGCCTGGTCATCCCGGTGGGCGACCAGGGCGTGCAGGACCTGCAGCTCGTGGAAAAACGCGACGGCGGCCTGACCGTGCGCACCATCGAGCAGGTCCGTTTCGTCGACCTGATCGGCGCCTACGGCTGGCCGAACTGACCGTCACCCCGCGCCCTTTCCCGCCTCTCCCCCAGCAGCCTCGCATCGCCCGGAACACGGCCAACCGGTCGCGCCGCGGCAAAAAACCTTGCCGACCCGCCCCGCAGGCGGGACAATATCTGCGATTCCATCGCTCACCCCCACCCCCAGGCGCCCATGTCCTACCTCAACAGCGACGACCTGCTCGACCTGCTCGTGCGGGAGCGGCTGCTCACCGCCGCCCAGCGGCAGTTCATCCTCCTCAACCAGGCCAAGCAGCGGCTGAAGCTTTTGAAACACCACGGCCGCCGCCAGGAGGACGAGTACCGCCAGGCCAAAGGGTTCCCCGACCTGGTGGACATCATCCTCTCGCTCGGCCTGGAGACGGCCGGCCGGCCGCCCCAGCCGATCAGCGAGGAAATGATCATGCTGGCGGTGAGCCGCGGCTTCGACATCCCGTTCAAGAAGCTCGACCCGCTCGAGCTGGACATGAACGTGGTCACCAAGACCATCCCGCGCTCGTTCGCGATCCGGCACCTGATCCTGCCCATCAGCCTGGACAACGGCCTGCTCGAGGTGGTCACCTACTACCCGGACAACCAGAACGCGCTCGAGGACATCGAGCGGGCCAACCAGGTGACGGTGCGGCCCTACCTGTCCACCAAGACCGACATCCGCAAGATCCTCGCCGAATTCTTCGGCTTCCAGCGGTCGATCACCGCCGCGGAGAGCCAGTTCGGCGCAGTCGGTGCGGCCGCGCCGGTGGACATCGGCAACCTCGAGCAGTACGTGCGGCTGGCCTCGGCCAAGGAACTGAGCAGCACGGACCAGCACATCAAGGCCGCGGTCAACCACCTGTTCAGCTACGCCCTGGAGCAGCGGGCGAGCGACATCCACATCGAACCCAAGCGCGACGTGTGCCTGGTCCGCTTCCGTATCGACGGCGTGCTGCACACCATCTACAACCTGCCCAAGGCGGTGCACTCGGCCATCACCTCGCGCATCAAGAGCCTGGCCCGGATGGACATCGCCGAGAAGCGGCGGCCCCAGGACGGCCGCATCAAGATCGGCCGGCGCGAGGAGGACCGCGCCGCCGAGATCCGCGTGTCCACCGTGCCGGTGGCCTTCGGCGAGAAGACGGTGATGCGCATCCTCGACCCGGAGGTGCTGTTCCAGCGGCTCGACGACCTCGGCTTCGCCCGCCGCGACCGGGTGGTCTACAACAGCTTCATGACCGCGGCCCACGGCATCGTGCTGGTCACCGGTCCCACCGGCAGCGGCAAGTCCACCACCCTCTATTCCACCCTCAAGCAGATCGCCACCCCGGAGAAGAACATCATCACCGTGGAGGACCCGGTGGAGATGGTGCACGAGGAGTTCAACCAGATCGCGGTCCAGTCGCAGATCGAGGTGACCTTCTCGACCATCCTGCGCAACATCCTCCGCCAGGACCCGGACATCATCATGATCGGCGAGATCCGCGACCTGGAGACCGCCACCCACGCGGTGCAGGCGGCCCTCACCGGCCACCTGGTGTTCTCCACCCTGCACACCAATGACGCGGTGTCGACCATCGTCCGGCTGCAGGATCTCGGCCTGGAACCGTTCCTCATCTCCTCGACCCTGCTCGGGGCACTGGCCCAGCGGCTGGTGCGGCGCATCTGCCCGCACTGCGCAGAACCGTACCCGGCCGAGGCGGCCACCCTGGTCCGGCTCGGTTTTCCGGTGAGCGGCCGCGATCCGGTGGAGCTGAAGCGCGGCAAGGGCTGCCTGCACTGCCGCAACACCGGCTACCTGGGCCGGCTCGGCATCTTCGAGATCTTCCCCATGTCCGAGCAGCTGAAGAAGCTCATCGCCGGCCGGGCGGACGACGCCCAGTTGCGCCAGGTGGCGGTGCGCGAGGGCATGACCACCCTGCGCGAGGACGCCTGGCGCAAGGTGCAGGCCGGGCTGACCACGGTGGAAGAGGCGGTCCGGGTGACCGGCGATACCTGATCTTTTCGCTGGCGAAGGGGTCAAGGGGAACTATAGTCTAGGCTGGAGCAGACAATCATGAGCGGAAAGAAGACCACCGGACAGAAGATCGTCGCCAAGAACAAGAAGGCGTTCCACGATTTCCACATCGACCAGACCCTGGAGGCGGGCATCGTGCTCAGCGGGCCGGAGGTCAAGTCGCTGCGGGCGGGCAAGGCCAACCTGCGCGATGGCTACGCCCAGTTGAAGAACGGCGAGGTCTTTCTCTACAACGTGCACATCTCGCCCTATGCCTGGGCCACCCATCTTGCCCAGGATCCGTTGCGGGTGCGGAAACTGCTGTTGCACCGGCAGGAGATCCGCAAGCTGATCGGCAAGCTGCACGAGAAAGGCATTGCGCTCATACCCCTCAAGATATACTTTGTTGCCAACGGCAAGGCCAAAGTGGAACTGGCCCTGGCCCGCGGTAAGAAGCTCTACGACAAACGGGCCGCCCTCAAGGAGAAGGAATCCAACCGCGAAATGCAGCGCAACCTGCGGCGCGAGGAATGACGGGCGGCCGGAACGATCATGACACGACACACAACACAACAAGGGGGCGAAACGGATTCGACGGGGATATTGAAGCTTGATGTTGCATGCCGAGTTTCTGTCAGCTCGTAAAAATGACGGAAATAAATATAATCGCAGACGATTATAACTACGCACTGGCAGCGTAAGCTGCTGTGCCGTCCCGCCGGCCCGAGCCTGTAAGGCCGGATTCGGGGCGTCGCCTCTTCAGGCTGGCTGACCGTGTTCGCCCGAGACGCGGTCAGCGAGATTTCCCGGGCTGGCGTCCGAACATCCCTGTTCCGGGTGAGAAGCGGACGCGAGAACCAATCCCGGAACTAAGCATGTAGAGACACGAGGGGAGAATTTTCGGACCCGGGTTCAACTCCCGGCGCCTCCACCATCACCACAGAAGCCCGTCCCGCGACCTGCCCGGTTGCCGGACGGGTTTTCTTTTTTCAACTCCGGTGGGCTGCGGACGTTGTCACTGGGGCGGTACCGCCCTCCGGCACCATCCCGGTGGATTGTATGCTGCACAGCGCCCAGCGAATGGTATAGTGTCGCCGGTCCACTCCTGGCCAACTTTTTTGCCTGGGGGGAATCCGGCAGGGACACGAGGTACACCGACGACCGCCCTGGAGGTGAAAGAATGCACAGAGAACGAGTCCTTGAACTGCTGCGCCGCAGCAAATCAGAACTGCAGGCCCGTTTCGGCGTGACCGGACTGGCCCTTTTCGGCTCCACAGCCCGCGATACGGCGACCAGCACCAGCGATGTCGATGTGCTGGTGGCCTTCGACGGCCCGGCCACCTCCAAGCGGTATTTCGGCGTGCAGTTTTATCTGGAGGATTTGCTCGGCCGTCCGGTCGATCTGGTCACCGAAAAGGGGTTGCGACCGGAGTTGCGGCCGTCCATTGAACAGGAGCGGGTCAATGTCTGATGCTAGCCGGCGCGAATGGCGTTTCTACATCGACGACATGATCGATTTTGCCCAGAGGGTGCTGGCCTACACCGATGGGCTCGACCAGGCCGGTTTTGCGGCCAGCGGCCTGACCTATGACGCCACCCTGCGCAATCTGGAGCTGATCGGCGAAGCCGCCACCCATATCCCGGACGAGGTCCGCGCCGCCCATCCTGAAATCCCCTGGCGGATGATGATCGCCACCCGCAACCGCCTCATCCACGGCTATCTCGGCATCGACGACGACACCCTGTGGAGCATCATCCAGGATGATGTGCCCGAACTGCTGCCGCTGCTCAAGGCGCTGAAAAACGAGACCCGGTCATGAAACCCGGCAGCGTCAGGATCATCGACCGCGTCTCTGCCGTCGAAGCGATCAAGCGATTGAACGAGGAGGATCTGCTCTTTCTCAACCTACCTCAAGCTCTCGCGCGGCTGACTCCGCGCCGTTTATCGCCTTCATGCTCAAAATGATCCTGGACGCCGTGACCACCTCCGCCCCCCAAGTCAACGAACTGCTGGCGGTGATCCAGGGCGAGATGAGCCGCGAGGCGCTGCAGGCCGCTCTGGGCCTTTCGGACCGCAAATCCTTCCGTGAACGCTACCTCCAACCGGCCCTGGCCGATGGCCTGATAGCCATGACCATCCCCGACAAGCCCAACAGCCGCCTGCAAAAATACCGATTGACCGCCAAGGGCCAATGGCACCTGGCGCATATTCGCTCTCCCCAACCCATTGACACCAAACTGAACGCCCAGGAGTGAGCCCATGCAGTGTACCGTCGTCCCGCAGCAGGAAGACCCGTTGTTCTTCGACCGCGAAGGCCTGGAGGCCGTGGCGAGCGGTGCGGTGATCGCCGAGGGGCTGCGCGCCTTCAAGGAGCACCGGGTGATCGCGGTGGACCAGGACCAGGGGCTGCTCTGGGCCCAGGTCGAGGACGCGGATCGGGAGCTGCCCTGCACGGTCGAGGTGAGCGTGACCGAGCAGGCCCTGCAGCTTGCCTGCGACTGCGCCGACGGCGAGACGGTCTGCGCACACATGGCGGCGGCGCTCTTTGCCTATGCCGAGCAGCAGGAGGCAAGCGGCCAGCTCTACTCGGCCGCGGACACGGCCATCCGCGAGCGGATCAAGCGCGGCCGCACCGAGGTGGCAGTCGAGCACCTGGACGGCACGCCCTGGTTCGGCCAGTGGCAGGCCGAGACCGTCGGCGCGGACAACCCGTTCTCCGGGCGCTACCGGGTCACCATCCGCAGCCTCAAGC
>CAZMNU010000013.1:0-3432 GCA_964567725.1 uncultured Desulfobulbus sp. | reverse complement strand
GCCGGCCGGTTCAGCGGCCGTCTGCCGGAGGACTTTTTCCGCTTCGCCGAGCTGGTCGAAAACCGCACCGACCTCCACCTGGGCGACGATGCCCTGGATTTTGCCCGTCACCTGGCGGCCAGGGCCGCCCACCGGCTGCGCGCGGGCGAGATCCGCGGCCGGATCCTCGCCACCGGCGGCCGCCTGCCCGGGGTGCGGACCACCCTCTATCCCTACCAGGTCGAGGGCGTGGCCTTTCTCGCCGGCACCGGCCGGGCCCTGCTGGCCGACGACATGGGCCTGGGCAAGACCCTGCAGGCCATCGCCGCGGCCGCCTGGCTGCGCCAGCACGAGGGGGTACGGCGGGTGCTGGTCATCTGCCCGGCCTCGCTCAAGCACCAGTGGGCGCGGGAGATCGAGCGGTTCACCGGGCTGGAGACGCAAATCATCCAGGGACCGGCGGCGGAGCGGTCCGTCCAGTACCGGAGCGACGCCGCCTGCCACATCGTCAACTATGAACTCATCCTGCGCGACCTGGCGGTGCTCAACGAGACCCTGTGCCCGGACCTGGTGATCATGGACGAGGCCCAGCGCATCAAGAACTGGCGTACCAGGATCGCCACCGCGGTCAAGCGCATTCCCAGCCGCTACGCCTTCGTGCTCACCGGCACGCCGCTGGAAAACCGGCTGGAGGACCTGTACAGCCTGATGCAGGTGGTCGACCCGCAGGTGCTCGGCCCGCTCTGGCGCTACCTGGTGGACTTCCACGTCACCGACGAGCGCGGCAAGGTGCTCGGCTACCGCAACCTGAGCGTGCTGCGCAAGCGGCTGGCGCCGGTGATGCTGCGCCGCGACCGGCGACTGGTGCGCGAACAGCTGCCCGAGCGGATCGTCCAGCGGCTCGACGTGGTCCTGACGCCCAAGCAGCGCGAGCTGCACGACGCGGCCATGAACGCGGCCGGCCGCCTGGCGCAGATCGCCCGCCGCCGACCGCTGACCCCGAGCGAGCAGAACCGGCTGCTCGCGGCCCTGCAGCAGGCGCGCATGGCCTGCAACGCCGCCGGCCTGGTGGACAAGGAGACCCGGGGCGCGCCCAAGCTCGATGAACTGGCCGACATCCTCAGCGAGGTCTGCCTGCAGTCCGGGCTCAAGGCGGTGGTCTTCTCCCAGTGGGAGCGGATGACGCAGATGGCCGAGGCCCGCATCGCGCGCCTGGGATTGGGCTGCGTGCGCCTGCACGGCGGGGTGCCCACGGCCAGACGCGGCGAGCTGATGGACCGGTTCCGCGAGGACGACGCGGTGCAGGTGTTCCTGTCCACCGATGCCGGCGGGGTCGGGCTCAACCTGCAGAGCGGGGCGGTGCTCGTCAACCTGGACGTGCCCTGGAACCCGGCCGTGCTCGAACAGCGCAACGCCCGCATCCACCGTCTCGGCCAGACGCGCACGGTGCAGATCATCACCATGGTGGCCGCGGACTCCTACGAGGCGCAGGTGTTCGCCCTGGTGCGCAACAAGCAGGACCTGTTCGACAACGTGGTCAACGAGGATGCCAGCGAGGACGTGATCGGCGTCTCGAAAAAGCTCTTGGAAACCCTGGTCGAGGATCTGGCCGGACCGGCGGCGGGGGTGGAGCCGGCGACCGAGACCACCGAGGCCGAACCGGTGACGCCGCCGGAGGCACAACCGGCCGCGGCCGCATCGCCCCCGCCACTCGCGGCGGATTCCACCACCCTGGCCATCAGGCAGTGCATCGAGGCCCTGCAGCAGGCCCTGGGGCCGCGCATCGAGCGGATCTTCGGCTCGGGCGGCGGGCTGGTGGCCGTGCTCGACCGGGTCGACAGCGAGGCCGACCGCCTGGCCGAACAGCTGTCCGCCCGGGTGCCGGTGGCACTCATCGATCGGCTGGCCCTGCGCGGCCTGCAGCGGCTCCGCAGTGGTTCGCCGCTGGCCGAGGCGGAAACCTATTTTGACGCCGCCACCGCCGCCGGGCCGGCTGTGGAACCCCTGCTCCGCCGGCAGGCCCGGGAAAAGCTCACGGCCGCGCGACTGCTCGTGGATCAGCAGCTGTTCGACAGCGCTCTCGAACTGGTGTTCGCCGCCCTGCTCAGCGCCGCCGCCGACAAGGCCGGCCTGGCAGCGCCGCTCAACCGGGCCGAGGTCGGCGTCTGGGCCTATGGCGAGGCCCTGCCCCGGGGACTCCTCGACCAGGATCAGGTCGGCCTGCTCATGCGGGCCTTCAGTTTTGCCCAGGGCGGCGCTGCCCCGGCCGCCCTGGTCAGCGGACTCCTGGAGGATGCGGCCCGCTTCGTCGACTCCCTGCCGGCCGCCGCACCAGGACAGTGAAACGGCCAGACAAGGTGTACCCATGAACGAGCAGAAAACCTCCACTCCAACGAATTTTCGCGCCTGGACTCCGGATTTCGACAAGTGGCCGGAGCAGTGGATGTACGCGGACCGGGATCTCGACTACGGCCGCCAGCTGCTGCCGTATTTCGCCGAGTTCCTGCAGGCGCTTTACGCGCAAGGGCTGTCGAGAAAGACCTTCGGCCAGTACCGTGACAGCCTGTCCCTGCTTGGTTCGAGCATCATCCGCAATGTCGGTCTGTTCGAGGAATACGCCGACGACCCGCTGGAAAAACTGATCGACTCGGTGGCCGGGAACGGTATGGTCCCGGAGCATGACGACCAGATGAGCGCCACCGAACTCAACGAATTCGCCCGCCTGTGCCGCCGGTTCGACAAGTATCTCAAGAAAAACCCGCCAACGACCCGGCGGACCACACAGGATGCAGCATGATCCCGAACCAGCTCGAACACTTCCGTACCCTGCTGACAACCCGGCGACAGCACCTGCTCGCCCACAACGAAGCCACCCGCGAGGACACCCGGCCGGTGGCCCTGAACCAGGGGGCGGTCGGCCGCCTGTCGCGCATGGACGCCCTCCAGGGCCAGGCCATGGCCGTGGAGACCCAGCGTCGCCGGGAGAGGGAACTGCAGCGCATCGAGGCCGCGCTCACCCGCCTGGACGAGGGCGAGTACGGCCTGTGCCTGGAGTGCGAGGAGACGATCGCCCTGCGCCGCCTGGAGGTCGATCCGGCCGCGCTGTTCTGCATCGGTTGCGCCACCCGCCGGGAGCGGCGCTGAACCTTTCCTGTCATCCGAAAAACCACCGGGGAGACACATGCCGCCATGCCCAAACTGACCTGCATCTACTGCGGCGGCCGCGCCGAACTGCGCGGCCGGTGAGCCAACGCCCGGGTCGCCTGCAGGGACTGCGGGCTGGAAAGCGGACCGGAGGACTACCGGGACCAGATCGAGCGCTGGCAGGAAACCGCCTGCGCCATCGCCTTTGGCACGGAACCCGCCGGAAGCGACGGGGTACCGGACCCGGCTGACGACGCCGAGGCGCGCCGTGGCGGTTGCGCCGAAGACAAGGCGGACCCATAGTAGGGG
>CAZMNU010000012.1:0-42076 GCA_964567725.1 uncultured Desulfobulbus sp. | reverse complement strand
CAGGGGCCCCGGTGTCCGACGCCGACCGGCTCGAACAGTTGCGCCGCTACTACGACACCCTGCTGATCAAGTACACCGACAAGCACCCCGAGGTGCGGCGCACCAAACAGCTGATCGAGCAACTCCAGGCCCGTGTGGGCACAGGCCAGGAGTCCGGCCGGCAGCCGGCCGGGGCCGGGGGCGCCGGTTCCGCGCAGTTGGCCGACAGCATGGAGATGGGCCGGCTGCAGATCCAGATCGGCGAATACGACGCGAGCCTCAGGCAAATGCGCACCCAACTGGCCGCCCTGCCGGCGGAAATCGGCAAGTACCAGGCCTGGATCGAGGCCACCCCGGTGCGCGAGGCGGAATGGAACAGTCTGACCCGTGATTATGACGAATTGCGTCGCCATTACGATGGGCTGGTCGCAAGGAACCTGCAGGCCCAGTCGTCTGAGACACTCGAACGCAAGCAAAAGGGCAGCAAGTTCAAGATCGTCGATCCGGCCCGCTTGCCCGACAAGCCGTTCAAACCCAATTTCCTCAAGATCTTCCTGGCCGCGGTCGCCCTCGGTCTCGGTCTTGGCCTGGGAATCACCCTGGCGCTCGATTTCGTCGACACCTCGTTCAAGGATCCCCTCGAACTCGAGGAATACCTCGGGGTACCGGTGGTGTGTGCAGTCGCCTACATCGAAAACAGCGACGAGGTCGGCCGCAAGCAAAGGCGGTTCCTGCTCAGTGTCGTCCTGCTGGGCCTCGCTGCCCTGGTCCTGGTCACCGCGATCATCGTGCTCTGGCTCAAAGGCCGGATCATCATCTGATCGACCTCCCCCGAACCTCCAGCCCTGTTGCCGCAATGTACACGAAATTCTACGGTCTTGCGAAAAAGCCCTTTGCCCTGACACCCGACCCGGCGGCGGTGTTCATGAGCGAGACCCACCAGGAGGGTCTGGCGATCCTGCGCTACGGCATCCTCAGCAAGAAATGCTTCCTATTGCTCACCGCCGAGGTCGGCTCCGGCAAGACGACCCTGCTGCAGGCGCTGGTCGCCTCGCTCGAACAGGATGTGCACCTCTGCCTGCTCAACAACCCTATCCTGCGCCGGGACGAATTTTTCTCCTACATCGCCCAAAAGCTGGGGCTCAACTGGGACGGCAACAAGGCGATGTTCCTCATCGACTTCGGCCGCCTGCTCAAGGACTGTTTCAACAAGGGAGAACGCGTACTGCTGATCTTCGACGAGGCCCAGGTCCTGCCCGTGGACCTGCTCGAGGAGATCCGCCTGCTCTCCAACCTGGAGGAAAAGGGCCAGGACGTGCTGAGCATCTTCCTGGTCGGCCAGCCGGAACTGAACGAGCGCCTCAACGACGAGCGGCTGCTGCCGCTGCGGCAGCGGATCGGCATCCGCTTCCACCTCGAGCGCTTCTCGCCGGAAGAGACCCGCCAGTACATTCTCTTCCGCCTGCGCCACGCCGGCGCCCGTCACCTCGACCTGTTCTCGGCCGAGGCCCTGGCCGCGATCCACCGGGTCAGCCAGGGAACGCCGCGGCTGATCAACATCATCTGCGATCATGCGTTGTTGTCCGGTTTCGCGGAAAACAAGCCGGTGATCGGCGCCGACCTGATCCAGGAGAGTGTGGAGGATCTGTACCTCCCCGGAGAAAACAATCAGCTGCCGGTCGCCCCGGCCCGGACCCGCCTTGGCCCTGGACGCCTAACCCTGTTCCTGGGAGTGGCGCTCCTCGGGATCGGCGCGCTTCTGCTGCTGCTCGAAATCCTGCCGATGACCCGCGAATTCTCCATCCTGCACCTGCTGCTGCCGGCCTCCTGGCTGGAGGGGCTACACCAACTGACCGGTACTACGGGAGGCTGAAATGGGAAAGGTTTTCAATGCGTTGAACCGCGCGGCCACAACTGCGCCGCCCGAGGAAGCGGACGCTGGCACGCCCCAACAGGCCATTGCCGGGGAGCCGGAACGCTTCAGCCTGCAGGAGGAGCAGCCGGACAGCAGGCCGGAACTGGTGGCGGCCACCGGCCGGTGGGACGAACGCCTCGTCCAGGCCACCGCCGTGACCGGGCCGGTGGCGGAAAGCATCCGCAGCCTGCGCACCCGCATCCTCCACCCCCCTTCGGGCAGCCGGCCGCGCAGCCTGCTGGTCACCAGCGCCTCGCCGCAGGAAGGCAAGAGTTTCATCTGCGCCAACCTCGGCATTTCCCTGGCCCAGGGCGTGGACAACCACTGTCTGCTCGTCGACTGCGATCTGCGTCGGCCGGCCCAGCACACCCTGTTCGGACTCGGCAACCGGGCCGGTCTGTCCGATTACCTGCAGCACCGCAAGACCATTGCCGAACTGCTCCTGCCCAGCGGCATCGACAAATTGTCGCTCCTGCCCGCCGGGCCCCGCTCCATCAACCCGGCCGAACTGCTGGGTTCCAGCACCATGGCGACCCTGGTCGAGGAACTGGTCACCCGCTATGACGACCGGATCGTCCTCTTCGACAGCCCGCCCCTGCACGCGGCCAGCGAAACCGCCATTCTCGCCCGGCAGGTGGACGCGGTGGTGCTTGTTGTCCGCTCCGGCGGCTCCCGGCGGGAATATGTGCAGACCCTGGTGGAAGCCATCGGCCGGGAAAAAATTGTTGGCGTGGTGTTCAACGCCTTCACCTCGAACCTTATCGACACCACGGTCTTCGGCTACTACGAATACCAGCGGGAACCCTACGGTTCCGAGCAATAGCCCTTTGAATTCCTTCTTCTTTCGAGGAGTACCGGAAGGCCTGCGGCCGCATCGGCGGACGTCTTTCCCCGTTCCGTTTTCCTTCGTGGCAGCAGGCCGTTCCGAAAACTGCCAGTGCCGCGACCGTTTCGGGCCAACCAGTTAAAATTTTTAAACCCCGCAATAACTGGCTTCCCGGTCGATTTTTTCTCCTTCTGCGCCTGCCTGCGGCACAAAGTACAATTTCTTTTACCCATCGCCGGGAAAACAGTATATACTGCAAACTAAATTACCGGCGTTTTCCGGCGACGGACCGGCACGATCACCTGCACAGGTCGTCGCGCACTCTACCCCCTGGTAGCCAGGCCTCATGAAGGTATCTTCGACACCCCGATTCCCGCGCACCATGCATCGGTTTCTGTGGCCCGTTCTGCTGCTGACCGGTTGGCTCTGGCTTGCCGGCATGGGGCAGGTGTTTGGTGCCGAGCCTGTGCCCGGGGCGTTCGCCGCCTTTGACCAGGAGTCGTTTGCCGAGCAGTATCAGGCGGCCAAGGACTATTTCAACCGACTCGACCAGGACAGCACCCTCGGACGGGAGCGGGTGCACTGGCTGCAGGGGGCCAGAAATTTCCGCAAGATTCACCTGGCCCAGAAAAGGAGCGCGCTCGGCCCCCCCAGCCTGTACATGCTGGGCAAACTGTACCGTAGGATGTACGAACGGTTTCATGTGCCCATCGACCTGGACAATGCCATCACCTCGTTCAAGGATCTGGCCTCCCTGTACCCGGCCAACTCGCTCGCCGACGACGCCCTGCTCGGTGCCGCCGAGAGCCTGCGCCTGCGGGCGGGCGGGGAGGACGAGGCCAGGGCGGTGCTGCGCACCATCATCGAGGTGTACCCCAAGGGCGACCAGTATCCCAGGGCCCTGGCCAGGTTACTGACGCCGGCCGAGCCCGCGCCCGATGCCCCCCCGACGCCCGTCTTCAACCAGGCGGGCGCACCCGCTGCGGTACCCGCACCGTTCGTACCGACTGCCCCGGAGAGCAGTCCGACTCCGTCCGGCCTGGCAGAGATCGCCCCGGTCAAATACTGGTCCTCCGCCAACTACACCCGCATCGTCATCGAGGCGACCGCAGCCGTTCCCTTTGCCCCCACACTGCTGCAAAAAAGCGGAGACCAACCGCGGCGGCTCTACGTTGATTTTGCGCAGAGCCATATTCCTGTGCACCTGCGCAACCCCATCCCCATCGGCGACGGTCTGCTCAGGCAGGCGAGGGCCGGCCAGTTCAGCAGCGACACGGTACGGGTGGTCCTCGATATCGATTCGCTCTCCGAATACAAGGTCTTCAGCCTGAATGACCCGTTCCGGGTGGTTATCGACGTACACGGTCACAGACAGGCACCGGTCCGGGTGGCGCAGGGAAACAACGGCATCGGAGTGCAGGCGAAGCCCATCACCGCATTGAAAGCCGTGGTCGCCCGGCCCAGAGAACAAAGCGACCAACCGGTGATTCTCTCTGCACAGAAAAAAAGATCGGCCGGACCGGCCGGCTCGCTGGCGCGGAAATCCCCTGGACAAGGGGAACTAACCCTGGCCCAGCAGTTGGGACTGGGCGTGCGGAAGATCGTCATTGATCCCGGTCACGGCGGCAAGGATCCCGGGGCAATGGCCTTTGGTCTGAAAGAGAAGGATATCGTGCTCAAGGTGGCCAAAAAAGTGGCGAACATCCTGAAAACCGCCCACCGGTACGAGGTGGCCCTGACCAGGAACAAGGACACCTATCTCGCCCTCGAGGAACGCACCGCCATGGCCAACACCCAAAGCGGTGACCTGTTCATCTCCATTCATGTCAACGCCCACCCGGACAAGACCATCGGCGGCATCGAGACCTACTTTCTCAACCTGGCCACCAATGCGGACGCCATGCGGGTGGCTGCCATGGAAAATGCCACATCCACGCACAACATCAGCGAACTCGAGGATATCCTCAACGACCTGATGAAGAATGCGAAAATCGACGAGTCTTCCCGTCTCGCCCGTTTTGTCCAGACCAATCTGGTCAACGGCATGGGGAAGAAGTACAGGGCCCGCGACCTCGGCGTCAAGCAGGCCCCGTTCTATGTGCTCATCGGCGCGGAAATGCCGGCCGTTCTTGCCGAAATCTCCTTTATCACCAATCCCAAAGAGGCCGAGTTGCTGCGTGATGACCGCTACCTGAACCGGATCGCGGAACAGATCGCCGCCGGCATCGTGGCCTACGTCGAGCACAACCAGACCGCTGCCCTGACCTACTAGCCGCAACCGCTCTCGCCAGCCCCGTCACCCGCGTTTTCCTCTCCCCGGCCGACCCTGCCGTTCTTGTGCGGGTTCCTCGCCTCGTTTTTTACAGTTAGTCTGCCCTGCCAACGCCATCGCTTCTTTCCCGAATCCTTCCAACGACCGAATTGCCATGACCGCAAGCCTGGGCGTTCTGCGGCCCACAGGAGCAGATGCGGTCGTGTCCGGGATTTGTTCGCTCAGCGCATGAGCAGCAGGCTCAGGGCCATGACCAGCATCCCGCCGACCAGCCCGAACAAACTGTCGTGCCCCTTGCCATAGGCGCGGCTGGTCGGCAGGAGTTCATCCACACTGATGTAGACCATGATGCCGGCCACCCCGCCAAAGAGGATACCCATCACCGAACCGGGCACGCCCCCGTTGGCGGATCCGAAAAACAGAATGAGCCCGGCATAGGCAATGAGCGCACCGACCGGTTCTGCCAGTCCACTCAGCACGGAATAGAAAAAGGCCTTTTTGCGGTCACCGGTGGCGTAAAAGATCGGCACCGACACGCTCACCCCCTCGGGTATGTTGTGCAGGGCCACGGCGATGGCGATGGCAATCCCAAGGCTCGGATCTTCCAACGCCGCCAGAAAGGTGGCCAGTCCCTCGGGAAAGTTGTGGATGCCGATGGCCAGGGCGGTGAACAGGCCCATGCGCATCAGTTTGTGGTGATGGCTCCCCCGCTTTTCGCCGTCAAAGGCCGGCGGTACCTGATTCGCCGGGTTTTCAAAAAAGTCCGGAATCGGCGCCTCGGGATTCTGCAGGGGCCGGGTTTCCTCCTCGGAGTGGGTCTCGTGCGGGTTTTCGCCAGCAGGAATGAGATTGTCGATCAGCCCGATGAGGAGCATGCCGCCGAAAAAAGAGGCGGCATTGATCCAGTGGCCAAGGGGATCGCCGTACTCGGAGGTCAGGGCCGCGACCCCTTTCACAAAAATCTCCACAAAGGAGACATAGAGCATGACCCCGGCCGAGAACCCGGTTGCCACCGAAAGAAATCGAAAATCCGTTCGTTTGGCAGTGAAAGCGATCATGCTGCCGATCCCGGTGGCCATGCCGGCAAAGGCGGTCAGTCCCAAGGCAAACCAGACAGAACTCATACGCAGGCGCTCATTCTCAATCAGTGATTATTCCCCTACCCTGGCAGTCAGGTGGCTACCGCATCCGAAAGCTGGTGCCGGGGGTCTGTGCTGAACTGTGCTCAATCGGAACGAAAAAGACAAGACTCTTGGAGACCTGCAGGGAAAGCCAACCGCAGCACAGACCCCTGAAACAAAAAAGCCGCCCAGCAAGGGCGGCTTTTCCAGCAACGTGGGACCTGATGAATCATCGACGAATCATCTCGGCCGTTTTCAGTCGGGCCATGGACCGCTGCAGGGCGGCCTCGGCCCGGACACGGTTGATTTTTTCAGTGGCCTGCTGGGCCTGGGCCAATCGCTTCTCGGCCCGCTCCTTGGCCCGCAGGGCCCGCTCAACATCGATATCCTGCCCGAATTCGGCGCTCTCCACAAGAAAAGTGATCTTGTTGTTGGATACCTCGGAGAACCCTCCGGACACCATCAGGTATTTGGTCACCTTGTCTTTCTTGTAGCTCAATGTCCCGGTCTTGATCGTGCTCAAAAAGGGAGCATGATTGGCAAGGACACCGAATTCGCCACCAACGCCAGGGGCAGTCACGATATCAACTTCCTCGCTGACCACCGGCCCGGTGGGTGTTACGACTTCCAGATGAATTTGCGCCATGTACTCTTACCTCGTTTCAGCGGACAGATGTTCAGGCCTTGGCTCGCCCGGCTGCAGCCTTCTCGACCGCCTCGTCAATCCCGCCAACCATGTAGAAGGCAGTCTCCGGCAGGTCATCGTGTTTGCCTTCAAGGATCTCCTTGAAGCCGCGAACCGTGTCTTCCACCTTGACGTACTTGCCCGGGAAGCCGGTGAACACCTCTGCTACGTGGAAAGGCTGAGACAGGAATCGCTGGACCTTGCGGGCCCGGGCAACGGTCAACTGGTCTTCCTCGGAGAGTTCGTCCATACCGAGGATGGCAATGATGTCCTGCAACTCTTTGTACTTCTGCAGGGCCACCTGAACACCGCGGGCGGTGGCGTAATGCTCCGGCCCGACAACGTTCGGATCGAGAATGCGCGAGGTCGAGTCGAGCGGGTCAACCGCCGGGTAGATACCGAGTTCGGCGATCTGGCGGGAGAGAACGACCGTGCCGTCGAGATGGGCGAAGGTCGTTGCCGGCGCAGGGTCGGTGAGGTCGTCGGCGGGTACGTAAACGCACTGGACCGCGGTGATCGAGCCTTTGGTGGTGGAAGTGATGCGCTCCTGCAGGGCACCGAGGTCGGTGGCCAGGGTCGGCTGGTAACCAACGGCCGACGGAATGCGGCCGAGCAGCGCCGAAACCTCGGACCCGGCCTGGGTGAAGCGGAAGATGTTGTCCACGAAGAAGAGCACGTCCTGGCCCTCTTCGTCGCGGAAGTACTCGGCCGCGGTCAGACCAGTCAGGGCGACACGGGACCGGGCCCCGGGCGGTTCGGTCATCTGGCCGTACACCAGCGCGGCCTTGGGCAGAACGCCGGATTCCTTCATTTCATGGTACAGGTCGTTGCCCTCGCGGGTCCGCTCGCCAACGCCGCAGAACACGGAGATACCGCCGTGCTGCATGGCGATGTTGTTGACCATTTCCATCATGATAACGGTCTTGCCGCAACCGGCGCCGCCGAACAGGCCCATCTTGCCGCCGCGCGGGAAGGGAACGAGCAGGTCGATGACCTTGATGCCCGTCTCGAGTACGTTCACCTCGGTGTCCTGCTCGATGAATAACGGTGCCGGCCGGTGGATGGCCATGTTCTTCTCGGACTCGATCGGTCCCAAGCCGTCAACCGGGCGGCCGACCACGTTCATGATTCGGCCCAGGGCCGGGGCGCCGACCGGAATGGTGATCGGCAGGCCGGTGTCCCTGGCGGCCATGCCGCGAACCAGACCGTCGGTCTGATCCATGGCAACGGTACGAACCACGTTGTCACCCAGGTGCTGGGCCACCTCGCAGACCAGATTGTCCTCCTGGTCGTTGATCGCCGGGTTGGTGATATGCAGTGCGTTGAGAATGTCCGGCAGTTTCCCGGGCTCGAACTCGACGTCAACAACCGGCCCGATGACCTGAATAATTTTTCCTACTTTTTGCTCACCCATGTGCCATGGCCTCCTCTAAGCCAGTCATTACCTGAAAAAATCGTGTTATCCTCTGAGCGCCTCGGCGCCGCCGACAATGTCCATCAGTTCGCTGGTGACCGCCGCCTGACGCGCCTTGTTGTACAGTCGGGTCAGATCCCGGATCATATCCTTGCAGGCGCTGGTGGCATTGTCCATGGCGGTCATGCGCGCGGCGTGCTCGCTGGCACCAACTTCCAGCATGGCATGGTAGATCTGCACGTTGAGAAAGAGCGGCAGCAGTACTTCCATGATCTCGCCGGGGTCTGGCTCGTAGGTGTAGCTGCCGCCGGATCCGGCCACGGGTGCAGCATCCTCCCCGTCGGTCAGGGGTTTGATCGGCAGCAGCTCCTCCCGTTCCGGTCGCTGCGCGGCAACCGAGTAGAACCGTCCGTAGACCACGTCCACCTGGTCGCTTTCCCCGTTCAGAAAGGCCTCCGTGATATTCTGGGAGATCTCGCGGGCGTTGAACATCTGAAACGAGCCCATGATGTCATTGAACGAGGCGCGCACCTTGCCGGTCTTCCGGAACGCCTGGGTGCCTTTCTTACCCACGGTGACGATACTGACCGACTTGCCCTCGGCCTCGTACTGCTTGCGCAGCCGTTCCGCCGTTTTGATGATGTTGGCGTTGAAACTGCCGCACAGGCCGCGGTCCGAGGTAACAACAACAATTTCCACCTTGCGGACGTCGCGCACCTCCATCAGCGGCAGGTCACCACTGTCGATACCGCCGGAAAGATCACGCATGGCCTCGGCAAATTTGCCGGCATACGGGCGGAAACGCTCCATTTTCTCCTGGGCGCCGCGCAGTTTGGCCGAGGCGACCATGTTCATCGCCTTGGTGATCTGGGCGGTTTTCTTCACGCCGTTGATCTTGTCTTTTACGTCTTTTAGTCCAGGCATAGGTCGTTACCTTGCTCAGTTCAGGCCTTTGGTTGCCTTGAAGGTTTCCCCGAAGGAGGTCAGCGTTTTCTTCATCTTCTCCTCGAGTTCGGGGCTGATGACCTGCTTCTCACGCAACTCGTTGAAGATGGAAGGCTCGTTGGCCTCGATATAGCTGTACAGTTCCTGCTCGTAGTCGGCCAGGGTGTTCACCGGGAACCTGTCCAGGAAGCCCTTGGTACCGGCGAAGATGATGGTCACCTGCTTTTCCATGGGCAGCGGCTGATACTGGGGCTGCTTGAGGATCTCGACCAGACGCTCACCGCGGGTCAACTGGGCCTGGGTGGCGGCGTCGAGATCGGAACCGAAGCTGGCGAAGGCGGCCAGTTCGCGGTACTGGGCAAGGTCGAGGCGCAGGGTACCGGCCACCTGCTTCATGGCCTTGACCTGGGCGGCACCGCCGACGCGGGAAACCGACAGACCGACGTTGATGGCCGGGCGAACACCGGCGAAGAACAGGCTCGGCTCCAGGTAGACCTGACCGTCGGTGATCGAGATGACGTTGGTCGGGATGAAGGCGGATACGTCGCCGGCCTGGGTCTCGATGATCGGCAGGGCGGTCAGCGACCCGGCGCCCAGTTCGTCACTCACCTTGGCCGCACGCTCGAGCAAACGGGAGTGGTTGAAGAAGATGTCGCCCGGGTAGGCCTCGCGTCCCGGAGGGCGGCGGAGCAGCAGGGAGAGTTCGCGGTAGGAAACCGCCTGCTTGGAAAGATCGTCGTAGATGATCAGGGCGTGCTGACCGTTGTCGCGGAAATACTCGCCCATGGCGCAACCGGCAAAGGCGGAGACATACTGCATCGGCGCCGGATCGGAAGCGCAGGCGGCAACCACCGTGGTGTACTCCATGGCGCCGTGTTTGCGCAGGTTCTCGACCACCAGGGCGACGGTGGATTTCTTCTGCCCGATGGCCACGTAGATGCAGTGGACGTCGGTGTTTTTCTGGGCGATGATGGCATCGACGCACAGTGCGGTCTTGCCGATCTGACGGTCGCCGATGACCAGTTCGCGCTGGCCGCGGCCCACCGGGGTCATGGCGTCCACCGCCTTGGCGCCGGTGTAGCAGGGCTCGTGCACGCCCTTCCGGGCGATGACGCCGGGAGCGATCACCTCCATCTTGCGGAATTCCTTGGCCGTGATCGGTCCTTTACCGTCGATGGGCTGACCGATGCCGTCCACCACGCGGCCTTCCATTTCCGGGCCGACCGGGACCTCGGCGATACGGCCGGTCCGCTTGACGATGTCGCCTTCCTTGATGTCGCGCACATCACCGAGTACGGCGCAGCCGACGTTGTCTTCCTCGAGGTTGAGGGCCAATCCGAAAATATTGCCCGGGAACTCGAGCAGTTCCATGGCCTGGCAGTTTTCCACGCCATACACACGGGCGATACCGTCGCCAACGGAGAGAACGGTCCCGGTTTCCTTCAGGTCGATGTCTTTCTTGTAACCAGCGATTTGATCCTTGATGATCTGGCTGATTTCTTCGGCTTTGATCTGCATTGACTATTCTCTCCCCTTGATAGATTCCTTTAATCCATTAAGTTGCGTGCGTATACTTCCGTCCAGCACCAAGTCACCTACCTTGGCTATAATTCCGCCGATAATGGACGGATCGACCTGGGTTGCAAGTATAACCTTCTTGCCTGTGAGTTTTTCCAGCGTCGCCTGAATCTTGTCCAGCAGATCCTGGTCCAGTTCAATGGCGGAGGTAATGGAACCGTGGCTGATGTTCCGGTCCAGGTCCACCAGCACCTGCATCTCCTCGGCGATGTCGGGCAGGATGTCCGCCCGTTTCTTGTCGATGAGCAGGTTGAGGAAACTGGTCATGATGGCGTCGGCCTGCGCCGACTCGGCGATCCTTGCCATCACCTTCTGCCGGACCTCCAGCGGGTAGAGCGGGTTGGTGACAGCGTCCCCCACCCCGGCGGCGCTGTCGTCGTACAGGGCGGCGATGCCGGCCAACAGGCCGCTGTACTCTTCCATCTTCCCCTGCTCCTTGCCCAGGGCAAAGAGCGCTTTCGCGTATCGTCGGGCTAATATCGTGTGTCTCACTGTACCGCACCCACTCGTTCAAGATACTGTTCGGTGATGGCAATCTGATCGGCCGGGGTCAGGTTCCGGACTATCAGCTCCTCGGCCATGGCGGCCGCCTGCTCCGCCACCTCCTCGCGCAACAGACGCTTGGCGTCTTCCATCTCTGCCTGTACCGCGGCCTGCGCCTGGCGCTTGATATCCTCGGCGGCCCGCTCGGCCTCGGCCAGGATCCGTTCCTTCTCGGTCTGGGCCTGGGCAATGGCCTTCTCCACCACCCGTTCCATCTCCCGCTCCATTCCGGCGAGACGGACCTCGAATTCCTTGTAGGAGCGCTCCGCCTCGTCGCGGCGACGGGTCAGGTCATCGAGCTCCTCTCTGATCTGCTGCTGCCGCCCCGTCAAACCGGCCATGATCGGCTTGGCGCCGAACTTGACCAGAATGATGATCAGGGCGATGAAGTTCACTGCCCGCCAGAAGAGATCCTTCAGCTTCTCGGGCGCCAGGGGGCTGCTGTGGACCTCGCCGTGTCCGGCATCGGCGGCAGCACCGTGCTCGGCGACAACGGCCGCGTGGCCGGATGCCGCGGGCGCCGCATGGGCGTCCGCCGTTACTTCATGGGCCGTTGCCGGTACCGGCTGTTCCATCGCCGCCACAGGCGCGACGGGCAGCACCCCGATGAGGAGCGCCAGCAGGACCGGCTGGAAAAATTTTGCAGTGCGATCTCTCATGCGTCCAGACTCCTTCCAAGTATCTTGCTTGCCATTGCCTGGGCGAACCCGGCAGCATTTGCCTGCAATTCCTTTCTGGCCACCTCCACCTGGGCGCGCAGGTCGGCCAGCTGTTTCTCCTTGGAGCTGTCGGACTCCTTGCGGATAACGGCCAATTGCTCCGCCCCGGCAGCCTGGGCCTGAGAACGGGCGCCGTCCAGGGCCTTCTTCGCCCTGTTGCTGGCCTCGCGCATCTTGCCGTCCAGTTCCGCCCGGCGCTGACGGGCGGTTTCCTCGTACTGCGCCACCTCGTCATTGAGCGCGGCCATCCTGCGGGCGCGCTGGTCGAGCATGCCAAGCACCGGCTTGTACAGGATCGCGTTGAGCACGAACATCAACACGACCATGTTGACAATGTGTATCAGCAGCGTAATATCAACTGAAATCATGCTAACTCCCTCACATTACGAAAAAAATAGTTGCCGGTCGCCAGACATAGTGAATGGCGGTTCATCTACCGCCACGATAACTACTGAAAAATCGCCAGACTGTCAAATCATTTTAAATAAAACTTATAGGGTTTTTCAGTTCTGCTTGTTGCTTGCCGCAACGCCCCGGAAGGCCGGCGGACAGGGCCTTTGCAGTTGTCCCGATGCGTCCGTCACACCGCTGCGGCGCGGCCGCAAAATACCGCACCTCTGTCTCCTTGCCAAACAGAATTTCCGCTCCGGCCTCAGATTGACCCGTTGCTGCGGGGCGTGGTCATTCCGCTGTCGCCAAGGGAGGCCACCAGCCGCTCCAGCCCTTCGGCAGTGGTGATCGCCGGTCGGTAGCCCAGCAGGCTGGCGGCCCTGGCGTGACTGAACCAGTGCGAGCGGGCCAATTGATGGGCCACGAACCGGGTCATGCGCGGCTCTCCCTCCAGGCGCAGGGCGAGGTGCAGTTTTTCCAGGGCGAGGCCAACGCACCAGGCCACCCCGAACGGTACCCGTCGCCGCACCGCCGGGATGTCCAATCGGGCGAACAAACCGTTGATCCACGACCAGAGCAGGACCGGTTCGTCCTGGCCGATGAAAAAGGCCTGGCCGGCACCGCTGGCGCTGCTGGCCAGATTGTCCGCGGCCAACAGGTGGGCCTGGACGGCATTGTCGATGTAGGTGAGGTCGACCCGGTTGGCGCCGTCCCCGACCACCTGCAGCGCTCGGGCCCGGCCCCGCTCGAGCAGCCGCGGGACGAGATGACGGTCGCCCGGCCCCCAGACGAGGTGCGGCCGGATGGCAATGGTCCGCAACTGTTCACTGTTGGCGCGAAGGACCGCACGTTCCGCGGCGATCTTGCTGGCCGCGTAGGCGCACAGGGGCCGTCGCGCGTAGGGCGTGCGTTCGTCCGCCCCTTCGAGGTTCTTGCGGTCGAACACCACCGACGGGGTCGAGGTGTAAACCAGACGCTCCACGCCAGCCTTCCGGCAGGCGGCGAGCACGTTTTCGGTGCCGTGCAGGTTGATGGCGAAATACTCGGTGCGCGGTCCCCACACCCCGGCCTTGGCCGCCACGTGGAAGACCGTATCCTGGCCGACGCAGGCCTGTTCCAGGAAATCCACATCCCTGATGTCCCCGCGCCGGCACTCCACCCCGAGGGGTTCCAGGTCGAGATAGCGGTTCCGGCCGACCACGGTCACACGAACGCCACGTTCGACCAGGGCGCGCACCAGGGCCTTGCCGATGAACCCCCCGCCCCCGGTCACCAGTACCTGCTGCATCCCTGCCCTCCCCTGCGCACTGTTTTTCTCCCTCTCCGCCTAGCCGAGCCGCCCGCCCGGGCGACCATCAGGCTATCAGCCGACCGGCAGCTGCACCCGTTTCGCCGCCCAGGCGGCCAGCTGCTCACGAAAAATCTTGGCGTTGTGGCGGATATCCACCGGGAAGGACCGGTGGACCAGGAATCGTTCGATCCCGGCGGTCAGCGGGTTGGCCAGGGCCAGCCCGCGCAGTTCCGCAAACAGTGCCTGCTCGCTGTCCACCGGACCGGTCGGCTCGACGATCACCACCGGGGTCTGTCTGCCCCAGCGCCCGAGACCCACCAGGGCGGCGCGGCGCACCTGCGGGTGTTCGTTGAAGATCGCCTCGCAGCGCACGCTGTAGAGCACCCCGGCGGCGGTGCCCACCCGGTGCGCCTTGCGGCCGCAGAACCACAACCGGCCGGTCCCGTCCAGGTAGCCCATGTCGCCCATACGGTGCCAGAAACCATTTTTGTCCCTGATCTTGGCCAGCCGGTTTTCGTGTTCGTTGCCGTCGTAGACGCGGGTAACCACCGGGCCGCGCACCACGATTTCGCCAATCTCGCCGACCGGCATCTCACAGACCCTGTCCCAGGTCTCGATCGGCCCATCCACCGGCTCGATCACCCGCACCGTCATCCCCGGCAGGGGGCGGCCCACGCAGGTGCCGTGCCCGCTGCGGGTCAGCGGCCAGGTCTCGGTGACGATTTCCCTCCCCTCCAGGCAGGTGACCGGCAGACTCTCGGTGGCCCCGTAGGGGGTGTAGACCAATGCCTTTGCCGGCAGGATGCGCTGCATCCGCTCGACCAGTTCACACGAAACCGGCGCACCGGCCATGAGCACCGTGCGCACCGGCAGGACGATGCCGCGCTCCAGGCAGTAGCGGCTGACCACGTTCCAGATGGCCGGCGAGCCGAAGGAGTAGGTCACCCGGTGGTCCAGCAGGGTGCGGACGAATTTCTCCGGATCCACCTGCGCCGGCCGGGTCGGGTCCATGTCCGGGATCACCGCCCGGGCGCCGAGGGCGGTGGCGAACAGCCCGAACAGCGGGAACCCCGGCTGGTCGACGTCGTCCGGGCCGATAGCGTAGTAGTCGCGGATCAGCTCCAGCTGGGTGTGGAAGATGCCGTGGGTGTACTGCACGCCCTTGGGCGGACCGGTGGAGCCGGTGGTGAAGATGATCGCCGCCAGGTCATCAACCCCGGCCTGAACCCCTTCCGGTACGGCATCGCTGCCCAGGGTGAGGGCGGTGGCGGTCGACCGCCGGGTGACCATGATCCGCCGACGTATCGTGTTGAAGGTGCGGCGAAACAGGTGACTGAACAACACGGCCGCCGGAATGGAGACCAGGAAATCCGGACGGACGATGCCGATGCAGCGCAGCAGGTTGCGGTAGCCCATGCCCGGGTCGATGAGGATGACCACCGCGCCCAGCCGGAACAGGGCGAAGGTCAGGCAGACAAAGGCCAGCGACGGCCGTACCATGAGCATCACCCGGTCGCCGCGGCGCACGCCGCGGGCCTGGAGGAGCAGGCCGTAGCCGGCGCAACCGGCGAGCAGGTCGCGAAAACGCCACTCCCGCCAGGTTCCGCCCTCCCGGGTGACCAGGGCGACCTTGTCCTCCCGGCCGGCAGCCACCCGGTACAGGGCCTGGGCGATGTTGTGGTCGGTCATGGGATGGTGACCGTTGTGGCGAGAAACCGCTCGATCGGCGGCAGGGTTTCGGCCAGGGCGTCCTCGAGTACATAATGGCCAGCCTCGTCAAAAAAATGCGCCTCGGCCGCGGGGAACCGGCGCCGCCACTCGTCGTAAAAGGACCGGTCAAAACAAAAATCGGCACCGCCCCAGCAGAACAGCAACGGACAGGTGATGGCGGCCAGCGACTGCTCGATCGCCTTCAGGGTCGACCAGGAGGGATGAGCCGGCCCCATGGGAATGTCCTGCACGAACCGGTGCAGGGCGACGCGATGGCGCCAGCTGTCATAGGGGGCGAGAAAGCCGGCGGCGATCTCGGGCCGCAGCCGCCGGGTCACGGCCATGTGCACGGCGGCGCGGGCAAAGCCGTTCAGGCCGCGCACCAGCAGCGCCCCCAGCAATGGCCAGCGGCAGACGGCAATGCGCAGCGGCAGGCGCGGCGAGGGAAAGGCGGCGGTGTTGAGCACCACCGCGCCGGCCATCTGCTCCGGGTGCCGGCCGGCCCAGCCCATGCCGATGGCCCCGCCCCAGTCGTGCACGATCAGGCGGACCGGGCCGTCCGGAACAAGCGCAGCCAGCAGGTGGTCGAGATTGTCCAGGTGGTTGACCAGCCGGTAGGGATAGCGCTGCGGCTTGTCCGAGAACCCGCAGCCGAGGTGGTCGGGGACAATACAGCGGTAGCGGTCGCAGAGGGCCGACACCAGGTTGCGGTACAGGTACGACCAGGAGGGGTTGCCGTGCACCATGACCACCGGAGGCCCGCTGCCCTCGTCCAGGTAGGCCAGGCGGTGGCCGTCGACCTCGAGGAAGCGCGGCGTGAACGGGTATTCGGCCAGCGGGCGGGGAGCGGTCACCAGTCGATCCCCAGCATGAGGGAGTTGATGCCCGAGCCGATACCGAGCAGGGCGGCCCGCTGACCGGGCGCGAGCGCACCCTGCTCGATGCCGAGCGCCATGGTGATCGGCGCGGACACCGAGCCGACGTTGCCGAGGTACGGCAGGGTTTCGAAGTTGCGCGCCGGGTCGAGCGCCAGGGTCGAAAACAGCCGCTGGGCATGGGCCCGGCCCACCTGGTGACAGAAGAACCGGTCGATGTCGGCCGCAGCCCAGCCGAGCACCTGCTGAAACTCCTGCCAGCAGCGGGCGGCGGTGTCGATCCCCTTGTCGAGCAGTTGCTCGGAGTCGGTGGACATGAGCGTCCCCTGCTCGGCGTTCTGGCCGCCCTGGCAGAGGTCGTTGTAGCGGGTGTTGGCCCGGCAGGCGCCGCCGATCAGGCGATGGCCGCTGTCGGCGAAATCGCGGCGGCTCATCACCACCGCCACCGCGCCCGAGCCGATGGTCAGGCTGGCGAACAGCGGCTTGATCGATTTGCGGGTGAGCGAGGTGTCGGCCCGCAGGTGGGCCAGGGTGGAGCGCACCAGGTCCTCGGCGGTCTCGCCCGCCACCACCAGCCCGGCCTGCACCTGGCCCAGTTCGAGCATGTTGGCGAGCATGACCATGCCGTCGAGAAACCCGAGACAGGCGTTGGAGATGTCGAACAGCAGGCAGGATTCGGGCAGGCCGAGACTCCGGTGGACAAAGGCGGCGGTGGCCGGCTCCATCATGTCGCGGCTCACCGAGGTGAACAGCAGGCAGCCGATGGACTCGGCCGGCACCCCGGAGCGTTCCAGGGCCAGCCGGCCGGCCGCGGCGGCGCCGTCGCTCGGCCGGGTGCAGGGTTCCCACAGGCGGCGGGCCTTGATGCCGGTCATCAGCTCGAGCCGGCCGGCCGGCAGCTTGAGCCGATCGTACACAGGCCGCAGCTGTTCCTCGATGGCCGCCGAACTCAGCTCCACCGGCGGCAGCACTGCGCCGAACTCATGCACGCACACCCGCTCCCAGCGCATCATGGCGCCACCCTGTGCCGGCGACGGGCCGGGCGCTGTTGCCAACTGGTCATTTCGGAATCTTCCACTTGTTCGCCCAGGCGATGAGCAGGGCGGCCAGGGCGAGATCGTCCATCACCCCCAGTACCGGCACCCACTCGGGGATCAGGTCGTAGGGCGAGAGGGTGTAGAGCAGGCCCAGGGCGAGGATGACCTTGACCCGCAGCGGGGTGGTCGGTGAGAGGAACACGTCCTTGGTGCGGACAAGCATCTCCCAGGCACGGCTGAGCAGCGGCAGGGGCGGCACGGGAAAACCTCCGGGATCACGGGTGCAGGCGGGCCACAGGGCCGGTCAGCCGACCACCCGGCTGACGATCGCCTGATCGAAATAGTTGAGCCCCATGCCTCCGTCCACCACCAGGCACTGGCCGGTCATGCCCGAGGAACGCGGCGAGAGCAGGAAGGCGGCCACGTTCGCCGCCTCGTCCGTCTGCACGGCCCGTTTGCGCAGGGTGGCCTGCTCGGCGAACAGGTAGCTGTCCACGTAGCCGGGGATGCCGGCCGAGGCCGAGGTTTTGAGCAGGCCCGGGCAGACCGCGTTGAAGCGGACCTCGGAAAAGGCGGAAAAGCTCTTGGCGAGAAAGCAGAGCGAGGACTCCAGCGCCGCCTTGACCGGCGCCATGTAGCCGTAGTTCTCAGCGGCCATGCGGGTGGTCGAGATGGACACGGTCACCACTGACGCCCCTCGGTCGAGCAGGTCGCGAAAGTGATTGGCAAGACTGATGAACGAAAAGCAGGAGATGTCCATGGCCTGGAGGAAATCACGCTTGCACGTCTGGTGGAAGGGCCGCAATCCTTCGGAGTAGTTGGCAAAGGCGATGGAGTGAACCAGGCCGTGGATCGGCCCGCCCACCCGTTCGGCGATCTGGTCGCGGACGCGGACGATGTTGACCTCGTCCTCGACGTCACAGACAAACACCGGGCTCTTCGGAAAGAGCCGCGTCGCTGTGGCCGCGCGCTCGTCCGTGCGCACGACGTGCACCACCTCGGCACCGGCCTCGACCAGCACCCGGCCCACCGCGCAGGCGACGGATTTGCGGTTGGCCAGGCCGAACACCACGATCCGCCGGCCGGCGAGCCCGAGAAAATCCACTTACCCCTCCTTGCGCGCGCAGGCAAACTCCACCTGCACCGCCACTTTGCCGCCGACGCGGACGCTGCCCTTCATGATCCAGGCCGGCCCCATGCGTTCGACCAGGGCGGCGCGGATCTCCAAACAATCGCCCGGCCGCACCTCCCGCTTGAATTTTGCCCCAAGGATGCGGGTAAGCACCGGCACGGCACCACCGCCCGCTTCGGGCTCCTGCCGGAGCAGTTCGCCGAGCAGCACCGCCCCGGCCTGGAACACCGCCTCGCAGAGCAGCACCCCGGGCATCAGCGGGTAGTCGGGGTAGTGGCCGCGGAAAACGTCCAGATCCTCGGGCAGGGTCTTCTCGGCGCGGATGGCCGCCTCGCCCACCTCCACCACCCGGTCGAGCCAGAGAAAGGGCGGCCGGTGCGGGATGCGCTCGAGAATGAAGGGATCGACAGGGGTGTCCATGCTCACAGCCCGCCGGTTATTTCCAGCACCGCGCCGTTGATGTAGGCGGCCCGGTCGCCGAGCAGGAACAGCGCCGCCTCGGCCACCTCGGCCGGCGTACCGAACCGGCCGGCCGGGACCATCTTTTTATAGTCCTTCACCTGCGCCTCGGGCAGGTCGTCGAGGAAATCGGTGGCAATGAACCCGGGCGAGATGCAGTTGACCGTGATCCGGCGCTTGGCCACCTCCTTGGAAAGCGATTTCATCAGGCCCACCTGGCCGGCCTTGGAGGCGGCATAGTTGCTCTGCCCGACAAAACCAAGATGCCCCATGGGCGAGGTGACGAACAGGATGCGGCCGTATTTCTGTTTGAGCATCATCGGCAGGGCCGAGCGGCTCAGCACAAAGCCGCCGGTGAGGTTGACCTCGATCACCCGGCGCCAGTCCTCCTCGCGCATCATGGCGAGCACCGCGTCTCGGCGGATGCCGGCGTTGTTGACAAGGATGTCCAGGGTGTCCCATTCGGCCTCCAGCATCTGGAAAAAGGCAGTGGCCGCGGCAAAGTCGCTGACGTCCAACCGGTGCAGGCGCAACCGGTCGCCGAAGCGGCCGCAGGCCTCGGCCATGGCCGCGGCCGCGGCCTCGTTGCCGCCGTAGACACCGACCACCAGGGCGCCCTGCTCGAGCAGGGCCTCGCTGATGGCCCGGCCGATCCCACGGGTGGCGCCGCTGACCACGGCCTTTTTTCCTGCAAAATCAAAGTGAGTCTGGTCGTTTGCCATCAATGCCGTTCTCCGGGACGTCATTTGCCGAAAAGAGGGTCAGTCATGCAGATGCGCATCGACATCGTTGGCGACGATCACCCCGTAATTGATCGCCCCGAGCCAGCCGCTCATGATGATGCCCACCGAGCCCACGTGGAACAGCCCCGGGATCTCCCGGTGCAGGGTGCGGGAGATGTCCAGTCCCTCGAACTTGGTGCCGAAGCTGGTGCCGCGGGTATGCAGGGTGTAGCGCTGAAAGGTGCGCGGCGTGGCCGCCTCGACCGTGTCTACCTTGGCGCGCACGCCCGGCACGTAGCGCTCCAGGTCATCGAAACAGCGTTCGACCATGGCCGCCTTGGCCTGCCGGTAGGACTCCAGGTCGAGTTCGGCCCAATCGTCGTAGTTGGCGTTCATCGAGGCGACGATGGTGTGGTCCGGCTCGGCCTCGGGCCGGGTTTTGGGGTAGTAGACCGAGAAGGTGCGGCTGCGGGTGTCCATGCGCCGCATCTCCGCCGAGGAGAACTCGGGCGCCGTGGAGGTGAACAGCAGGTCGCCGATCTCCGGGATGGTCTCGCCCTTGCGGATGCCAAAGTACACCTGGCAGCTCGAGTTGTTGACCCGCACCGCGTTGAACTGCTCGCAAAAGTCCGCGGAGAACCGTTCGCGGCCGACCAGCTCCTCCACCGTGTTGGTGACCCCGGCGTTGGAGACCACGGCGTTTGCGCCAATACGGCGGCCGTCCACCTGCACCCCGCAGACCCTGCCGTTCTCGACCAGGATGCGCTCCACCCGGGCGCCGGTGCAAATGTGCACCCCCTTGCCGCGCAGTTCCTCGGCCATGAGACCGATCAATCGGTCCGTGCCGCCCTCGAAGGTGTACACCCCGCGGTTCATGAAGTTGGAGAAGACGATGCCGTAGGTAATGGCCGGCTCGTCCAGGGTGGAGCCGTTGGCATAGGTGATCGGCTCCATGAGCAGCCGGTGGATGTCGGTGCGGCCGGGGAAGAAGCGGGTGAACAGTTCGCGGGTGGTCAGGCTGCGGTCGTCGTAGAAATTCATGGCGTCGACCGTGGCGAAGAACTCGCCGACCACCCCGGCGGCCACCCCGAACCGCTCCTGGAGGATGCGGATAAAATCCTCCTTGCTGAAGGTGGTGGTCAGGGAAAACTGCGGATTGTCGAAGACGATGTGCGGCAACTGCACGATGGCGTCACGGATGGCCCGGCCCCAGTACTTGCGGCAGGTCTTGACCATGCCGTAGGGAAAGCCGTGCAGGCTGACGTCGAAGATGTGGCCGCCGCGCCGGAACCAGGTGGCCAGCCCGCCCAGGCGGCTGTGGTGCTCGAGCAGCAGCACCGAATGGCCGGCGCCGGCCAGGCGGTTGGCGCAGGTCAGGCCGCCCAGGCCGGAGCCCACCACCACCGCGTCGTATCGGGGAAGGATCATGTCCGCTGGCGTCGACTGCATGCTGCTGTTCACTGGAGAAGATGACTGTTGACCACGGTGACCCCGCTGAGCATGGCGCCGACGATGCCCTGGTAGCCCTGGTCGGTGCCGGCCACGAACAGGTGACCGACCGGGGTGCGCCCGTCGCGGAGTTTCACCGGGCTGCCGTAGACCGCGCCGCCGGCCTTGCGGGTGAACCGCTCGATGGTCACCGGCGTGAAGCTGTCCTGATATACAACGGACGGCTGGTATTGCCCAATGATTTCCTCGCTGGCACGGACCGCGGCCGCGGTCCAGCGGGCCTTTGCCGCCGCGTAGGCCTCCTGCGGCAGGGCCTGCCAGAGGGGATGGCTGGCGGCGTTGGTGACCCGCAGTTGGGCAGTGGCCGCGGGGGTGCCGCCGGCGAAGTTTTCCGGACAGCAGATCACCCCCCAGGAGGTGTCGAGCAGGGTGACCGGCCGGCGGTAGCCGAAGGTGGGCGCGGTCGCGTAGAAGACGATGGTGCGGCTGCCCATGGTGACCTCCACCTGCGGCCGCGGCAGCACGCTCACGGTTTCCATGAAGCTCATCCGGCCGCTGTACGCCGCCGGCGCCTCCGGCCATCCGGACAAGCGGATGGTTTCCGGGATGCCGGCGGTGGAGAGCACGTCCTCGGCGGTCAGCTCCGTGCCGTCCTCGAGCCGCACCCCCGCTGCCCGGCCGTTACGGACGATAATCTCCCCCACCGGGCAGCGCAGCCGCAGCTCCCCGCCGAAGTCCCGGTACTGGCGGACAAGCTGGTCAAGGAAGTCACGGATGGTGCCGGCGGGCCGGAAGAACCCCTCCTCGAACACCGCCCGGAACATGATCACGAACTGGCGCAGGTCCATGTCCTCTTCCTCGGGGTTGCCGTAGACCATGAGCGGCAGCAGGAGCATCTCCTCGAGTTCGGCCTCGCCGAGGATCGCGGCGACAAACTGCCGGGCGGAACGCCAGGGTGCGGGCCGGAAGGGGTCGCAGGCGCCGATCGCCCGCCGCAGGCGGACGAAGCGGTCGGCGCAGGCCGGAAACGCGCGGGCCACCTCGGCGGTGAGCACCGCCGGGTCGTTGGTGAAACGCAGGGTCCGGCCGGGGAAACGGATCTCGGAGCCGAGCTGCTCGCGCACCACGAAACTGCGGCGCGACAGGCGCAACTGCCGGAACAGCAGGTTCAGCGGGGCCTGCTTGTCGCCCGGGGGGGCGAAGTTGGTCATCGCGTGCAGGCCGGTTTCTATCAGGCGGCCCTGGCGAAGGTAGTAGGAGTTCAGGCCGCCCGGCAGGGCATGCTGCTCGAGGATGAGGGTTTTCCGGCCGAAACGGGCGGCGCGGATGCCGGCCGCCAGCCCGGAGAGGCCGCCGCCGATGATGATGAGCTGAAAGTCAGCCATGCGCGCCGGCCCGGGGAGCGGAATGCACGGGTACGGGCCTGGCGCGGTCCCCCTGGAGGGACATCAGACGTGCTGCAGCCTGGGCTCGAGATAGTTGACGCAGCTGGCCAGGGTGGCCAGGTGCGGGTATTCCTCTTCCGGAATCTGCAGCTTGTAGCGCTTGCGCAGTTCCATGACGATGTCGAGAAAGTCCATGGAATCCAGGTCCAGCTGGTCCCGCAGGGGGGCGTTGGCGTCGAGGCTGGCGAGATCCGCCTCCTCGTCGATATCTTCTATGATTTCAAGGATAACGTCCTTGATTTCGTCACGGCTCATACAACAGGTCCTCAGGATAATGAAAAAAAAAGACTGCCCGAAAAGTGCGGACAGTTACCATACGACGACTCAGTTTGCCACAAATCTCTCCACCACCACCACCGAATTGATGCCCAGCATGCCGAACGAATTGTTAAGGATGGCGTCGACCCGCTCCACCTCGCGCGGCGTCGCGGCCACCAGGCCGGGCAGGGCGCAGTCCGGGTCGAGGTGGTCGAGGTTGATGGTCGGATGCACCAGGTTGTCGGTGAACGACGGCAGGTTGCCGGCCAGTTCGAGCACCCCGGCCGCGCCCATGGCATGGCCGATGCTCGACTTGGTGTTGTTGATCCAGGTGGCCGGGCAATCGGCAAAGGTCTCGCGCAGGGCCCGGCACTCCTCGACATCGCCCTGGCGGGTACCGGTGGCGTGGGTGTTGACGATGGTGATGTCCGCCGGGGTCAGGTCGGCCCGGCGCAGGGCCAGTTCCATGCACTGGCGCTGACGCGGGCCGTAGGGCAGGACAACGTCGCGGGCGTCCGAGTTCATGGCGTAGCCGGTGATCTCGCCCAGGATGCGGGCGCCGCGGGCCAGGGCGCGGTCGAGCCGCTCCAGGGTGAACACGCAGCCCCCCTCGGAGATGACGATGCCGTTGCGGTCCCGGTCGAACGGCCGGCTCGCCCGGGTCGGGTCCGGGTGTTCGGCCAGGGCCCCCTGGGCGCGGAAACTGGCGAAGATGCCGAAACTGCCCACGCACTCGGAGAGCCCGCCGCAGAGCGCCAGGTCGACCTCGCCCAGGCGCAGCATCTGCACCCCCTGGATGAGGGCAGCGTTGCCGGCGGCACAGGCGGCGCCGATGGCGTAGTGCGGCCCGGTCAGGCCGAGATTCAGGGTGATCTCGCCGGCCGGGTTGTTGAGCACGGTGCGCGGGTTGTGGTGATGGGTCCAGTAGTCGACATCGTTACCGTACTGGCCGATATTGAAGACCTCGTTCTCGGTTTCCACCGTGCCGTGCTCGGTCAGGCCGATGTACACGCCGGTGGCGGCGCGGTCGTACTCGGAAAAATCGATGGCCGCGTCCCGCAGGGCCTCGTTGGCGCAGTAGACGCCGATGCAGCCGGCGCGGGTGCCGCGGCTGTTCTCCCGCTTCTTGCGGTAGCGGGTCTCGGCAAAGGTGCACACCCCGGCCGGATGCACGCCCATGTAGCGCAGGTCAAGGGTGGAGATACCGCTCGTGCCGGCCAGCAGGTTGGCGCGAAACTCCGCCAGGCTGGCGGCTCCGGGGGCCACCAAACCCACCCCGGTGATGACGATGCGCCGGTGATCCACGGTCCGGCGACTCTGTTCTCTGGACACGACAGCGCCGCCCTCAGCCGAGCAGTTCCCGCACCAGCGGGACCACCCGGCCCACAGCCTCGTCGAGTTTGTCAGGCATGGTGCCGCCGGCCTGGGCCATGTCCGGCCGGCCGCCGCCCTTGCCGCCGACGATGGTCGCCACCCGGTTGACCAGGTCGCCGGCCTTGATCCGGCCGGTCAGGTCCTTACTCACCATGGCGAGCAGGGCCGCCTTGCCCTCAAACTCGCCGCCGAGCACGATCACGCCGCTCTGCAGCCGGTCGCGCACCTTGTCGCCGATCTCGCGCAGGGTCTTGGGCGAATCGAGCGGCACCCGGCCGGCGATCACGCGCACGCCGTCCACGTCCACCGCCGAGCCGACCAGCTGGTCGAGGTCGGACAGGGCCATGGAGGCGTTGAGCGCGGCGATCTGCTTTTCCAACTCCTTCTGGCGCTTCATCAGCCCCTGGATCTTGTCCGCGGCGCCCTCGATCGGCCCGGACAGGACCTCGCCGATGGCCGCCGCCTGGCGGGCCAGGTCCTGGGCCCACTGCACCGCCCCGGGCCCGGTGACCGCCTCGATGCGGCGGACGCCGGCGGCAATACCGGTTTCGACCACGATCTTGAAGAAACCGATGTCGCCGGTGCGCCCGGCGTGGGTGCCGCCGCACAACTCCTTGCTGAACCCGCCGATGCTCACCACCCGGACCGTGTCGCCGTATTTCTCGCCGAACAGGGCGGTGGCGCCCTCGGCGATGGCCTCCTCGCGGCCAAGCAGGTCGGTGGCCACCGGCTCGTTGCGGCGGATCTCGGCGTTGACCAGCTGCTCCACCGTGAAGATCTCGCCCAGGGTGAGCGGCGAGAAGTGGGTGAAGTCGAAGCGCAGCCGGTTGTGGTCCACGGCCGAGCCGGCCTGCTTGACATGGTCGCCGAGCACCTGTTTGAGCGCGGCCTGGAGCAGGTGGGTGGCGGTGTGATTGAGGGCGGTGTCGGCACGGCGGTCGGCCACCACCAGGTCCACCCGGGTGCCGACCGTGAGCCGCCCCTCGACCAGCTGGCCCTGGTGGAGGATCAGACCCTCGGCCGGGGCCATGGTCTTTTCGACCACGAAGCGGCCGCCCGGCCAGGTGATCTCGCCCTGGTCGCCCACCTGGCCGCCGGACTCGGCGTAGAAGGGCGTCTGCGCGCAGAAGAGGCGCAGGCTCTCGCCGGCCGCGGCCTCGTCGACCAGCTGGCCGGCCGCATTGACGATGGCCTCCACCGCGGCCACCCCGCGGCGGCTGCCGTAGCCGATGAACTCGGCCTTCCTGCCCTGGTGGGCCAGCTCGATCACGCCGGTCTCCAGGTGGTCCACATCGCTGCCCTTCCAGGACTTGCGCGACTGCTCCCGCTGCTGGTCCATGGCCCGGGTGAAGCCCGGCTCGTCAAAGGCGATGTTTTTTTCGATGGCGATGTCGCGGACGATGTCCACCGGGAAGCCGAAGGTGTCGTAGAGCTTGAAGATGAATTCGCCGGGGATCACGGCCGCATCGCCCTGCGCCTTTTTCAGGTGTCGGATCTCCTGGTCGAGCCGGTTGAGACCATGATCGAGCGTCTCGCCGAAGCGCTGTTCCTCGTTGGTCACCACCTTGGCGAGCAGGTCGCGGGTGTCGTTCAGGTGGGGGTAGGCGGCCTGCATCTGTTCGGTGACGAGCGCGCAGACCCCGGGGAAGAAGCTGGTCAGGCCGAGGGCGCGGCCGTAGCGGATGGCGCGGCGCATGATCCGCCGCAGCACGTAGCCCCGGCCCTCGTTGGCCGGCAGCACGCCGTCGGCCACCAGGAAGGTGGTGGCCCGGGCGTGGTCGGCGATCACCCGCATGGACACGTCGTCGGCCGGAACGTCGTGGTAGCGTTTGCCCGCCAGCGCGGCCACGTGCTCGATGATCGGCGTGAACAGGTCGCAGTCGTAGTTGTTGGTCTTGCCCTGGACCACCGCGGCCACCCGCTCCAACCCCATGCCGGTGTCGATGGAGGGCTTGGGCAGGGGCGTCATGGTGCCCTTTTCGTCGCGGTAGAACTGCATGAACACCAGGTTCCAGATCTCCAGGAAGCGGTCGCAGTCGCAGCCCAGGGCGCAGTCCGGCCGGCCGCAGCCGACCTCGGCCCCCTGGTCGATGTGGATCTCCGAGCAGGGGCCGCAGGGCCCGGTGTCGCCCATGGCCCAGAAATTGTCCTTCTCGCCCATGCGCACGATGCGGCCGGGGCGGAGTCCCTCGACCTGCTCCCACAGGGCGTGCGCCTCGTCGTCGTCGTTGTACACGGTCACCCACAGCCGCTCCGGGTCGAGGTGCAGCTTTTCGGTGAGGAACTCCCAGGCAAAGGCGATGGCCTCCTTCTTGAAATAGTCGCCGAAGGAGAAGTTGCCGAGCATCTCGAAGAAGGTGTGGTGGCGGGCGGTGTAGCCGACGTTCTCCAGGTCGTTGTGCTTGCCGCCGGCGCGGACGCTCGACTGGGCGGTGGTGGCCCGCACATAGGGCCGGGTCTCCTCGCCCATGAACACCTTTTTGAACTGCACCATGCCCGAGTTGACGAACAGCAGGGTCGGGTCGTCATGGGGCACCAGCGAGGAGGCCGGCACCCGGGTGTGGCCCTTGCTCTCGAAATATTCCAGGAAGAGGGTTCTGATGTCGTTACCGGTCATGGCGTCCTGACAGCGTTTGTTGGTTGATCGATGCCGGGGATCCGGCGGACGGGCGGGCGGCGGCGGGCCCGGACCGCTGCGCCGGAAAAAAGGCGCAAGGTCAGACATGATACCATACCAGAGCCTGTTGCAAACAAAAAACGGAATGGTTCCCCGGCGGGAAACAGCACAGGCGGGACGCCCCTGCGCCCCGCCTGCTGTGTACCTGTCTGCGGAGGAATCGGGTCGGGGCCGCCGGACGGCGACCCCGGTCCCTGTGGTTCAGCCCATCTGCTTCTTGGAGTCGACCAGCTGCTCGACCACCGACGGATCGGCCAGGGTCGAGGTGTCGCCGAAGTCGGCGAAGTCGTTGGCCGCGATCTTGCGCAGGATGCGGCGCATGATCTTGCCCGACCGGGTCTTGGGCAGGCTCGGTGCCCACAGGATCACCTCCGGGGTGGCGATGGGGCCGATCTCCTTGCGCACGTGCTGGCGGAGTTCCGCCCGCAACTCCTCGCTCTCCTCGGCCCAGGTCATCAGGGTGACGTAGGCGAAGATGGCCTGGCCCTTGATCGGGTGCGGCATGCCGACCGCGGCCGCCTCGGCCACGGCCTCGTGGGCCACCAGGGCGGACTCGATCTCGGCCGTGCCCAGGCGGTGACCGGAGACGTTGATCACGTCATCGAGCCGGCCCATGATCCAGAAGTAGCCGTCCTCGTCCTTGCGGGCGCCGTCCTCCGGGTCGTAGGTATCGGCGTAGCGGTTGAAGTAGGCCTTCTTGTAGCGCTCCGGGTTGCCGAAAACGCCGCGCAGCATGCCCGGCCAGGGCTTGCGGATGACCAGGTGGCCGCCCTCGTTGGGGCTGGCTTCGGTGCCGGCCTCGTTGTAGATGGCCGCATCCACGCCGGGCAGCGGCAGGGTGGCCGAGCCGGGCTTGAGCGGGGTGACATACGGCAGGGCCGAGATCATGATGCCGCCGGTCTCGGTCTGCCACCAGGTGTCGACGATGGGCAGCCGCTCCTTGCCGATGTTGATGTAGTACCACATCCAGGCCTCGGGGTTGATCGGCTCACCCACCGAGCCGAGGATGCGCAGGCTGGACAGGTCCCACTTCTGGGTCGGCTCGACGCCCTCGCGCATGAGCGCGCGGATGGCGGTGGGCGCGGTGTAGAAGATGTTGACCTTGAACTTCTCGACGATCTTCCAGAACCGGTCCGGTCCAGGGTAGGAGGGCACGCCCTCAAACATCATCGAGGTTGCTCCCAGGCCCAGCGGCCCGTAGAGGATGTAGCTGTGGCCGGTGATCCAGCCGAGATCCGCGGTACACCAGTAGACGTCGTCGTCCTTCAGATCGAACACCCACTGGCTGGTATGCATGGCGTAGGTCAGGTAGCCGCCGGTGGTGTGGACCACGCCCTTGGGCTTGCCGGTGGAGCCGGAGGTATAGAGGATGAAGAGCATGTCCTCGGCGTCCATGGACTCGGGCTCGCACACCGAGCTGATGTCCTTGGCGTTGACCTCGCGGTGCCACCAGCAGTCGCGGCCCTCTTTCATCTCGACCTCGTTGCCGGCGCGCCGGACCACAACACAGGTCTCCACGCTCGGGCAGGTCTCGAGCGCCTCGTCGGCATTGGGCTTGAGCGGGATCGGCTTGCCGCCGCGCAGCACCGCGTCCGCAGTGATCAGCACCTTGGCGTGGCAGTCCTCGATGCGACTCTGCAGGGCGATGGCCGAGAAGCCGCCGAACACCACCGAGTGGACCGCGCCGAGGCGGGCGCAGGCCAGCAGCGAGATGGCCAGCTCAGGCACCATGGGCAGGTAGATGGCCACCCGGTCGCCCTTCTTGACGCCCTTCTTCTTGAGTACGTTGGCAAACCGGCAGACCTCGTCGTGAAGCATCTGGTAGGTGTAGACGCGCACATCCTCTTCCGGCTCGCCCTGCCAGATGATGGCCGCCTTGTTGCGTCGACCGTCGGTCAGGTGGCGATCCAGGCAGTTGACCGACACGTTGAGCTTGCCGCCCAGGAACCACTTCACCTCGGGCACGGACAGATCGTACTCGAGCACCTTGTCCCATTTTTTGTCCCAGGTGACCAGCTCCTCGGCGCGCCTGGCCCAGAAACCCTCCGGATCGGCCATGGATTCGGCGTAGGCCTTCTTGTACTCCTCCATGGACTTGACCCAGGCCTGGTCGCGACCCTGCTCCGGTGGCTGGAACACCTTCCCCTCAGCCAACAAACTGGTGATCTTGTCTTCCATTGCACTCATACGTCGCCTCCTCCACTGATTGTACTGCCGATGAACCGTTTGCATGCCGCCGGACTGAGTCCACTCAACGTACGGACATACGCTGCCAGCTTCAGGCTGAGCGTCCCGGGCGGACCGTGGTCGTCATCCGGAACAGCTCAACAGATACTCTCGCACGCGCCTGGCGGCGCGACCCGGGTCTTCCCGGCACGGGCCGGGAACCGGTCTCCGGTACACCATGCTTACCGGAGACGGGTAAAAACTCAACAGGATTTCCGGCGCAGGCTTCTGCGGCGACCATTTTCTCCGCTGCAGCCGCCCGGCCGGCGCGACAACCGTTCCCGTGGTGCAGAGAATGATTGACAGGAACCTGGGCGTTGATTTATCATTACATTAAATTCTAAAACGTGTCACCAAAAAAAATACCCCATCGCCTTCCATGGAAAACGCCCAGATCGAAGATGTTGCCCGGCTGCTTAAATCCATCGCCCATCCCATCCGCCTGAAGATTCTCTGCCTGCTCCAGGACGGGGAACTGTCGGTGGGCGACCTGCTCGCCGTGGTGGGCACGACCAACGGCAACCTCTCCCAGCACCTCGCCATCCTCCGTCACCAGGGGATCATCGTCTCCCACAAGGAAGCGAACTACATCTACAACCGCATCGCCGACCCGCGCATCTTGAGCCTCATGCGCGGCATGCAGTCGCTGTTCTGCAGCCGCGGCGGGCAGCAAGGTGTCCCGGTCGAACCCGACCTGGCCGGCTTCGGCCTGATCGAACCGCCCGAATGCCATTCCGACCCGGGGGACTGACCCGTCCCCACAAAGGTCTCACCCTCTCTGCGCCTTTTTGTCCCAGGATTTCGCCATGATCATCACCGACTGGATCCATGTCCTCGCTGGCCTGTTCATCCTCCTCAGCCTGGCGCTGGGCGTGGACTGCACCGGCAACCCGCTGTTCGTCAGCCGCTACTGGCTGCTGTTCACCGCCTTTGTCGGCGCCAACCTGCTCCAGTATGGCTTCACCGGGTTCTGCCCGATCGCCCTCGTCCTGAAAAAGCTGGGCGTGCCCGCCTCCCGCTGAACACACCCTTCACGACCCGTCCACGACCCGCTCCCGGCGGCGCAGGCGCGGCAGGCAGAGCAGGGCTGCCAGCAGCAGGCCCAGGACCAGGTAGCCGGGCAGCCAGGCAAAGGCGGCCCTGAAGGCGCCGGCCTGGACCAGGTCCGCGGACCAGTCCGGGTGGGTTCCGCTGAGCCCGGCCCGGGCCTGGGCGATGAACGCGGCAAAGCCCACGCCGATGGCCCCGTAGGCGGCGTTGAAGGCCAGCCCCTTGAAGCTGAGCACCGTGGCCCGCTGGTGCGACTCGGTGACCGCGTTCAGGTAGTGGCTGGTGAAAAAGCTGGTCGTGGTCAGGGCGACGAACACCGCCATCATCGGCAGTACGCCCAGGTACGGCAGGAACAGGGCGAGCAGGGCCAGGGCAACGACACTGAAGGCGGCGAGCCCGAGCAGGTTCCGGCCAGGTGAAAACCGCTCGCTCAGCCAGCGGGCCAGCCGCGGCACGAACAAACCGAGCACCGCCACTGCCGAGCCGATGAGGCCGAAGCTCGCCTCGGGCAGACCGATCAGGCGATAGTACTCACTGGTCAGGGTGACCACCAGGCGGAGCACGTGGTCCAGCATCATGGCGAACAGGATCACCGCCAGGGCAAAGGGTGTGCGCAGGATCCAGCCGCCCGCCCGCAGGGTGAGCCGGGTGGCCTCGCCCAGCAGCACCATGAGCGGGGCGTGTCCCGACCGGGACGGCCGGGTTTGCGGTTCGCGCAGGCGCAGCACCGCCCCCAGGGCCAGGAGGGCGAATCCCAGGGTCAGGTAGATGGGCAGGCGCATGCTCAGTTCCGGGTGCACCGATCCCTCCAGGCCGAACCAGGCGAGCACCCGGTTGAGCAGGCGGTGGTCGTAGACCGCCGCGCCCAGGGTCATGGCAACGATGAAGCCGCCGTTCTGGACGCGCATCTGCCAGTCCAGCACCCGCGGCCACTGGGCCGCCAGGTCGTGGGCGACCAGGGTGTCATAGGCGAGCGCCTCGTCGGCGCCGCTGGCCAGGGCCTCGGCCAGGCCGCTGAGCACCCGGTTGGCGAGAAAGACGAAAAAGATCACCCGCCCGTCGCCCAGCGGCACAAAGGCGAGCAGGGCCATTTCCACCACCATGAGCAGGGCGGTGGCCACCAGCAGCCGCTTGCGGCCGAACACGTCGGCCAGCGCGCCCGAGGGCACCTCGGCCAGGACAATGGTCACGGCCCAGACGGTGTTGAGCAGGGCGAACTGCTCCAGGGTCAGGCCGTAGTCGAGAAACAGGACCGTGAACACCGGGTAGTAGAAACGGGCGTTGAACAGCACCCGGAAGGCCAGGAACAGCCGGATGTTGGTCAGGGCAAAGGGCGAACCGCTGTCCCCTGTCGTGGTGGTGGTCTCCTGCCGTTCTGCCATGTTTTCCCCCAGTGCCGTTGTTTCCCCTTCGCCCCTGCCGCCCTGCCGCCGCCTAGTCCCTCGCCCGGAAGAACCGCAGCCGGTTGGCGTTGGTGACCACGGTCACCGAGGACAGGGCCATGGCCGCGCTGGCGAACATCGGTTCGAGCAGCCAGCCGGTGAACGGGTAGAACAGGCCGGCGGCCAGCGGGATGCCGATCACGTTGTAGATGAAGGCGCCGAACAGGTTCTGCCTGATGTTGCGGATGGTGGCCGCGGAAATGGCGATGGCCGTGGCCACCAGGCCGAGGCTGTTGCCGCTCAGGGTGATGTCCGCGTTCTCGATGGCCACGTCCGTGCCGCTGCCCAGGGCGAAGCCGGTGTCCGCCCGGGCCAGGGCCGGGGCGTCGTTGACCCCGTCGCCGACCATGCCGACCCGGAACCCCCGCTCCTGCAGTTCCTGCACCACCGCCAGCTTGGCCTCGGGCAGGATCTCGCTGTGCACCTCGTCGATGCCCACCTCGCGGGCAACCGCCGCTGCGGTGGCGTGGTTGTCACCGGTGCACATGACCACGGTGATGCCCCGCCGCTTGAGGGCGCTGATGGCGGCTGCCGAGTCCGGCCGGACCGGATCTTTGAGCACGAGCAACCCCATGAGCGCGCCGCCGCCGGCCAGCCACACCGGCGTACCGCCCCGGGCGGCCTGGGCTTCCGCCTCGGCGCGCAACTCCGCCGGCAGATCCACCCCCTCTTCGACCAGGAAGCGGTCGCTGCCGAGCAGGTAGGTGCGGCCCCCGTGCACGCCGCGCACGCCCCGGCCGGCCACCGCGGTAAAGTCGTCCAGCCGGTGCAGGGGCAGGCCGCGCTCCGCCTGGGCGGCGAGCACCGCCTCGGCCAGCGGGTGCTCGGAACCGCTCTCCAGACTGGCCGCCCACCCGAGCACCTCGTCCTCGCCGAATTCGCCGGCCGACCGGATGGCGGTCACCGTCGGCCGCCCCTCGGTGAGGGTGCCGGTCTTGTCGACCACCACGTGGGTGAGGCGGGAGGCGCTCTGCAGGGCGTCGCTGTTGCGGATGAGCACGTTGGCCTGGGCCGCCCGGCTGGTGCCGACCATGATGGCGATCGGCGTGGCCAGGCCGAGGGCGCAGGGGCAGGCGATGACGAGCACGGCGATGGCCGTGGTCAGGGCAAAGGCCAGTCGCGGCTCCGGGCCCATGAACAGCCACCAGGCGAACGAGGCCGCGGCGATGAGGATCACGATCGGCACGAACACGCCGGCGATCCGGTCCACCAGCCGGCCGATGGGCGGTTTGCTGATCTGGGCCGAGCGCACCATGCGGATGATGCGCGCCAAGGTCGTCTCCTCGCCCAGCCGGCTCACCCGCAGGACAAAGGCGCCGGAGCGGTTCATGGTGCCGCCGGTGACCGCGTCGCCCAGCTCGCGGGCCACGGCCAGCGGCTCGCCGGTGAGCATGGACTCGTCGATGGTGGTCCGCCCCTCGGTGATCACCCCGTCGATGGGCACCTTTTCGCCCGGCCGCACCCGCACCTGGTCGCCGACGCGCAACAGCGACACCGGCATCTCCGCCTGACCGGCGGAGCGCACCACCCGGGCAGTGGTGGCGCGCAGGCCGATCAGCGCGCTGATCGCCTCGCTGGTGGTCCGCTTGGCCCGGGTCTCCAGGGCGTGCCCGAGCTGCAGGAAGGCGAGGATCATCACCGAGGCGTCCAGGTAGAGGTGACCGGCGCCCGGAAAAAACGCGGGGAAAGCGATCACCAGCACCGAACTGAGCCAGGCGGCGCCGGTGCCCAGGGCCACCAGGGTGTCCATGTTGGCCGCGCCGTGGCGGGCCTGCTTCCAGGCGCCGACAAAATAGCTGCGGCCGCAGAAGTACATGGTGACGAGGCAGACCAGGGCCGCACCCGCCCAGAACCCCCGGCTCTGGTGCAGGTGGGGAAAGAAGCCGGACATCTCGCCGGCCATGAGGCCGAAGCCGACCACGCCGGCGACGATGGCCCGCTGCCAGGAGCGGCGGATCTCGCGGCGGGCCTCGTTGGCCTGCTCCACCGCCGGGTCGGCGAAGGTCTCCTCGAGTTCGGCCTGAAAGCCCAGGTCGTGCAGGCGCAGGAGCACGTCCGCCGGGTGCTCGGCAGTGGTCACCCGCAGCCGCCCATCGGCGAAGACGACCTCCGCCGCCCCGTCCCGGGCCTGGAGCACGTCGGTGATCTGCTCCACATCCTCCGCATCAGGCAGTGCCTCCAGGCGCAGGAAAAAGCTGTCGGTCGCGGCCGGGGCCTGGAGGGCGGCGCCGTAGCCCTGGGCGAGCACGGCCTGCATCGCCGCCTCCGGGTCGCCGCCGCGCACCCGGGCCCTCTTCTCCACCAGGTTGACCGCCGCCTCGGCCACGCCGGGCACGGCGAGCAGCGCCTCCTCCACCCTCCGCACACAGCTGGCGCAGTGCATGCCGAGGATGTCGATGTCATAGGCGCGGTCCGCGGTCGCGGCCGCAGTCACCCGGGCGCCGTAGCCGGCCTGCTGGACGGCCGCGGCCACGACCTCCGGGTCGCCGCCGCTGACGCTTGCGCTCTGCTCCACCAGGTTGACCGAGGCCTCGACCACGCCGGGAACGGCCAGGATGGCCTCTTCCACCCGGCGCACGCAGCTGGCGCAGTGCATGTCGTCGATGTGCAGTTCATAGCGGCGGACCGCGGCCGGGCTGTTGTGGTCCGCATCGGGTCGCGGGGGTTCTGGGGTGGTGTGCATCTGCCTGCCTCCTGCTAAAAAAGGACGGCCCGGCGAGGTAGCGGCCAGAGCCGCTTCCTCGCCGGGCCCGGGGTTGCCTTGCTCTACTGTATGTCCCCCCGCCTTGTTCATAAAGGCAGAATGTGCACCTCCTCCCGCAACGGGTAGTTGCCCTCGATGAGCAGACCGTGGCGGCCGTCGATGGCGATCCGGGTGCCGTACTCGATCCGGGTGCCGTTGATCTCCGCGAATTCACCCGTTTCGTAGACCCGCATGTCGCGGCAGCCGACCACGCAGGTCTTCTCCAGGCGGGTGGCCACCACCGAGGCGTGCGAGGTCTGGCCGCCGCGCGAGGTGACCAGCCCGTCGGTGAGCGAGATCTCGCGGATGTCCTCGGGCACGGTGTCCTGGCGGATGAGGATCAGGTGGGTGTCCGGTTCCTCGCGGCGCAGCTGGCGGATGTTGTCCTCGTTGAACACCGCCTTGCCGATCATGGCCGAGCCGGACACGCCGATGCCCTTGGCGAGGATCGCCTTGTGGGCCAGGTCCGAGTCCTCGAACACCATCAGGTGCTCCTTCTTCTTGATGGTGATCATGTCGCGCGTCTGGAGAATGTACAGCTGCTCCGGCTCCGGCCCCTCGAAGGTGAACTCGATCTCCTGGGCGTTCCACTCTTTCTCGTAGACCAGCTCGCGGCCGATCTCGAGCAGCCGCTTGTAGATCTTGGGGAACTGGAGCTCCAGACTCTTGTTCTCGTCGCGGCCGTCGATCTCCGCCTGTTCCACCGAGATGGGCGAACTGGTCACCAGGCCGGAAACGATGTCCTCGCCCTGGTCGCTGGTGGCGTAGTCGCCCCACAGGGCCACCCGCCGCACCTTGCGGTAGGGGTGGGCGGTGAACAGCACGCCGCTGCCCGACCGGGTGCTCAGGTTGCCGAAGACCATGGTCTGGACGATCACCGCCGTACCCCAGTCGTCGGACACGCCCATCAGGTGGCGGTACTCCTGGGCCTTGGGGTTGTTCCAGCTGTCGAGCACCATGTCCACCGCGCCGATCAGCTGCAGCCACGGGTCCTCGGGCATGCCGAAACCGCGCTTGCGCACCGCCTGCTGGTAGTTGAGGGCCAGCTGGTGCATCTCCTCGGGCGAGAAGTCGCGTTTGTAGAGCACGTTGTGGCGCTGCTTGTGCTCGTCCATGAGGGATTGGAAGTCCTCCCGCTCCATGCCGTTGCCCATGCCCCAGCTCTGCAGGAAGCGGCGGTAGTTGTCCCAGGCGAAGTACTTGGCCTCCGGGTGGGCGGCCACGTACTCGGCCACCAGCTCCTCGTTGGCGCCGACGTTGTGGATGGTGGACATGATGCCCGGCATGGAGATGGCCGCGCCCGAGCGCACCGACAACAGCAGCGGGTTGTCGGGCGAGCCGAACACCCGGCCGGTGAGCTGCTCGATCTCGGTGATCGCCGCCCGCACCCGGCGCATGTACTCGTTGCGGGCCCGGTCGAAGCGGCGCACCGCCCGGTAGCAGCGGAAGATCTCGGTGGTGATGATGAAGGCCGGCGGCACCTGCATGCCCTCGCGGCTGAGCACCACCAGGTTGAAGCCCTTGTTGCCCAGGTGGATGAGGTTGTGGGTGCGCTTGTTTTCGGCGTGCAGGCTGCTGATCGCCTTTTCCGGGTTGTAGGTCATCAAGAGGTCCAGGGTCTTCTCGTCGAGCAGGTCCTTCTGCGCCTCCAGGGTGTTGATCACCTTGCCGATGAAGTTGTCCAGGTGCTGCAGGCCGAAGGTGGTGGCGATCAGGTCGCGAAAGAACATCTCCGAGAGCCGCAGCACGTTCTCGGGCATGTTTTTGTCGTCCCAGAGGGTGTGGTAGCGGGCCAGCAGGTTGTCCCGGCCGATCTGCGGCACGATGATCGACAGGTTGTTCTGGTGGATGTTGGTGTAGTAGGCGTAGATGACGTCCTTGACCCCCTCGGACAGGCCGCGCATGATGTCCAGGTGCTGGGTGTAGGTGAAGCGGCGGATGCCGATGGACGAGGTGAGCAGGCTGATGTAGGTGTCCAGCCGCCGGCTGCTGATGCCGTCGATCTGCAGGGCGCGGTTGAACAGGCGCAGACACTTGAGGATGCGGATGAAGGTCACCTGGGTGATGAAGCTTAGGTTGACCGTGTCGAACAGCCGCTCCAGGTAGACGTTGGCCAGACTCTCCAGGCGGAAGGTCAGGCCCAGGGCGTCGAACTTGCGCTCCGAGTAGCGGCCGTAGACCGAGGGGATGTCCACGGCGATGTGCCGCTTGTAGTAGATCTCCTCCTTGGGCTCGAACTTCTCCGGGCTGAGAATCACCCGGCGCAGGTTCTCGAGCTGGCCGAGCAGGGCGTCCAGGCAGTGGAAGGGGTCGTCCTCGCGGAGCACCTCGAACAGCCCGGCCAGTTCCGGGAAGCCGTTGTGCACCGCGTGCTGGAGCTGGGTGTGGATCTCCGGCAGGCTGAGGTTGTACTTGAGGTGGAGCAGCTTGTACATGCGCACCAACAGGGCGAAGCGCCGCCGCTCGACCGGGTCGAGGTCCTGCTGGGCGTCCAGGTAGGCCTGGCGCTCGTCGTCGTTCCAGGCGAGGATCTGGCTCATGCGGGTGAAGCGCAGATCCCGACGGATACGCTTGGCCAGCCGGTGCTGGTCGTCGACAAAGAGCCCGTCGACAGCCACCTCGTCGAGCACCTCGTCGGGCAGGTATTCGCGCAGGTAGCTCTTGTCCAGGGTGATCCAGAAGGTGAAGATGCCCTCGATGAAGCCGACGATCAGGTTGCTCGACTCCACGTGCGCCTGCTTGCGCAGGAAGTGGATGAGCGCATCCTTGCGCTTGTGGATCTCGTCGAGTTCGGTGGACACATCGCGCAGCTCGCCCTCGGCGCCAATCTCGTTGAAGAACACCGGCATGAGCTTGGTGAACTGCTTGGCCAGGTTGTAGATCGGGCCGATGGGGTGGTTGAGCAGCTGGGTGATGTCGCGCTGGAACAGGTCGGTGTCGCGCACGCAGGTGCCGGACAGGCGCAGGTTGATGATCAGCGCCGAGAACAGGGTGGAGCACCACTTGGGCTCCTGCTCGATCAGGCTCAGCCAGACGCGGATGTTGGTCAGGTGGGCCGGGTTGGCGATGGGCTGCCAGTCCTCGTCCACGCCGCGCACGTTCGCGTACTGGAAGCCGAAGCGCACCGCCTCCCAGAGAAAGGCCTCGACCAGGCGCGAGTTGCCGCGCTTGAACACCTCGTTGCCGATCACCTGGATGCACTGCAGGCTGGTGTGCGGGTAGCGGCGGACATTGGCTTTGAGCAGGTGGAAGGCGGTGTTGAAGAACAGCTCGATCTCCTCGAAACTCTGCTTGCGGATGAGCTGCACGAGCGAGCGGTTGATCTCGCGCAGGGTCTCCTCGTGGATGAGGGACAGCCCCCGGGTCTCCATGATGCGGAACAGGAAGAGCAGCTTGCGGTTCTCGACGAAGTTGGTGCGGGCCTCGCCGGCCGCGTCGGCGGCGACCATTTTCGTGGGAATCTCCTTGTACAGGCGGACGATCTCCATGTGGTTGGGCAGGGAGAACATCAGCTCCAGGGCCGCGTGGTCGTCGCCCTCCTCCGGCACCTCGTCCAGGGTCTGCATACATCGGCGGATGTGGTCGTGGGAGATGCCCACCAGCAGGTGCTGGCCGTGCCACTCGCGGCAGTAGTCGCCGCACTGCTTCTCGAACCAGGGCAGCGGGTCCTCCTCGCTGAGCCAGTACTCGTAGTTGCGCCGCAGGATGGTGCGCACCAGCCGGCCCAGTGAACGGCAGTCGAAGGGTCGGTCCGGCGCCTTGCGGCGCAGTTCGACCACGCGCATGGCCATGCGCCGCACCGGGTGGTGCCCCTGGACGATGGACATGACCACCTGCGGTGCGCTCTGCTCCAGGTTCTGCACCCGGGCGAAGAACAGCGACAACGGCTCCTCGAAGCGGAACAGGCCGTTCGTGTCCAGCGACTGGATGAGCTTGTCCGCGTAGGCGAGCAGGGCCTCGACAATGCGCGGCGCCAGCTGCTCGTTGCGGGCCGTGTCGCGGATGGCGTCGAAAAAGATGCCGGTGAACAGGGTGAAGGCCTCCGGCCCCTCTTCGTGGTCGCGGTAGTGGTTGAGGTTCTTGAGCACAAAGGCGCGCAGGTCCGGGAGGATGAGCTTCCAGTTGCGGTACGGGTGGCTGATCTCGTAGAGCAGGGTCTCCAGCTTGGTGGACAGCCCCTGGAACCGGCTGACGATCTCCTGCAGGGGGGCGTAGGCCGGGTCGATGCTCACCGCGGCGGCGGTTTCCTGCAGGTTGGCCTTGAGCGCATCGGAGGCAAGGGGCAGCGTGGTCGGATCGGTGGACATGCGGAAACCTCGACGGAGAAAGGGCGGAAACGTCCGGGCAGCGCCTGGAGATGGGAAGGGTTATTAAGTGATTATTGTAGCGTTGATCGCCGGGAAAGTCAGCAGGAGTTTTCCCGGCGGGGGACGCGGCGACCGGTGTTCAGGTCAGCCAGGAGCGGACCAGGTGGGCAGCGAGGGGCAGGAACACGGCCGGCAGCAGGTTGCCGACGCGGATGCGGGCGATGCCGAGCAGGTTGAGGCCGATGGCGACGATGAGCAACCCGCCCACCGCGCTCATCTCGGCCACCGCCGCAGGGGACAGCAGCGGCCGGAGCAGGCCGGCGGCCAGGGTGATCGCGCCCTGGTAGAGGAACACCGGCACGCTCGAAAAAAGCACGCCCCGGCCCAGGGTGGAGGCGAAGATGAGCGCGGCCACGCCGTCGATGACCGCCTTGGCGAACAGGGTGCGGTGGTTGCCGGCGAGCCCGCTCTCGAGCGAGCCGACCACGGCCATGGAGCCGACGCAGAACACCAGGCTGGCGCTGACAAAGCCGCGGGCGAAGTCGCCGCCGCCCGCCGAGCCGTCCGCGAACCGGGCCTCGATCCGGCGGCCGAGGGCTTCCAGCCGGGACTCGATGGCGAGCCACTCGCCGACCACCCCGCCAACCACCAGGCTGAGGATCACCACCAGCAGGTTGTCGGCCCCGAGCGCGCTTTTCGTCCCGATAAGGAGCACGCACAGGGCCAGTCCCTGGAGCACGGTCTGGCGAAAGCGGTCACCGATCCCCCGGGTGCAGCAGAGCCCGACCAGGCCGCCGGCGACAATGGCCAGGGCGTTGACAACAGTGCCGAGCATGGACAATCTCCCGTGGTGGCATGACGGCGGCCACTTCGCCCTTGGAAAACGGCAGAACGGCTGCTATATACCCTCCGGCGCGAAAAGGAACAACTCTTCCGCCGGCCGCCCCGCCGGACGCAGGCAGCGGCCACCAGCCAGCGCATCCCCGCCCCGGGACGGGACCGCCATGAACCGCACCACCCTCACCATCCTGCTCTTGTGCGCCAGCAACGTCTTCATGACCTTCGCCTGGTACGGCCACCTGAAAAACATGGCGCACAAGCCGTGGATCATCGCCGCCCTGATCAGCTGGGCGATCGCGCTCCTGGAATACCTGCTGCAGGTGCCGGCCAACCGCATCGGCCACCAGGTGATGAACGTGGGCCAGCTGAAGATCCTCCAGGAGGTGATCACCCTGTCGGTGTTCGTGCCCTTCTCGGTCTTCTACCTCAAGGAGCGGCTCACCCTGGACTACCTGTGGGCCGGATTCTGCCTGCTGGGCGCGGTGTTTTTCCTGTTCCGCGCCAGGTTCGCCGGCGCCTGACCCCGATTGGAGGGATTCGTGATGGACCCGACCACCGCCCTGCCCGTTCACTTCCATCTCGACCTGCCCGCCTGGGCGAGCGCCGAACTGCAGCGGTTGCCCGAGCATCTGCCCGATGTCGAGGCGCGCATGGCCGCGGTGCTCCGTTTCGCCCGCCTGAACTGGGAGCGCGAGACCGGCGGACCGTTCGCGGCCGGCGTGTTCGAACGGGACTCGGGCAGGCTGGTGGCCGTGGGCGTCAACCGGGTGGTGCCGCTCGGCTGCTCCTCGGCCCATGCCGAGATTGTGACCCTGTCGCTCGCCCAGCGGCGGCTCGGTGTCTACGACCTGGGCGGGCCGGGAATGCCCGTGCACCAGCTGGTGGTCAACTGGACGCCCTGCGCCATGTGCTTCGGCGCACTGCTCTGGTCCGGGGTGCGTTCGCTCGTCATCGCCGGCCCGGGTCCGGAGATGGAGGCGATCACCGGCTTTGACGAGGGGCCGCTGCCTGCGGACTGGCGGGGCGAACTGGCCCGCCGCGGCATCGAACTCGTCGAGAACGTGCTCCGCGACCAGGCGCTCGCTGACTTCCGCGCCTTTGCCGCCAGCGGCGCCCTGGTGTACAATGGCCGCAGCGGCGGCCAGGACTGAACCCGGCGCAATCCGTTCTCGGTAGCCTGAGCCTCCTGTTCCGCCCTGCTCTGCCTCAGCGTGGCTTGCCCGGCACACTGCCCCCAATACCACGACAACCCGAACAGCTCGACATGCAGATTCACCTTTCCCCCGCCTTTCTCACCGGCCTTATCCCCCTGGCCATTATCGGCCTGTGCGCCTTGGTTCCTGCTGGCATCATCATTTGGATTCGCAGCCATCAGACCAGGGGAAAAAAGAACCCGCTCAATTTCGATCTGCTCAGGAGTCCCGGGCAATCGCTCAAGGAAAGGATAGAAGAGATCAATGACAGGATATCCGATTACCTTACCTTTATGTTCATGGGTCCCCTGGCCCTGTACGCCATTGTTGTCAGCCAGTATCTGACTTCGGCTCCACCCTCACCCTTCCTGCTGATCCTGTACCTCGGGGTTGCGCTGGGCCTCTCGGTGTTCTTCAGCCTGAAAATATTCAGGCTCATGCGAACCCGCACCCACTACCGACTCGGTTATGACTGCGAGTTGATGGTCGGCCAGGGACTGCACACCCTGCTGGCGAAGGGGTTCCGGGTCTTTCACGATTTTCCGGGCGACGGCTTCAACATCGACCACATTGCCATCGGCCCGACGGGCGTGTTCGCCATCGAAACCAAGGGCAGGGCCAAGAGCAGCAAGGCGGAAAACCGTAACTGGGAGGTGCGGTACGACGGCCGGCAGCTCGCCTTCCCGGGATGGACCGAGACCAGACCCATCACCCAGGCCGTGGAGCAGGCCAGATGGCTGCGCACCTGGCTCTGTCAGGCGACCGGCAGTGAAACCCCGGTGGAGCCGGTACTGGCCGTGCCCGGCTGGTACATCAAACGGACCGGCCCTGGCGGCCCGCGCGTCTACAACGGCAAGAATCCCACCCCGCTCGCCAGGGGAGCGCAGCTGCTGCCAGACGAACAGATTCAGGCGATCGCCTTCCAGGTCGAGCGGCAATGCCGCACCGTGGCCACCACCGCCTACCAGACCGACACGGGAAAGAAATAACGAACCCTGTCAAGGCCGGGCACACTGCCCGTCCGGACCCGCCACCGCAGCCCGCCCCTTTCCATCTTGCCGCACCTGGGGCAGCATGCTAAGCAGGCCCCATGGATCCCGCCGTTTCCCTGCTGCGCACCCTTGTCCTGCTCATCCTCCACTCCTATGCCCCGGATTTCTCCTGGACCCGGGACCTGCATGCCGGCATCCTGTCAATGCTGGACACGCCCGAGGTGCGGGCCCGCTACCGGGTCGAGTACCTGGACGCCAAGCACCACGACACTTCGGCCTACCGGGCGTGGCTGCTCGAGTTGTTCCGGGAAAAATACCGCGATACCCGGTTCGACGGCATCATCGTCACCGACAACCACGCCCTGGAACTGGTGGCCCGCCACCGGGCCGAGCTGTTTCCCCGCACCCCGGTGGTCGCCTGCGGCATCAACGATCGCGCCTCCATCCCGGCCGGTGTCGATGACCTG
>CAZMNU010000011.1:0-45029 GCA_964567725.1 uncultured Desulfobulbus sp. | reverse complement strand
GCGACTTCCTTGACCATCTGGGCGCCCATGTTCTCGAACTTGTCCTTGACCTCGATCTCCTTGGCGACGGTGACGCCGTCCTTGGTGATGACCGGTGCGCCGAAGGATTTCTCGATGAGCACGTTGCGGCCCTTGGGGCCGAGGGTGACCTTCACCGCGTTGGCCAGGGTGTTCACCCCGGTGAGCATCTTTTCCCGGGCCTTGCCGCCGTATTTCAATTCTTTTGCAGCCATGTTGTCAGTCTCCTTGCGTTATATCGTGTGAATGGGCATCTGTGGATCAGGCCTGGATGACGCCGAGGATGTCGTCCTCGCGCATGATGAGGAAATCCTCACCGTCCAGCTTCACTTCGCTGCCGCCGTACTTGGAGAACAGCACGCGGTCGCCGACAGCCACATCCATGGCGACCCGCTCTCCGGCATCGTTGAGCTTGCCCGGACCGACGGCCACCACCTCGCCCTCGGCCGGCTTCTCCTTGGCCGAGTCGGGGATGATGATCCCGCCTGCGGTTTTTTCCTCTCCTTCCAGTCTTTTGACCAGGATGCGGTCATTCAGCGGACGAATCTTCATGGACAATCCTCCTGTCTTTCTTTTTTGAGTAAACGGGTAAAAAAAGTGTTTGTCCCGATTGGTGTTTGCTGTCCTACGGTCGGGGCAAACCGTATTGGTCGGACGAAAACGAAGCTTCAGTCTTCAAACAGCGCATACAGTAGTGCGGCTTCGGGAAAAATCAAGGGAGGGTCGGGCGAAAAAATGTTTCGCCCAACCCTTGAAAATGAGAGGAAAATTTGCGGAGGGTGGGAAGAACCGGGGTGTTCAGCCGACGCTGACCCGCCAGTTGTGCGGGTCTTCGCGAAGGCCGAACTGGATGGCCTGAAGTTCGTCGTAGAGGCGCCGGGCGCGTTCGCCGACCTGGCCGCCGTTGATCTGGATGTCCTTGTCGCGGTAACAGAACTCGCCCACCGGCGAGATCACCGCGGCCGTGCCCGTGCCGAAGCTCTCCTGCAGGGCCCCGGACTCGCCGGCAACGATCACCTCGTCGATGGCCAGCCGCCGCTCGCTCACCCGCCAACCCCAGTCGCGGGCCAGCTGCAGCACCGAGTCGCGGGTCACGCCGGGCAGGATGGAACCCTCGAGCGGCGGGGTGATGAGTTCGTCATCGATCACGAAGAAGATGTTCGAGGTGCCCACCTCCTCGATGTAACGGCGCTCGACCGCGTCCAGCCACAGCACCTGGGTGTAGCCCCGGTCGTGCGCCTCGGTCTGGGCGCGCAGGCTGGCGGCGTAGTTGCCGGCGGTCTTGGCGTTGCCCACGCCGCCGGGCACGGCGCGCACGTAGCGGTCCTCGACGTAGATCCTGGTCGGACTGAACCCCTCGGGATAGTAGGCGCCCACCGGGCAGCAGATGATGAAGAGAATGTACTCCTCGGAGGGACGCAGGCCCACCGCCGGCTCGGTGGCGATCATGGTCGGGCGAATGTACAGGGTCGCCCCCTTGCTCGCCGGCACCCAGTCACTGTCCAGGTAGACCATGGCGCGCAGGGCCGCGAGCACGCGCTCGGCCGGGAAGCGGGGCATGCACATGCGCACCGCCGACTGGTTCATGCGGTTGAGGTTGTCCATGGGCCGGAACAGGAAGATATCGTTGTTCCCGCCGCGGTAGGCCTTCATGCCTTCGAAGATGGCCTGGCCGTAATGGAACACCATGGCCGCCGGGTCGAGGGAAAAAGGTCCGTACGGCTCGATGCGGGCATCGTGCCAGCCCTGGGCGCGGTTCCAGCGCATGGTGAACATGTGGTCGGTGAAGTGCTGACCGAAGCCCAGGCTGTTCTCGTCGGGCCGGGGTTTCAGCTGGTCGGCGGAGGCCTTGTGCAGTGCTACGTCAAGTTCCTTGTGCAACATCTCGTCATCCTGTGTTCTCGGGTTCAGTGCAAACCGGTTTCCGTTTTCTTTTGCGGCCGGAGTGGGTACCATGGCGCCATTCCAACCCCTGCCGCCCATCCGTTGCCATGCCCGCACCTGTCGTCCAGCCCTCCAGAGCCCTGCCGCCCGATCCGGGAGGGAGACCGTCCGGCCGGCGGCCCGAGCCGTTCCAGGCGCGGTTCTTCCTGGCCCTGCTCGTGCTCAGTGCGCTCGTTCTCGGCTGGATTCTCTGGCCGTTCTGGCAGTTCCTGGTGCTCTCCTTTCTGCTCGCCGGGGTGTTCCGGCCGGCGTATCTCCGCCTCGGTCACTGGACCCCGCCCTGGGCGGCCGCGCTGCTGACCTGCACGCTCATCACCCTGATCGTGTTCGTGCCGCTCACCCTGGTGATCAGCGAGTGCACCACCGAGGCGGTGAACCTGTACCAGTTCGGCAGGGACCGCAACGTGCTGATCAAACTGCAGCAATTCATGCTCAATAATACATTGCTGATCGAGGCACAAGCGGTACTCGCCGGTTTCGGGGTGAAATTCGAGCCGCCGGACCTGATCGCCCTGTTCTCGGGTTTCAGCCGTAACATCGGCGCCTTCATCTACACCCAGGCCTCGGCCTGGGCGGCCGACATCCTCCATTTTGCGGTGCGCTTCTGCCTGCTGCTGATGGTCACCTTTTTCCTGCTCATGGAGTTCGAGCGGCTCAACGGTTTCCTCGCCCGCCTCTCGCCCCTGCCGGTCCGGCAGAACCGGCTGCTGGCCGCCCGGTTCACGGAACTCGCCGGCGTCATCCTGGTGGGCAACGGGCTCAACGCCCTGGCCCAGGGCACCCTCGGCGGCCTGCTGTTCACCCTGCTCGACATGCGGGCGCCGGTCCTGTACGGCGTGCTCATCGGCGTGCTGGCCTTCCTGCCGATTTTCGGCGCGGGCCTGGTGCTGGTGCCGGCGGCGGTGGTGTTCCTCCTGAACGGCATGGTCGGCCAGGCCACGGTGGTGCTCGCCTATCACGCGGCGGTGGTACTGGCCGTGCGTTTCTGGGTGCGGCCGCGCTTTTTCCGCGGCCAGGAACAGATGCACCGGCTGCTCGTGCTGCTCGCCATCATCGGCGGGGTCAGCCTGTTCGGCCTGCTCGGGATCATCTACGGCCCGCTCATGGTCACCGCCTTCCTCACCCTGGCCGGTCTCTACCGCCAGGTGTACCGCCAGGAGACCGTCCCGGCCGTACCCCCGGCCTGACCGCCGCCGCGCTCACCCCTCCCCGCCGCCTGCCGCCTGGTCATCGGTCCGGCGCAGCGCCTCTGCCAGCCCGGAATACCGCACCACCCGCCGCCGCATTCCCTGCACGAGCATGGCCCGCCGGCCGTACACGCGGATGGTCCGCCGCGCCCTGGTGATGCCGGTGTAGAGCAGTTCCCGGCAGAACACCGGCGTGTCCTCCTCGGGCAGCACCAGCAGCACCTCACCAAATTCCGACCCCTGGGCCTTGTGCACGGTGATGGCGTAGGCCGCCTGCCAGGACGGCAGCCGGGCCGGGGCCACCGGCCGGGCGCCCCCCTCCTCCTGCGGGAACCAGGCCTGCAGCACGCCCTCCCCGTCCGGCCAGAGTACGCCGGTGTCGCCGTTGAACAGTTCCAGGGTGTAGTCGTTGCGCAGCACCATCACCGGCAGGCCGCGGTAGCGGTCCTGGCCCGGGGGGATGGCGCCGCGGCGGCGGAACACCGATTCGGCCAGCCGGTTCAGCCCCTCGACCCCGCTCGGCCCCTCCCGCAGGGCAGAGAGGATGCGGCCCTGTTCCAGGGCCTGGAGCGCCTCCCGGGGCGAGGCGGCGGCGAACACCGGCGCGAACAGGGCCTCGATCGCCTGCCGCAGCCGGCTGGAACCGGTGGGGCTGTCGGCTTCCTCCAACTGGATGTCCGCGGCGTCGCCGGCGAGCAGCCGATCGAGCAGGACCTCGTCGCCGCTGTTCACCGCCCGCGCCAGTTCGCCGATACCGCTGCCGCGGTCGAAGCGGTAGCCGGTGTGCAGCTGGACAAAGGCGTCGGCCATCGGGTCGGGCGGACCGGCGGCCGGGAAGTGCTGGCCGGTGAGCTGTTCGAGCCGGTGGCGCAGTGGTGCGGACCAGCCGGCTTCGCCCGAGCACAGGTCGGCGAACAGGTTGCCCGCCTCCACCGAGGCCAGCTGGTCGCGGTCGCCGAGCAGGATGAGCCGGCAGGCCGGGGGCAGGGCCTCGAGCAGGGCGGCCATGAGCGCCACATCGAGCATGGAGGCCTCGTCCACGACCAGCAGGTCCAGGGGCAAGGGATGGTCGCGGTCGTGGCGGAAGCGCTGCCGGGCGGGCTGGAAGCCGAGCAGCCGGTGCAGGGTGCGGGTCTCTTCCGGTACCGCGGCGGCCAGCTCCGCGTCCAGGGTTTCCCGGGCCCGGCGGATGGACTGGCGCAGGCGCAGGGCCGCCTTGCCGGTGGGAGCGGCCAGGCCGATGCGCAGCGGTGCGGTGGCGGTGGCCGCGAGCAGGGCCAGGAGACGGGCCACGGTGTGGGTTTTGCCGGTGCCCGGGCCGCCGGACAGCACCACCAGCCCCTTGACCAGGGCCAGGGCCGCGGCGGCCTGCTGCCAGTCGATGGTGCCCGCCAAGACCGGGGGAAAGAGGCGGCCGAGCAGGGTCCGGGCCGGTTCCATCGGGCAGTCCGCCAGGCCGGCGGCCCGGGCGCGCAGGGCGCGGGCGATGCGCTCTTCGGCCTGGAAGAAGCGCAGCAGGGCGAGCCGGTCGGCCTCGTCGAGGATGAGCGGTTGCCGCTCGCCGGGCCGGCCGACCGCGCCGGTGGCGAGCAGAATGCGGCGGAGCCGGGCCGGGTCGCTGTCGAGCCGGCCCCCGGTCGCCTGGCGGAGCTGGGTGGCCAGCTGGGACAGGGGCAGACAGGTGTGGCCCTGTCCACCCGCCCAGCTGGTCAGGGCTGCGGCTGCGGCCAGTTCCGGGCAGTCGGGCCCGCCCAGCCGGGCCAGCAGCCGCCCGGCCTGGACATCGATGGGCCGCAGGGCGAGCGCACCGGCGATTTGCTCGAGCAGGTCCATCATCCTGCCTCCCGGCCGCGGCAGCAGCTGTCCAGGGCTGTGATCAGCCCTTCGTCCGGGCGCGCGTGGTACACGCCCGTGCCCGCCGGGTGATCCGGGTGCAGGGCGCGGAGAAAGAGATAGTAAGCCCCGCCGAAGTGGGCCGCGTAGCTGTAGCCGGGCAGCCGCGCCTGCAGGTACCGGTGCACGGCCAGGGTGTAGATCAGGTACTGGAGATGGTAGTGGTGTTCGTCCATGCAGGCGGCCAGTCCTTCCGGGCCGTAGTGGGTCAGGTCCGGGCCGAGGTGGTTGGATTTGTAGTCGACCAGGTAAAAGCGGCCGCCACAGCGGAAGACCAGGTCGATGAACCCCTTCATCAACCCCTGCAGCCGCCCCTCGGCCGTGGGCAGGGAACGCAGGCCGGCGGCCGTGAGCACGGTATTCAGGCGCTGCCGGCTGACCTGCTCGAGCGGAAAGAGAAAGGCCAGCTCGCTGATCCGGTCGCGGTCGGCCAGGTCCGCCAGCCGACAGCTGCCCGGCAGCTCGACCCCGCGCACCGCGTCCAGCCAGGCGGCGGTGGCCGGCTGCCAGCGCGGGTCGATGCCGGCGCGCACCAGCGACTCGCTGATCAGCTCCGGCTGGGCCGTGGCCGGCCGGCTGCCGTCGAGCCGCTCGAGCAGGGTGTGCAGGCAGGTGCCGGCGGCCGGACCGCGCGGGAAGGTGTGGATGTCGGCGAAATCCTCGGGTGCGGCCGGTGCACCGGTGTCCTCCGGCTCGTCGTCGCGCTCCCGCTCCGCGGGCAGGTCAACGATCAGCCGGGAATAGCTGGTCAGGGACCAGCGGCTGTCGATGCGGCCCCGGAACACGAGCGGCTGCAGGCCGGGACCGGTGACCGGTGGCGCGGGTCGGGCCGCCTCGGCGGTCGCGGCGCAGGGCTCCAGGGTGAGGACCGGCTCGTCGGCGTTCAGCTGTTCGAGTCCAGTGGCCAGTTCGGCGTCGGTCGCGGGCGGGACGCCGTTGTGCACCAGGTGGGCGAGCCCGCCCGCCTCCATGCCGTTCACCCGGCCCCAGGCGAACAGGCAGCAGCACTTGGCCCGGGTCACGGCCACGTAGAGCAGGCGCAGGTCTTCGGCGAGCCGCTCGATGCGGGCCAGCTCGGCGTGCTCCTCCCGGCCGGTGCCCAGATCGAGGATCAGGCGATGGCTGGCCGGCTCGTGGAAGAGGAGTTCGTCGCCGGCCTGCGGCGTGCGTACCGACCAGGCGAACGGCAGGAAGACCACCGGGAATTCCAGCCCCTTGGCCCGGTGGATAGTGACGATGCGGATGAGGTCTTCATCGTTTTCCAGGCGGAGGAGCTGGGCGGCGCTGTTGCTGTCCGGATGGAGCCGCTGCTGTTCGAACCAGCGCACCTGGGCGGCGGCCCCGTGCGAGGCGGCCGGGCTGTCCTGGAGCAGTTCGGCCAGGTGCAGGTAGTTGGTCAGGGCCCGCTCGCCGCCGGGCCGGCCGGTGAGCCGGCGGGTCACCTGCCGGTCGGCGAGCAGCTGCTGGAACAGGACCAGGAACCCCTGGTCGCGCCACAACCGCTGGTAGGCGAGCAGCCGGTCCAGGTGTCCGCTCCAGGCGGCGGGGTTGTCGCCAAGCGCCTGCAGCGCGGCCGCGTCCAGGCCGAACAGCTCGGTGGCCAGGCAGGTGCGCACCGCGGCCGCATCGGTCGGATCGAGCAGGGCATCGAGCACCCGGGCCAGTTGCAGGGCCTCGGTGCTGGCGAACACCGAGGCCTGCACCAGGGTGACGCTCACCAGCCCGTGCGCCCGCAGGGCGGCCTGCACGGCCTCGGCCTCGCGGTGGGTGCGCACCAGCACGGCGATGTCACCGGCGTGGAGCGCCCGCTCGCCGATGGTGGCCCGGCCCCGGTCGGCGGCGGCGAGCAGGCGGACGATCTCCGCGGCGCAGCCGGCGCTGGCCAGGGGGGTGGCGTCCTTCTTGGCCAGTGCCTTTTTCCCCGAACTGTCCGCGTCGAGGAGCAGGGCCGTGAACGGCCGGACCGGGGCACCGTCCATGACCAGCGGCGGGCCGGCGCCCTCGGCGGCCCGGACCGGCTGGAAGACGATGCCCTCGGTGAAGATGAAGGGGTCGGGCCGCAGGCTGAACAACCGGTTGACCGCCGCGACCATGGCCGCGGTGGCCCGGTAGTTGGTGGTCATGGTGGAGCGCTGCGCCTCCGGGGTCTCCCGGCGGGCCCGGACATAGGTGAAGATGTCGGCGCCGCGGAAGGAGTAGATGGCCTGCTTGGGATCGCCGATGAGGAACAGGGTGCCGTCCTCCCGGTCGAACACCCGGCTGAACAGCCGGTACTGCAGGGGGTCGGTGTCCTGGAACTCGTCCACCAGGGCGGCGCTGTAGCGGGCGAAGATGCGGGCCGCGAGCTGTCCGCCGCTGTCCGGCCGGGCCAGGGCTTCGTCCAGGCGGGTGAGCAGGTCGTCGTAGGCGATCACCCCCCGGTCCCGCTTGCGCCGGTCGAGTTCGGCCAGGAGAAAGCGGCGCGCCTCGTGCAGCAGGTTGACCTCCTGCTGGCGGCGACAACGGGTGAAGGCGTCGTGGCAGCGGCCGAACAGATCGAAAAAGGGGTGCCCGACCTCGGTGCCGCGCTTGTTGAGCAGGGTGGCCATCACCGGCGCGGCCAGTTTTTCGACCCCGGCGGGCAGCGTTGGCGGCAGGTCGGTGGTGGCCGCCAGCCGCTCCATGGCCCCGAGCAGCTCCGGCACCCGGTCGGCGAGGCGATAGGATGCGTCGGCCCGCTTCAGCCTGTTGCCGGTGTCGTGGAGGATGGCCGTGACCGCCTCGCGCACCCGCGGCCAGTGGTCCCGCACCCGGGCCAGTTCCTCCCGGACCACCGCTTCGAGCGCTGTTGCCAATGCAGGGTCATCTGCGGGCAGGAGTTCCACCTCCAGGGCAGCGGTGGCCCGGCCGAGCCGCTCGAGCAGGGTGGCCGGGTCGCCCCAGGTGGCCGCGGCCCAGGCCGCCTCAGCCGGCGGGGCCGGGTAGAAGCGGTTGCGCCAGAAATCCTCCATCACCTGGCGGCGCAGGTCGTGCTCGTGTTCGAGGAATTCGGCCGCAAACGGCGCGCCCGACTCGAAGGCGTGTTCCTGGAGAATGCGCTGGCAGAAGCCGTGGATGGTGCAGATGGCGGCCTCGTCCATCTGCGTGAGCGCATCGGCGAGCAGTTGCCGGGCCACGCCCGGTTCGACCCGGGCGAGCAGGGCGGCGAGCTGCGGGTCATCGGTGGTGCTGTCCAGGGCGTCGAGGGCCTCGCGCACCCGGGCGCGGATGCGGTCGCGCAGCTCGCTGGTGGCCGCCCGGGTGAAGGTCACCACCAGGATCCGGTCCACGCCCAGCCGCCGCTCCAGCACCAGCCGCAGGAAGAGCAGGGCCAGGGTCCAGGTCTTGCCGGTGCCGGCGCTGGCCTCGAGCAGGCGGCGGCCGGACAGGGGGATGGTGAGCGGGTCAAGGGGCTGCATGTCAACTCTCCCGGTGGGCGAGGATGGTCTGGAAGAGCGCGGCCTGTTCGGCGAACTGTTCGTCCAGGGGGTCACGGTCGGCATAGAACCAGGCGTAGGCCGGTTCACTGTCCTCGCCCGGGTACCGCTCGGTGCCCGTCCAGGCCTCCCGCGCCTTGCTCATCGCCCTGCCCGGGGCGGCCTCGGCCCAGGCGAGCGCGGTCTTCGGGAAGAACGGCAGGGGCAGGGTCAGGCCCAGCCGGTAGCGGGCGAGCAGGTCTTCGAGCAGGGGGGCCGGGTCGGCCACCGGGCCGAGCACGAACCAGTCCGGGCTGCCGTCCTTGTCGCAGGCCAGGTAGGTGGAGCGGCGCTCCACCTCGGCCGGGGCCGCCAGGTGCAGCACCAGGTGCAGGAGCCACAGCTCGACCAGGTCGGCCGCCTTGCGCCGGCCGCTGCGCCAGGCCACCCGGCCGGCGGCGAAGCAGCCGCCGAGCTGGCCGGTGAGCAGGGTCGGGCCCAGTTCCAGGGCAACGGCCAGCGGTTCCCGCGGCCCGGCCAGCAGGTGGTGGAGCGGTTCGGCCAGCAGTTCGGCCTCGTCCTTGAGCCCGGCAAAGGACAGCCGGTCGAACGGCGCCTGGGGCAGCCGGCCGGCGGCGGCCAGGGCAGTGAACAGCTCTTCGCTCGGCCGGCCTTTGAGCAGATCAGCGACGGCCTGCTGGCGCAGCTGGAACTGCTCCAGGCCGCCCAGGGTAAAGGGTTCGCTTTCCTCGAGCGCTGCGCTGTCCCGGTCCGCACGCAGGCCGAGGATACGGGTGAGGAAAAAGCGCACCGGGTGGCGCCAGAACTGTACCAGTCGGGCGAGTTCGACCTGCCCGGCGGCGGCCTCGGCCGGCGGGTCGAGGGGGGAGCCCAGGAAGGGCGGGGGCGCGGCCTGCCGCTCCGCCGGAAGCCAGGCGCGGTTGTAGCTGGCGCTCGTGGACGGACCGGTATAGCAGCGGCGGCTGAAGGGCTGCATGGGGTGATCGCTGACCAGGAGCCGGGCGACGGTCCGGTTGCCGCCCTCGCAGCTGGCAGTGAGATGGTCGAGCAGTTCGCCGACCACCGGCGAGGGCGGGCTGAGCGAGTCATCGCGCAGGTTGCGGCCCACCCAGGAGACGATGAACACGTCGCGGGCGCTGAGCAGGGATTCGAGGAACAGGTAGCGGTCGTCGCTGCGCCGGTCGCGGTCCCCGGCGCGCGGAGCCTGGGCCATCAGGTCGAACGAGGCCGGCCGCTGGGTGCGCGGGAAGGCGGTGTCGTTCATGCCCAAAAGCCAGATCACCCGGAAGGGCACCGAGCGCATGGGCACCATGTTGGCAAAGGTGACCCGGCCGCTCAGGAAGGGCTGGCCGCCGTCCGGCTGGGTGAGCACCCCTTCCAGGTGCTGGCGCATCGCCGCGGGGCTGAGCGGCCGGGTGCAGCCGGCCAGCCGGCAGTCGCGCTCGAACCCGCCGATCGCCTCGCGCAGGGTCGCCAGCCCCTGGTCGTGGCGATCGGGGAGGAAGAAGTCGTCGAGCAGGCGCAGCAGCAGCCCGTGCCAGTCGGCCGGCGAGCGGCTGCCGTGGAGCAGGGTGTGCCATCGGTGGATGGTCTCGAGGAGGGTGGCGAAGCCGCCGAGCGGAGCGGTCTCGCCGCTGCCCGCGGCCGCGCAGGGCAGGAGTCCCTGCCAGGGATCGTCGGCCTCGCCCATGAGGTGGCCGAGCAGCAGCCGGTCCAGGCCGAACCGCCAGCTGTGCGTGTCCGTGGTGACCACGCCCAGCTCCCGGCGGTGATCCGCGTCCAGCCCCCAGCGGATGCCGGCCTCGTGCACCCACTCGTGCAGCCGGGGCAGCAGCGCCGGGTCGAGATGGAAGCGGGCGAGCAGGGGCTCGTGCTCGCACAGGGCGAGCACCTCGGGCCCGGTGCAGCGGCCGGCCAGCAGGGTGAGCAGGTCGAGGCAGCAGCGGACCAGCGGCTGCCGTTCGCGCGCGCTCTGGTCAGCCAGCGACCAGGGGATGCGCTGGTCGGCCGCGGCCGCGCCGAACACGCCGGTGATGGCCCCGGCGTAGAGGCCGATGTCCGGGGCGGCCACGAGGATGTCCCCGGGCGTGAGGTCGGGCAGCTGCTGGAACAGGTCGAGCAGCCGGTCGTGGAGCACCTGCACCTCGCGCAGTGGCGAGCAGCAGGTGTGCAGCTGCACGGAACAGTCGTCCGGCTGCAGCACGAACCGCTCCTCGCCCGGCCGGGAGCGGTCGTACAGGTCGAGGATGTCGTTCTGCAGGGTGGTGAGCAGGTCCGGCCGCAGGCCCTCGGCGTAGCCGTCGACGTCCTCCGGATCGAGATCGACCAGCTGGCGGAGAAAGTCGCGTCCGGCCCGGCCGAGCGACAGCAGCAGGGGGTTGCCGCTGTCGTACAGGTCGTCGTCGGGCAGCGGGCCGGTCGTGCGTCGGGCCGCGGCCAGCTGCCGGGCCGAGCGCAGGTCCGGCCAGTAGTGGCGGCAGGGGCTGAGGTGGAAGAGGTGCACCGCGGTGCGGCGGCCGAGCCGGGCGACGATTTCCAGGTAGACCGGCGGCAGGGCGTTGAGCCCGAACAGCAGGACCCGCTCCGGCAGGTCGACGGGCTGATCGGCACTCTCGAGCAGCCGGCGGCAGCGTTCGCCGAGCTGGGCGCGCAGGGGCGGGCCCCCGGCGGCAAGCCGCCGCCAGAGCAGGGCCTGCCAGTGCTCGTCGCTGCCCTGGTGCTGCCAGCGGGCGAGCAGGTCCGGCCGGAAGACCAGGTACTGGTCGAACACCTCGCTGATCCGTTCGGCCAGTTGGAGGAGCTTGCGGCCGTCCGTGTCGTCCGCCAGGTAGGCGGCGGGTTCGGCGAACAGCGGATGGTCGAGGCAGTCGGGCAGCAGGCTGACCAGCCGCCAGCAGAGCACCGGCCGGGCGAACAGGTCCTCCTCGGCCGGCCCGCCGCTCAGCCGCTGGACCAGCTCCCAGACAAAGCGGCCGGGCAGGGGGCAGTCGAGGTTGGCGGCGATGCCGGTGGCCTGGGCGATCCGGCAGGCGAGCCATTGGGCCATGCCCTGGTTGGGCACGACGATGCATTCCGGCCGCAGGGGGTCGGCCGGCGGCTGCTCGAGGACCGCGAGCAGGTGGGCAAGAAGGTTCTCCAGCCTGTTGGACTGATGCACGAGCACGGCAATCGACTCCCCTTGGTCAGGTTCGGGCGCCAATCTGGCGCCGCGGACATTTTACGTTCCGGAAAAGATCCGGGCTTTGCTATACTGCAGGAACCGACACCCTGCCGTCGTTCTTTTTCCGGCCCGGAGCATGAAGCAGCCCCCCACCTACCAGCCCATCATCCTTGCCCTGCTCGCCACCCTGATCCTGTCCGGGCTGTTCTACCTGCCCTACCTGTGGGTGCGCAACCGGACCATCGACGACTTCGCCGCCCAGCAGACCCTGCTCGCCCGCCAGGCGGCCGACGGCCTGCAGACCTATTTCGCCGACTACGGCCGGGCCCTGGACTACCTCGGCCGCCAGCCGGGCGTTCAGCAGCTGGACAGCGGCGGCCGGACCCTGCTGGAAGATTTCCTGGCCATCCACCCGGATGACATCGCCGGGGTGCAGCGGCAGGCCGCGGACGGGCGGGTGCTGTTCGCCGCGCCCGGCGGCTCGGCCGTTGCCGACGACAGCGGCTTCTGCGAGGGACTGGGCACCGCGTCCGCACCGGCGGTGAGCGACGTGGTCCATGCGACCGCGGCCGAGGACCGTGTCTTTTTCGCCGCCCCGGTGCACATCCACGGCCGGTTCGACGGCTGCGTAGCCTTCACCCTGCCCTTTGCCCGGGTGGCCGGCCGCCATCTCGGCACCATCCCGCTCCTGGCCGACAGTTACGTTCTGCTCGTCAACAGCGCCGGCGACATCCTGCACGCGCCCGACCCGGGCCTGGCCGGCGGCCATCTCGATCGTTTGCCCGGTGCGGCCGCGGACGTGGCCGCCCTGGGGGCAAAGATGCGGCGCGGCGAGCCGGGCCTGAGCGTGCTCGGCGGCGACCCCCTGCGCGCGCCGGCGAGCGGGGCAGGCCGCCGCTACGCCGTGGCCATTCCCGTGGCCCTGCCCGGCGGCGGCGTCTGGTCCATGGTGATCGTCACCCCGGCGGCCGAGGTGGTGGGCGCCATGGCCGGGTTCCGGGCCCAGTGGCTGCTGGTCACCGGTATCGCGGTGTGCGCCGTCGGCCTGCTCAGCTTCCTTCTGAGCGGCGCCATGACCCGGGGGCGGGAGGAGGTGCACCGGCGGGCGGCGGAAGAGCAGCTGGCCGGCCTGCTCGAGTTCGCGCCCATGGCCGTGTTGCTCACCGATGCCGACGGCCTTGTCATCTATGCCAACCAGGAGGCCACCGCCATGGCCGCGGCGGCCGGTCGGAGCCTGCTCGGCGGCCGGCCGCTGGCCGCCATGCTGGCGGCCTCCTGCCGCCAGGCGGCGGGCGAACAGATCCGCCGGGCGGCGGCCGGCAGGGCGGAACCGCCGCTGGCGGTGCGCCTGGATGGTGACGGACCGCCGCGGCAGGCGGTGCTCACCGCCACCCCCTACAGCCAGGACGGGGGCGGCCAGTGCATCGTCGTGGTCCGCGACGTGACCGCCGAGCGCGCGGCCGAGGAGAGCCGCTCCCGGCTGGCCGAGGCGGTGGACCAGGTGCAGGAGGCGGTGCTCATCGCCGATCGCCGGGGCACCATCGAGTATGTCAACGCCGCCCTCGCGGCCATGACCGGCTACAGCCGGGAGGAAAGCATCGGCCAGCCGGTGCGGATGCTGCTGGAAAAGGAGCAGGAGGCCCATTTCGACCAGCAGATCGAGGAACTGGTCAACCAGGGCGAGGTCTGGCGCGGCCGGCTGGTCAACCGCCGCCGCGACGGCAGCCTGTTCATGGCCGCGACCACGGTCTCGCCGGTGCGCGACTCTGGCGGCGCCATCACCCACTTCATCAGTGTGCAGCGGGACATCACCCACGAGGCCGAGGTCGAGACGCGCATGCGCCAGGCCCAGAAGATGGAGGCCATCGGCACCCTGGCGGGCGGCATCGCGCACGATTTCAACAACATCCTCGGCGGCATCGTCGGCTTCACGGACATGGCCCTGCTCTACGCCGAGCCCGGCAGCGAGGTGCACGGCAACCTGCTGCACATCCGCCAGGGCGGCCGCCGGGCCGCGGACCTGGTGCAGCAGATCCTCACCTTCAGCCGCCAGTCGGCCGCGGAAAAGGTGCCGGTGCTCATCGCCCCGATCATCCGCGAGAGCCTCAAGCTGCTGCGCGCCAGCCTGCCGGCGACCATTGCCATCGACCAGCAGCTCACCGGCGCCGACGTGCGCGTGCTGGCCACGCCGGTGCAGATCCAGCAGATCGTCATGAACCTCTGCACCAACGCCTTTCACGCCATGCGCGAGCAGGGCGGTACCCTGACCGTCCACCTGGCCGAGGCGGGCGACGGCGCCGAGGCCGACCGCCTGTCGCTCACCGTGGCCGACACCGGCCAGGGCATCGACCACGACCTGCTCGACCGCATCTTCACCCCGTTCTTCACCACCAAGAAGCCGGGCGAGGGCACGGGCATGGGGCTGTCGGTGGTGCACGGCATCGTCACTGACCTGGGCGGTGAGATCAGCGTGCAGTCCGAGCCGGGCCGGGGTACCACCTTTGTCGTCCTGCTGCCGGTGACCGAGGCGCGGCCCGGGTCCACCCTGGTGAGCAGCGAGGGGGTATTGCCCACCGGGCGGGAGCACATCCTGGTCATCGACGACGAGAAGGAGATCCGCGACATCTGCCGGATGATGCTCGGCCACCTGGGCTACACGGTCACCACCCTGGGCCGGCCCGAGGAGGCCCTGGGCCTGCTCGCCGACGCCCGGCCGCGCATCGACCTGGTGATCACCGACCAGACCATGCCGCGGCTCACCGGGGTGGAACTCACCGCGGCCATCCGCCGGGACTGCCCCGGCCTGCCGGTGATCCTCTGCACCGGCTATTCGGACCGGCTCAACTACGACCTCGCCCGCGAGGCTGGGGCCTGCGACCTGCTCATGAAACCGGTGGACCTGCGCGGGCTGGGCGCCGCGGTGCGCGCCGCCCTGGACATGCACGCCGGCTGACCGGCCGCCCGCCTACTTGGCGTAGCCCCAGGCCTTCAACCGGTTGGCGGCGTGTTGGGCCTGCTCGCCCTGCCGCTGCTTCTGCAGGTAGGCCGCGTACTTGTTGGCCGCCTCCTCCTTCCGGTCCATGTGCTCCAGGCTGTAGCCGAGGAAGAAGAGGACCTCCTGGTTGCCGGGCAGCAGCCGGTCGTAGGCGGCCAGGTGGTCGTGGGCCTGGGCGTACTTTTTGGCGGCGAGCGAGGTGACCCCGACCAGTACGTGCGCCTGGGCCTCCTCCGGGTAGAGGGCGGCGGCGCGCAGGGCGTGCCGCTCGGCCTCGTCGCCGCGGTCCTGGGCGAGAAAACACTTGGCCAGCATCACCCGGGCGGCGTAGTCGTCCGGGTCCAGGCGGACCGCCTGGTTGAACTGCTCCTCGGCCCCGGCCCACTGTTTTTTGCCCATGGCCTCGCTGCCCTGCTGCAGGGCGGTGAGCAGCGGCCGCTGGGCCCGCACCCCGGCGGTGTGGTCCAGGTAGCGCTCGCGGTGCAGCGGCAGTCCCTGGCGGTCGCGGTAGGTGGTGGTCGCGGCGGTCTGCACGTTCGTCAGCCGCTCGTCGCTCATCGGGTGGGTGGCGAACATCATCTCGATGGCGCTGCTCCGGCTGCGGCCATTTTTCTGGAGCATGCGCATCAGTCCCACCATACCCTCCGGGCTGTAGCCGGCCCGGGTCAGGTATTCCATGCCCAGGGCGTCGGCCTCGCGCTCGTTGTCCCGGCTGTAGCGGGCGAGCAGGGCCCCGGCGCCGAGTTTGCCGACCCCCTGAACCAGGTCCGAGGCCGCCCCCAGGCCGGCGAGGCTCGAGGCCAGCGAGGCGCCGGACACGAAAATGTTGGCGAGCAGGCCCTTGCTCGCCTGCTGGGCGCTGTGGCGGGCGTTGACGTGACCGATCTCGTGGCCGAGCAGGGCGGCCAGTTCCGCCTCGTTCTCCATCTCCACGAGGATGCCGCGGGTGGCGGCGATGGAACCGCCGGGAAAGGCGTAGGCGTTGATGTAGGCGGCGTTGACCGCCCGGAAGGAGTAGGGCATGTGCGGCCGGTGGGAGCGGGCCGCCAGGTTCCTGCCCACGCCGTCGATGTAGGCGTTCAGCCCCTGGTCGCGGACCGGGCCGTAGTCGCTGGAGAACTGCTGCGGCGACTGCTGCCGGTCGAGGCTGATCTCCTCGTCTTCGCTGAGCATCATCAGGTGACGGCTGCCGGTGGCCGGGTTGACCGCGCAGGACGAGAGCAGCGGGGCGGCGGCGAGCGACGAGGCGCCGAGGCCGAGCAGGCGGAGCAGTTCGCGGCGGTCGAAACGGGATCGATTCATGTCTGTTCCTCCAGGAGGCGGGTGGACGGTCCGGGCGCGAGCGCGGCCCAGTCGATGGCGGTGAGCAGGGCAAAGACCGCCGCGTGGATGCGCGGTTCACTGCTCGCCCGCGGGCCGGCGACGTTGAGGGTGGCGATGCGGTGGGCGTGCAGCCAGCGTTCCACCTCGCGCACCGCCTGTTCCGGGGTGAGGTGGTCGAAATCGAGGTGCAGCAGCGGCCGGTCGTGTCGGATGGCCAGGGCCTCGGTCAGGGCCGAGCCGCGGCCGAGCGGGCCGAACGAGCAGATCAGGGTGCCGTCGGCGGCGCGCACGTTTTTGTCGGTGCGATCGCGGTAGCGGGCGGAGCGCAACTCCCGCAGGCTGTAGTGCGGCGGCAGGGGGCCGGCTTCGGTCTTGCGGCCCCGGGGCAGCCAGCCGCCGTGGGGCAGGCCCAGGGCGATGGCCGCGTCCAGGGCGGCCTGGTCGGCGCCGGTCTGGCCGCCGGAGATGATGCGGATCATGGTCTGGTGTGCGATCAGGGCAAGGGCGGTCAGGCCGGCAACGAGGTGCGGGCCGGGTCTTCCGGCCACCGGGCCGGACCAGCGGTCAGCATACGCCATCCTCGCCCGGGCCGCAAGCACGCACCGGCGGGCGGCCGGGTGGCCGAGAATGTAAGAAAAAACGGCAGGATATTTTGCTAACCGGTCGCACTGTCATGTCTTTTTGGCGATGAAAACTTGACAGCCGCCGGGACTTTCTTTTAAATAGCTCACCTTTTGGTTGCAGCCACCCGGCGTGAAGCGGCCTGCCGGCTGTTTCGTCATGCTGGATAACCCCTTGAAGAAAGGAAATAATGGTTACAGAAAATCAACCCTCCGCGGTTCTCTCCCGCCGCTCGTTCCTGCGCACCGCCAGTCAGTTCACCCTGGGCCTCGCCGCTGTCTCCATTCCCGCCACAGGCCTGGCCGCGGTCGTTCCGGGCAAGCGTTCCCTGTCCCTCTATCACGCCCACACCAATCAGGAACTGCAGATCGCCTATGCCTGGGGCGACATGTACAACCCCATGGCCCTGGCCAGGGTCACCCGGTTCCTGCGTGATTTCCGCACCGGTGAAACCTGTCCCATCGACCCCAGGCTGCTCGACATCCTCTGGGCCATCCAGCAGGAGACGGGCCGCAAGGGCACCTACGAGGTGCTGTCCGGGTTCCGTTCGCCGCGCACCAACAACATGCTGCGCGGCAGTTCCAACGGGGTGGCCGAGCACAGCCTGCACATGGAAGGCAAGGCCATCGACATCCGCCTCGACGGCATCAGCACCCGGCAGATCCGCGAGTGCGCCGTGGAGATGAAGTGCGGCGGCGTCGGCTATTACGCCAAATCGGATTTCGTCCACCTGGACACCGGCCGCTACCGGACCTGGTGACCCCCAGCCGCGGTCCTGCCGCGGCCAGCAACGACAACGGCCGCCCGGTGTTGCCACCGGGCGGCCGTTTTTTTTTCCCGCGCCTTTGCCGGCCTACAGTTGCAACTCCACCACCGGCTGGGCGTCGCGCCTGGTCGGGATCTTTGTTTCGCAGATCAACAACCGTGCCTGGTCGATGCCGTGGGCCTCGGCCAAATGATCGAGGATCGCCTGGGCGCGCTCCTGGCCGAGCCGGGTGAGTTTCTCCCGGTCCTTCTCGTCCACGGGAATATCCGCATCCCCCACCTTCTGCAGTGCCCTCTGCGAGAGCATCTCCCAGGCCGGCGCGGAGGGACAGAGGTTGATGTCCATGTCCGGCCGGTCCTGCATGACCTTGGCCACCCGTTCCAGGTAGGCGCGGTGCTCCGTGGTCAGTTCGCTCTCCTCCGCCTGGAAAATTACCGGCGCCAGGCTCGCCTTCATCATGTTCTCACCGACCTTCATGCCCACGTAGGCCAGCGCCCCGTACGGGCCGAGGGCGTACACCAGGTAGGAGGAGGCGGCCGGCAGGATCGCCTTGCCCAGCGCGGTGATGAGCAGGTCGGCGATGCCCACGTTCAGCTCGGAGAGCGGCCCCTCGATGGGGATGTCGAGCTTGAGGTCGCCGTTGCTGTCCTTGAGGAAGCTGATGGCCGACTCCAGCGGCAGGGGCAGGCGGTTGTCCAACTGCTGCGCCAGCTCCTTGGAAATGGTCGCGGTCTCCAGCTTTTTCAGGTGGATACTGTTTTTCATGCGCATCTTGTTGTCCGCGACCTTGACCGTGCTGGCCAGGTTGAGCTGGCCGCTGGTCAGGGCCAGGCCCACCGACTGGATGACATAGGGCGACAGGCGGGAGAGCGGGTAGTTCTTCAGCGAGACGGTGGTGTCGACACCGAGGGCCTTGGCGAACGGGGTCATGGTGCCCTTGACGGTCAGCGGCGCCCGCTCGTCGAGCATGGCCGCCAGGTCGATGGTCGCCGGTGCGGCGGTGGCGCTGGTGGACAGGTCGGTGAGCACCAGTCGCTGGATGGCGATGTCGCTGAGAAAGGGCTTGGCGAGCGACCGGTCCTCGATCCGCAGGCCACTTTCGCCCTCCACGCTCACGGTGGCGATGGCCACCTCGCCTGCGGCGGAGCCGCCGTCCTTTGCTGCGGCCGGGGCCTTCCCTGCGGCCGCTTTGGCCTTGCTCCCCTTGGCGGGAGCGGCCGGCTTGAGGTCGGCCAGTTGCTTGTTGGCCCGCAGGACACCGTCTTTTTCGCGGAGGAGCTCGGCAAAGAGGTCGGTGAAGACGAGCGATTGGGCCTGCAGCCCCTGGTCCGCGGCCCAGACCGGCGCGGCGAGCCGGGCCCGGCCAAGCCGCAACACGCCTTGGTCCCCGGCGCCGGCCGGCAGCAGGCGCAGTCCCTCGAGCCCCACCGAGGCGGCGCTCACCCGACCGTCCGCCGCGTACTGAGCGCGCTCGATGGTGAGCCCGGCAAGCTCTCCCATCTCGCCCTTGCCCTGCTGCGGCACGATCCGGGTGTTGCGCACGCTCACCGAGCCGGCACCAAAGGACTGGAAGTCGCCGCTGGTCACCTTGTCGACCACCACCTCCGGCACCTGCACGGTCAGCGGCAGGTCACCGTCCACACGCAGGGCGAGACCCTTGGTCTGGAGTCGCTGGACGGCGAGTCGTTGGCCGGTGATGATCTCGATGCCGGAGGTGACGAACTGTTCCAGGCGGAGCAGGGGTTCCCTGCTGCCGGTCCCCTGGGTGAGGGCCAGCCCCTGACCATCGAGGGCGCCGTTCAGGCTGACGGTCGGCTCTTTGGCACCGGTGTAGTCGATGGTGCCCTGCCAGGTGAGCGCCTTGTCGGCAACGCTCAGTTCGGGCAGGCGCAGGTCGAGGTCCGCGAGGTGCAGGCGGCCGTCGTAACCTGCCTGGACCTGCTGGCCCAGGGTGGTTTCGCTGCGCCCCTCGAGCAGGATTTCCCCCTGGCGGACCGTCACACCCGGTTCGGGTTGGCTGAAGCTGAGCCCCCCGGTCCGCCAGGAGCCGTCAGTGACGATGCGCATGGGCGCGTCCGCCTTCTCCCCGGCCGCGCAGGTGATCGTGCCGGTCCAGCCGGTGGTGTCGATGGCGAGCGCGCCGGCGGGCAGGCCGAGTGCCGCCTTGCCGAGGCTCAGGGCGGCCTTGCTGGTCAGGCTGAACCGCTCGCCGAAGGCGGCCTCGATCGGCCCCTTGAGCTGCAGGGTGCCGGTTGTGAAGGAGGCCGGTGAGTCGGCCAGGCTGACCGCCAGCCCCTGACCGTCGAGGGTGCCGTCCACGCTGACCGCGCCCCCGGCGCCGCTGCCGGTATAGCTCGCCTTGCCCTGCCAGGCGAGGCTCTGGTCGTCGATGGCCGTGCCGGCCACACCGATATCGACCCCGCCCAGTTCGAGACGGCCCTCGTACTCCGCCCGGGGTCCCTCGGCCGGCAGGCTCAAGCGCAGTCGGCCGTCGATCCCGGCCTTGCCGGAGAACGGTTGTACCGCCGGGGCGAGCAGTCGGGCGAGCTGGCCGAGATCGAAGCCGGCGAGCGTGAGCGTGCCGCCGAGGTCCAGGTGCGGCGCGACCTGCAGCCGGTCCAGGTGGATCTCCAGCGGCGCCTCGTTGACCTTCCCCTTGAAGCGGAAACTGGCGCCCTCGGCGCCGGGTGCGGTGCTGAAGCCGAGCAGCTCGGCCGAGTCGATGACCAGGTTGAGCAGCAGATCAGGGGTTTTCAGACGGATCACGCAGTCGGTCAGGCGCATCTCGCTGACCAGCACCGTCCAGGGTGAGGAGGTGGTGGTCTCTTTCGTCTCCGCCGTGCCGCTGTCCGGGCCGGTCAGGTAGGAGGTGTAGCGCCAGCGGCCGTCAGCCAGCTGTTCGAGGTCGATGGTCGCCTGCTCGTACACGGCCCGCTGCACGTGCACCGTTTTTTTGAACAGGGCGCCGAAGTTCAGATCCAGGGCGAGCAGCGAATCGCTGAGCACGTTTTTCCCTTCCCGTTCGACGTCCATGCCGTGGATGGCGAACCGGCCGGTGAACAGGTTGGCGGCAAACGAACCGACCTGGGCGGCGTCGGCGCCGTTCTTGACGAGCCAGTGCTGCAGTCCCTTCTGCAGGCCGACGGGCAGCAGCAGGAGGAACAGGGCGACGCACAAGGCCAGGGCAGTGAGCACCCGGATCCAGGTTTTGCGAAAGAGCGCCGCGATCCGGGCGCGCACGGTCTGCAGGTTCATGGTCATGACTGGTGTTCCGTTCTGGGCGTAAAGAGGCGGGGACGTGGTCCTGTTGCCGCGCGGCCGATCCTGGTCCGGCGACCGGCCGCGCGCGGGAATGCTTCCCAGAATCCCCGATGGGGGCGGCTTTGTCAAGGTGACAGGGCCGTTTGCAGCCGGATTATCGCCCCCGGGCGGGCCGCGGCGGCAAAAGTGATTGAGTTTGCCGGGGGGTGGGATACACTGCCGGGAACAGAAAAAAGGTGGTGATCAGGGCAGGGACAACGGTCGGCGCGGGGTTTTTGCCGGCGTCGCTGTCCGGCGCGGGTCAGCAGCGGCCCGTGGTAGAGGGGCTCGAGGACGGACGCAGGGACAACAGGCGATGATTCGTTGGACAGGGTGGCCATTGGGGTGGCAGGTGTTTGCGGGCGGCGTGGTGCTGGTCATCCTGCCGCTGCTCGTCGTTTGCGTGCTGCTCTGGCACCGTGGCCCGGTCGCCGCCGGCGAGGTCGCCGCGGAACGATGGGTGCTGCCGGCTGTTCTGTTCGCCCTGGCCGCGGCCTTTTTCCTCGGTCGCCGGGTCACGGCGTCCCTCGGCCGGCTGGCCGCCATCGTGACGCCCGCCGGGGGGGAGAGGTTCACGGGCCACACCGACGACCTGGCTGCCCGCATCCGCCGGGTGGCGGAGACGGCGCGCGAATCGGCCGAGCGGGTGGACGCCGAGACCCGGCGGCGGCTGAGCGCCGAGGATTTCCTGCAGCTCTACCGGCAGCTGTTCGACAACCTTGGCGAGGGGATCGTCATCACCGATGCACAGGCCACCATCCTGGCGGTGAACACCGCCTTCACGACCATCACCGGCTACCCGGCGCACGAGGTGGTGGGCCGCACCCCCTGGCTGCTCAAATCGGACCGCCACGACGACGCCTTCTACGAGCAGATCCGGCAGGCGCTCGCCACCGGCGGCAGCTGGGCGGGCGAGGTCTGGAGCCGACGGGCCGACGGCGCCGTCTCTCCCCAGTGGCTGCGCATCGGCAGCGTGCGCGACGAGGCCAGGACCGCCCGCTACTACTTCGCCTCGTGCACCGAGATCGGTGAACGCAAGCGGCGCGAGCGGCAGGTGGCCTTTCTCGCCCACCACGACGTCCTCACCCGGCTGCCCAACCGGACCTCCCTCGAGAACCGGATCGCCCGGGCCCTGCCCGTCCACGGCGGCGACTCCGGTCTGCTGCTGGCCGTGTTCTTCATCGACCTCGACAACTTCAAGAACGTCAACGACGTGTTCGGCCACCGCCAGGGCGACGAACTGCTCGTCCAGGTCGCCGGGCGGCTCAAGTCGGTGCTGGGCGGCAGCGACAGCCTCTACCGGCTGGGCAGCGACGAGTTCATCCTGCTCATGGAGCGGGTCGAGAGCGAGCCGGCGCTCTACCTCACCGCCAACCGCATCCTGGCCGCCCTGAAGAAGCCGTTCACGCTCGAGTTCCGCACCATCTACGTCAACGCCAGCATCGGCATTTCGCGCTTTCCCGGTGACGGCGACACCCCCCTGGAACTGATCCGCAGCGCCGACATGGCCATGCACCGCGCCAAGAACGAGGGCAGAAACCGCTACCAGCTGTTCACCCGGGAGATGCATGAACAGCTCTACGAGCGGTTCCGGACCGAGAACGGCATCCGCTCCGGCCTGCTGCACCGGGAGTTCGTGGTCTACTACCAGCCCAAGGTGGACATCGCCACCCGCACCACCACCTCGCTGGAGGCGCTCATCCGCTGGCAGAAGGGCGGCCGCCTGATCAGCCCGGGCGTGTTCATCCCGGTGGCCGAGGAATCAAGCCTGATCGACGACCTCTGCCGCTACGTGCTCGAGGCGACCTGCCAGTTCCACGCGGTCCTGCAGCACCACGGGGTGGCCGTGCCGGTGAGTGTCAACATCGCCCCCCGCCAGTTTCTCAACATCGATTTCATCGATCTGCTCGAGGACCTGCTCGGTCGCTACCAACTCGATCCCCGCTTTCTCGAACTGGAGATCACCGAGACCACCGCCATGCGCGACGTGGAGCACACCCTGCGCATCATGGAGCGCATCCGCCGCCTGGGCATCCGCTTCTCCATCGACGATTTCGGCACCGGCTACTCCTCGCTCGGCTCCCTCAACCGGATGCCGGTGAGCACGCTCAAGATCGACAAGCAGTTCGTCCAGGACCTGGAACAGCACCGCCCCATTGTCGCCACCATCATCGCCATCAGCCGGCAGATGCGCCTCAACGTGGTGGCCGAGGGGGTGGAGACCGAGGCCCAGCTGCTCGAACTGGCGGCCATGGGCTGCCAGGAGGCGCAGGGCTACTACTTCTCGCGCCCCCTGGCCGACACGGAAATCCTCCGCTACCTGGCCGATGAACAGGCGGGCGACGCATCGAAGGAGGCACGGGGATGACGATGGGAAAAAAGGTGCCGCGGCTGTTTTTCGACGCCAACGACCACAAGCTGCTCGCCATCGTCAACGACGTGCTCAGGCGGAAGAGCCGGCCGCAGTCGCTCAGTTCGCTCATGGCGCCGTACATGCACCCCCGCGGCATCAAGGAGATGGCCGCGCCCAGCGGGCTGCGCATCGCCTACGCCATCGTCGGCCTGCTCGGCTCGCTCGAGGCGGGCAAGGCGCACGACCGCATCGTCGCCCTGCGCTGCCTGCGCGACGAGGTGTTCAGCTCCTCCACCACCTATTTCCAGAAGAACACCGCCCGGGTGCTCATGCAGATCATGAAGGAACTGGTCCGCAGCCGGGGCAACGAACTGCGCCAGCTCAAGCTGGCCCACGACTTCCGCATGGTCTACACCGGCAGGCCGCGGCTGGTCAAAGCGGAGCTGGCCCGGTATCACCTGCTGGAGATGCCCGAGGAGTGGAACCAGTTCGCCTTCGACGACCACGTCCACGACGCCAACACCAAGGGCCGCAAGTCGCCCACCCACCTGCTCATGGACGCCTGGATCAAGGGCATTCGCAAGCTCACCGTGGTCTACTACAACCATGTGGACGAGGAGGTGGTGGCGGAGCTGCTCGAGGCCGGCTCCATCCTCGATATCCACGTGCGCATCGGCATCGAGCTGTGGTCACAGTTCCGCGGCAAGTTCGTCCGCTTCGTCTGGGAACTGGAGGGGTTCTTCGACAACCACGACCTGCTCCGCTTCCTCGGCGAACCCCCGGTGCGGGCGCTCCTGGAGGAGGGGCGGGAGGTGTCCCGCTACCAGCAGCGCTACGTGCTCGCGGCGCTCGGCGAGTTCAACCGGCGCCACCGGCCGGTGCTCGACGGGGAACTGGGGGTGAGCAGCCGGGAGCTGACCGAGGCCGACTTCCTCCGTTTCGTCGGCACCGGCCAGCCGTCGCTCCTGCACCTCGCCAAGTGCATCCAGGACGACTACCGGGGGCTGCTCGAGGCCGAGGTGGAACGGATCCACCTGGCCCATTCGAACGATCCGGCCCGGCGGGAGCGGGAGCTGGCCGTCTGCGCCGGCAGGATGGAGAGTCTCGGCCTGGAGGCAATCATCGCCCGCTTCCTGCAGCCCTGCTGCAACCCCGGGCTGCACGACCCCACGGTTCCGCACGACGAGGGCATGCCGCCGCTGCTCCACATCGAGCCGCCGGCCCTGCTCGGTCGGCTGGCGGGCATGCACTCGGGCTCCCGCTTCACCCTCAACCTGAGCAACCTGACCATCCAGGATACCCTGGAGCTCCTGTACCTCTGCGAGGGCCGCATCACCCACGTCGAGGCCTTCAACCTCAAGGACGCGGGCCACGGCATGACCGCCCAGGCCGCGGACCGGGCCAGCGGCTTTGCCGGCGACGCGGTGGACATCACCAGCCCGGCGCGCAACTACCAGCTGATCAACATGCTGCAGAAGGCGCTCAACGAGGACAACGTCATCACCCTGAAGCGGGCGATCCGCTCGATCATCTGGGAGTATGAGCGCAGCCGGGAAATCACCGCCAGAAAATGCGAGCAGGGTCGCGGCCGGGGCTGCACGCCCGAGGAGCAGGAACGTCTGCAGGCGGAACTGGCCGCCATGGATGCGCGCAAGGAGGTGCTGCTCGACATCCTGACGCATATCGGGATCTTCCACGACTATTACAACAAGCGCTACCTCGGCTCGCGCATCGGCTCCGGCTCCACCGGCCAGTCGCAGCAGCAGCACGGCATGGGCCTGGTGGTGCTTGACACCCTGCCCAGGAGCGCCTGCCGCGAGGTGCTGCGCGACCACCACAGGGAGCAGCCCCGCCTCGTGCCGGTGTCGGCACGGATGATCAGTCATCGTCACACCCGCCTGGGCGCCGCCGCCGGGCCCCTGTGGGTCCGCCGGCTGTGCGGCCGGCTGCCGGGCATCGCGGGCGGCAGCCGCTGGCACGACTGGAGTCTCGACCGGTTCGTCATCCACCCGGGCACCGAGGGCAACATCGCCACCCTGGGCGGCATCCGCCGCACCCCGGAACTCGACCTCCACCCGGCCCGGGCGACCAGCGGCGAACGCATCGGCCAACCGCTGCGCTACCTGAACACCCACCTGCTCAACGGCCTCAAGGTGGTCGCGGGTTTCATCCCCGCCTTCCTCACCTTCAGCCTCACCAAGGACTGGTGGGTACTGGCCTACCTGGGCGCCTTCCTCTGGTTCGGCATCACCGGCGTGCGCAACATCATCCAGTCCGTGCTCGGCGGCGGCGGCCTCCGGCGGTCCCCGCTGGTGCTGTGGAATTCGCTCGTCAGCTGGAGACGGATCGCCGACTCGCTCTTCTACACCGGCTTTTCCGTGCCCCTGCTCGACTACCTGGTGAAGACGGTGCTGCTCCAGGGGCAGATGGGCATCACCACCTCGACCAGCCCGGTACTGCTCTACTCGTTCATGGCCCTGGCCAACGGCCTCTACATCTTCACCCACAACATGCTCCGCGGCCTGCCGCGCAGCGCCGCGGTGGGCAACCTGTTCCGCTCGCTGCTGTCCATCCCGCTGGCCATCGCCTGCAACGCGGCCCTGGCCGGGATGCTGCACTCGGCCGGAATGGTCGGTGTGGAGGAGGAATTGCAGAAGTGGGCGGCGGTGATCTCCAAGTTCGCCTCGGACTGCGTGGCCGGGGTGATCGAGGGCCTGGCCGACCGGCAGAACAACATCCGCATCCGCCTGGCCGATTACCGCACCAAGATCAGCCAGATGTTCGCGGTGTTCGCCCGGCTCGACCTGCTCCTGCCCGAGGAGGACGTGCTCGACCTGCTCCAGTCGCCCAAGGCGCTCATGGCGGCCATCCGCGAGGAGGCCCGCGACCTGCGCAAGGTGTTCATCGTCAACGCGCTCGACCTGATGTACATCTGGCTGTACCAGCCGCGGGCGCGCAAGGCGCTGCAGCAGACCGTGGCCGCCATGTCCACCGAGGAGTGGCTGATCTTCTACCGCTCGCAGCTGGTGCTCAGGCGGCAGCGGCACATCAGCCAGATGTTCGTCGACGGGCTGGTGGGCAAGAATTTCGCCCGGGCCCTGTCTTTCTACCTCGACCAGGCGGACCAGTACCTGGAGGACATGGCCGGGATGGGCCGGACGCGGGAGCGCATCCTTCGCAAGGAAGGCCGCTCGCCGACCGCCTGACCGTTCGGGCGCGTCCCGGTACGGCAGGTTCGGGGCAGGGGCACCGGTCCCAAAACCATGTTTCCGGTTGGCAGCCGCCATGATATGGCATAAAGTGCAGCTTCGCTGTTTTTCCCTCCCCTTGTTGGTTGCCCGATGCGATGGACCAGGACCAGCACATGCACCGCCCGTCGTTCGCCCCGCTTCATGGACGTTCCCGGGCCTGTCCGCTGTCGGCCGCCCCGGCCGGTGGCGGTCCCGTGCCTGACCGGGTCCCGACTCCCGCTCCCAGCCACCCGCCGGTGAAACGCACCATGGAAGACCGAAAGGCCCCGAGGGCCGCGCTCCCGGTCCGCATCTACCGGTTCTACCGGGACGGCTTCCGCCAGATGACCGTGGGCCGCACCCTGTGGAAAATCATCTTCATCAAGCTGTTTGTCATGTTTGCTGTCTTGAAATTTTTCTTCTTTCCTGATTTTCTGGCAACCAGGTTCAGCGACGACCGGCAGCGGGCCGACTACGTGCTCGAACAGCTGACGCCGTCCCCCCAGGGTTCCCGCAACCTCGCACAAGGAGAATGATTATGATCGAAAGCTTGGACCTCGGCATGGTCAACTGGGCCAGAGGCCAGTTCGCCCTGACCGCCATGTACCACTGGATTTTCGTGCCCCTGACCCTGGGGCTCTCCTGGATCCTCGCCTTCTACCACACCATCTACGTGCGCACCGGCAACGAGGAGTGGAAGCGGCTGACCAAGTTCTGGATGAAGCTGTTCGGCATCAACTTCGCCATCGGCGTGGCCACCGGGCTCATCCTGGAGTTCGAGTTCGGCACCAACTGGGCCAACTACTCGTGGATGGTCGGTGACATCTTCGGCGCGCCGCTGGCCATCGAGGGCATCTTCGCCTTCTTCCTCGAGGCCACCTTCTTCGCGGTCATGTTCTTCGGCTGGAACCGGGTTTCCAAGGGGTTCCACCTGTTTGCCACCTGGATGGTGGCGGTGGGCTCCAGCCTGTCGGCGGTGTGGATCCTGGTGGCCAACGCCTGGATGCAGTACCCGGTCGGTCAGGCCTTCAACCCCGAGACCGCCCGTTTCGAGATGCAGAACTTCCTCGAGGTCGCCTTCTCGCCCTATGCGGTCAACAAGTTCACCCATGCGACCAGTTCCTCCATGCTGGTCGGCGCCCTGTTCGTCCTGTCGATCTCCAGCTGGTACCTGCTGCGCGGCCGGCACGTGCTCATGGCCAAGCGGTCCATCGTGGTCGCCGCCACGCTCGGTATCTTCGCCTCGGTGTTCACCATATTCAATGGTGACGAGTCGGCCTACGAGATCGCCCAGGTGCAGCCGATGAAGCTGGCCGCCTTCGAGGGGCTGTGGGAGGGCGAGCAGAACGCCGGCCTGGTCGCCTTCGGCATCGTCAACCCGGAAAAGAAGGTCTACGACACCCGCGACCCCTTCCTTGGCTTCAATCTGCACATCCCCAGGCTGCTCGGGCTGATGGCCAACCGCTCCCTCGATTCCTATGTGCCGGGCATGCGCGACCTGGTCTACGGCAACCCGGAACAGGATCTGCTCGGTGCGGTGCAGAAGATGGATCGCGGCAAAAAGGCGGTGGCCAGCCTGGAGGCCTACAAGGAGGCTCGCAAGGCCGGCGACCAGGCGGCGGCCGACACCCACCTGGCCAGCTTCAACCAGTACAAGGAGTTCCTCGGCTACGGCTACCTGCAGCGGCCCGAGGAGGCCGTGCCGCCGGTGGCCCTGTCCTTCTACGCCTTCCACATCATGGTCGGGCTGGGCACGCTGTTCCCGCTCATCTTTCTCGCCTACCTCTACTTCGCCAAAAAAGGCACCCTGGCGGACAGGAAATGGCTGCTCGGCTTCGGTACGATCACCTATTTTCTCGCCCTGATCGCCTCCCAGGCGGGCTGGGTGGTGGCCGAGGTGGGCCGGCAGCCCTGGACCATCCAGGGGCTGCTGCCGGTGACGGTCGCCCGCACCAATCTGACCACGGCCACCGTGCAGACCACCTTCTACATGTTTCTCGCCCTTTTCACCCTGCTGCTCATCGCCGAGATCAGTATCATGGTGAAGCAGATCAGCATCGGACCGGAGGAAAACTGATATGATAGAGAACCTCGATTACGCCACCCTGCAGCATCTCTGGTGGCTGCTCTGCTCCGTGGTCGGCGCCCTGTTCCTGTTCCTCACCTTTGTCCAGGGCGGCCAGAGCCTGCTCTGGCAGGTGGCCAAAACGCAGACGGAAAAGGACCTGGTGATCAACTCCCTGGGCCGCAAGTGGGAGTTGACCTTCACCACCCTGGTGCTGTTCGGCGGCGCCCTGTTCGCCTCCTTCCCCAAGTTCTACTCGACCTCGTTCGGCGGCGCCTACTGGGTGTGGATGCTCATCCTGTTCTCCTTCATCGTCCAGGCGGTCAGCTACGAGTTCCGGCGCAAGCCCTGGAACGTGCTCGGCAGCCTGGTCTACGAAGGGTTCCTGCTCATCAACGGCACGGTCGGCATCCTGCTCATCGGCGCGGCGGTGGGCACCTTTTACACCGGCGCCAACTTCCAGCTCGACGGCAACAACTTCGTCACCTGGACCCACCCCTACCGCGGCCTGGAAGCGGCGCTCAGCCCGTCGGTGTCGAGCATCTTCAACATCGCCCTCGGGCTGTTCCTGGTGTTCAACGCACGCACGCTCGGCGCCATGTACCTGGTGAACAACATCGACCTGAACGAGGCCGCGGACATGGGCACCCGGCTGCGCGCCGCCTGCTGGCAGAATTTCCTCATCTCCCTGCCGTTTCTGCTCCTCATCCTCGGCTCGATCCTGTTCATGCGCGGCTACGGGATCGTCGATGACGCGGGCACCGTGGAGATCATCAGCTTCAAGTTCCTGCGCAACCTGGTGGCCAACCCCTGGCTGATCCTGCTGCTCGCCGGCGGCCTGGCCCTGGTCATCGCCGGGGTGTGGAAAACCGCCCGCACCAGCGAGACCGGCGGCATCTGGTACGGCGGCCTGGGCACCGTGCTGGTCGGCCTGACCGTGCTGCTCCTGCCGGCCTACAACCTGACCGCCTTCTACCCCTCCAAGGCGGACCCGCAGTCCAGTCTGACCATCTACAACGCCTCGTCGAGCCCGTACACGCTCAAGGTCATGACCTACGTGGCCCTGGGCATTCCGTTCGTGCTCGCCTACATCGCCTATGTCTGGTGGGCCATGGGCAGAAGCAAGATCACGATCGAAGACACCGGCGACCGCACGGCCTACTGAGACGGCCGGTCAGAACCAGACCGGCGCACAACCATTGCTCCCGGCACGGCCGGAAGAGAGGACCCCATGATGAGCATCATTCTCCTTGCGACCTGGGTCGGCCTGCTGGCGGTTTCCCTGCTGGTGGGTGTCAGGCTGCTGAAAAAATTCGATCTGTACTGAGCATCGACGTGCGGTGGAGGGCGCGTCCGCGTGCCCTGCACGGCTGGCGGTGCAGGTGATCAGAAGAGGACCGGGCCTTGTTGCCGGTCCTCTTTTTTTTGGCGGAGGAATGGCGCTGGAGCCCGGAAAGCAACGGCCGGTCCGTGGGACACGGGCCGGCCGGTTGCAGGGGGCAGCGGATGCCCGCGCGCTCGGGCGCGGGCGGAGGGGCGTCAGATGACGTCGTCGTCGTCCAGGTCGTCCTCTTCGTCCTCGTCCAGGGAGTCCTCGTCGCTGTCCTCGGCAAACTCGTCTTCTTCCTCGAACGCCTCCGCATCGTCCGGAGAGATCTCGGGGGTGAAGCTGTCCTCGGGCGAACGGATCGCCTTGGGGATCTTGGATTCGGGAAGGACAAACTCCCTGATTTTTTCGATCTCCTCGGGCAGGATCAGGTCATTTTTGCAGATCGGGCAGGTCTTGACGTGCTGGTCGACGAACTGCATCATGCGGGCCGGTGCCATGGTCTCCTGCTTGACACGGAGATACCAGTCCTTGATGAGACGTATGAGTTGTTGGCAATCCATCGTTTTTTCAGGGGGTTGTCTTTATGGAGACGGCCGTGCCCACGGTGGGGCCGGACTTGCGGCACTATATATTAAAGTTGTTTTTTGGGTCAATAACTATTAGAAAAGAGAGCCGCTGCGGAAGTGGAAAGGGCACTGGTGGCTCTCCCGGACTTCAAATCCGGTGTGCCGGGTGAAGAGCCCGGCAGGTGGGTTCGATTCCCATGCACTTCCGCCACCTCTGTTCTTCCGTACCGCACGAAAGCCGTCTGTCATTCCACACTCTCATCCCGCCGTCAATCTTTTTCCACCTGCCTCCACCAATCCCTGCCCGACCACCAGTCGTTCCCGCCGGTTGCCCCCTGTTCGTCCGGGGCGGCGGCGAAAAAAAAGCAGGGTCGCTCCGACCCTGCTTCGTTCTGTCCCCGGAGGGGCACCGGGCCCGATCGCGCCCGGCCGCCTTTTCCCGCGAATCTCAGGCGAGCAGCGGGTGGCCCATGGCTTCCCGCTGCTGGACATAGCGCTGCGCCACCTGGCGGGCGATGTTGCGGATGCGGCCGATGTAGCGGGTCCGTTCGGCAACGCTGATGGCCTTGCGCGCGTCGAGCAGGTTGAAGGTGTGCGAGCACTTCAGGCAGTAGTCGTAGCCCGGCAGGATCAGGTCTTTTTCCACCAGTTTCAGCGCCTCGCGCTCCCAGGTGTCGAAGGCGGCGGTCAGGTCGGCAACGTTGGCCTCCTCGAAGTTGAAGGCGGAGAACTCTTTTTCGGCCTGGTGGAAGATCTGGCCGTAGGTGACGGTCTCGTTCCAGGCGATGTCGTAGACCGAATCCACCTTCTGCAGGTACATGGCGATCCGCTCCAGGCCATAGGTGATCTCCACCGTGATCGGCTTGAGGTCCACCGAGCCGGCCTGCTGGAAGTAGGTGAACTGGGTGATCTCCATGCCGTCGAGCCAAACCTCCCAGCCCAGTCCCCAGGCGCCCAGGGTGGGTGATTCCCAGTCGTCCTCGACGAAACGGATGTCGTGTTCGAGCAGGTCGAGACCGAAGCGCCGCAAACTCTCCAGGTACATGGCCTGCACATCCTGGGGCGAGGGCTTGATCACCACCTGGTACTGGTAGTAGTGCTGCAGCCGGTTGGGGTTCTCGCCGTAGCGGCCGTCCGTGGGCCTGCGGCTGGGTTGGACATAGGCGGCCTTCCATGGTTCCGGGCCGAGGGCGCGGAGCAGGGTGGCGGGGTGGAAGGTGCCGGCGCCGACCTCCATGTCGTAGGGCTGCAGGACCACGCAGCCGGCGGAGGCCCAGTAGCTGTTCAGTGTGGCGATAATGTCCTGAAAATACATGTGTATGGTTCCCGTCGGGTTGGTTGATGGGGTGAGTCTGGCAAGCGTGGGCAATCTACCACAGCAGGGGGGCAGGGTAAACGAAATTGTCGGGAGATCCCTGCCGCCACAACCCTTGGCAGGGGGGCGGTTCGGGCGGCTGGTCCGCGACCCTTCCGGGCGGATTGACAGGGCGGCCGACGCCGCTCTACAGTGGGCCTATCCGATCAACCTGCACCAGGAGGACCCATGCATCCGAAACTCGATGTACTCTTTGCCCGGCGCTCGATCCGCGCCTACACCGATCAGCCCGTCCCGGACAGCCTGCTCACCGATCTGCTCGAAGCGGGCATGGCCGCGCCTTCGGCTGTGGCCAGGGATCCGTGGCACTTCATCGTGCTTCGTTCCCGGGAAGGCCTCGACCAACTGGCCGCGGCCCTGCCCAACGGCCAGATGCTCAAGCAGGCGCCCGCCGCCCTGGTGGTCTGCGGCGACCTGGACAGGGCCCACGACCATGAGTTGAGCTTCCTGCTCCAGGACGTGAGCGCGGCGGTGGAGAATATCCTCATCGCCGCCGGCATCCTGGGCCTTGGCGCCTGCTGGCTGGGCATCCACCCGCGGGCGGAGCGGATGGCCGCGGTGGCCGCCCAGTTCAAGCTGCCACCGCAGGTGATCCCGGTGGCCGGCATCGCCCTCGGCTGGCCGGCCCAGCAGCGCGAAGCCCGCACCCGCTACAACCCGGCCTGTGTGCACCGGGAACGGTGGTGACAGCGCCCCCGGCACACGGGGCTCAGAGCCGTCGCGGCCGGCGGGCCGAGTCGCGCCAGAACCGGTACAGGAGCAGTGACCCGCACAGGGCCGCCAGCGCCCAGTACATCTCCACCGACTCCTCGATGTGGTTGCAGGCCGTGGCCTGCAGTGCCGGCGCCAGTCGCCCCTCGAGGAAGCGGCAGAACGGTTCTCGGCCGAAGTTCACCGCCTCGGCGAAGAGAAAACAGCCGGCAATGCCCGGGTGGAACACCCAGCCCTGCCAGTTCAGGCTGCGGGAACGGGAGCGCCAGCCGATCAGCAGCGGCAGGGCGATGCCGTAGAGGTACACGTACAGGCCGAAGATGTCGCGGGGATGGAGGACCGGCAGCCTCAGGTTGTGGATGTTGAATTCCTGCTGCTGGTTGTGCTCGATGATGGCCGCGGGCGTGGCGAATCCGAACACGCGCTGGCCCCAGCTGATCTCCTCGCCGGCGCAGACCACGTAGAACACCGACAGGCCGAGCAGGATGCACAGGACCCGGCGGTTCATGCGGGCGGCGTGGTTGCGGACCAGGGCCAGGGTGGCCAGGGCTGCGCCGAGAAAGAAGGCGAAGGTGAGCCACTCGATGGCCCGGTCCTCGCCAACGACCACGCGCAGGTGCCAGTCCCGGGCAAAGGTGAACAGCGCCAGGTCGGTGCAGAGGAGCAGCGGGAACAGGGCGTAGATCAGGGCGAGCAGGGTGGATTTCTGCATGGGTTCCGGTCGGGGGCGAGAGGAATCGTTTCGGCAGGGGATCGCGCCGAAGGGGCGGCACTCCGGATGCGGCCCTCTTGCCGGCAGCGCATAAGAAAAATTTATACGAAACGGCAGGTTGGAAGTCAACCCCTTTCGCGGCGGCGAGAAAGGCAGCCCGCGCGGGGCGGCGGGGGAAGGCGCAGCCGGGTGGGGAGGCGGCGGCCACGTCCGGACCCGAAGGGCGTGATGCCCCGGCCCGGGCCGTTTTTCCGGCGACCGGCGCCGGTTCAGTAGGGCGGATACTCGCAGGAGCCGATGGTGTACTCCCGGATCGGCTGGCCGTAGGCATCGAGCAGGGCGCGGCCCTGGCCGTCGAGCACGTAGCGCTCCCAGCGGCACAGACCCGGCGGCACGGCCGGCGGATAGCTGTACACCCGTGCCTGCGCGGGCGGCCCGTAGGAGGAGTAGGGCGGATAGGCGACCACGGGCGGCGGGGCTGCGTAGACCACCGGCTGGGTGGCCGCGGCGACCAGCGCGCCGCCGATCAGCAGGCCGGTCAGCCCCCACACCCAGTCGTCACTGTGGCCGTGGTAGTGGTGGTGGGAATAGTAGGGACGCGGCCGATGGTGCCAGGCCATCCCGGTCGCGGGGAGCAGGCTCAGGGCGAACAGACTGAGCGCAACACCGGCAACGAGTCGTTTTTTCATGGGACACCTCTCCCGAAGGTTGCGTTTGACTGACGGCCAGGGCGGCTTCGCCGCTTGCGCCGCACAGGCATATTATACCCATGGGGGCCGGGGGAGGCAACTGCGGCCCGACCCCTTCACCGCCGGGCAAACAGCCGGTAGATCGAGGAGAAGTCGAGTTCGGCCATGCCCTCGGCCACGGCAAGGGCAAAGAGTTCCCTGGGTAGTGCCCCGGTGAACAGCGGCCGGCCTTCGGCGTAGGCCAGATCCTGCAGGAGGTGCAGATCCTTGAGCATCAGGCTGGTGGTGAAATGCGGCGAAAAATCGCCGCGCTCCAGTTTGGCGCGCTTGGCGGTCAGCACCATGGACTGGCCGGCGCCCGCCGTGAGGATGTCCAGGGCCGTGCTTCGCTCGATGCCGTTCGCCTCGGCAAAGGCGGTGGCCTCGGCGATCTGGGCCATGAGGCCGGCCAGGACCAGGTTGTTGACCAGCTTCATGCGCGTGGCCAGGCCGGGTTCCTCCAGGTGGAAGAGGTGGGCGCCGAGCTGGCGCAGCACCGGTTCGGCCCGCTCGAAACCCGCCCGCCCGCCGCTGACCAGCACGGTCAGGCGGCCCTGGGCAGCGGGCACGACGCTGCCCAGTACCGGCGCCTCCAGGTAGGTGGCCCCGGCCCGGGCGCACAGGTCGTGCAGGGCAAGCACCTCCCGGAAGTGGTTGGTGGTATGATCGACCAGGAGTTTCCCCTGCAGGTCCGTGGTGAGCAGTCCCTGCTCGCCGGTGAGGACCTGGTGCACGGCGGCACTGTCGAACAGGCAGAGGTGCACCTGGTCCGCTGCCGCGGCCACCGCCGCCGGGCTGGCCGCGACCGTGGCCGGCAGCGCTGATGCCCTGGCCGCGGTCCGGTTCCAGACCGTCAGTTCGTGGCCGCAGTCGATGAGTCGGTTGGCGATGGCCGTGCCGAGATGGCCGAGGCCGATACAGCCGATGCGCATGTTTCCTCCCTGGCCGAAGGGCCGGGTTGTTGTCCCTGTCTGTCCCGTCCGGACTGGTGACGTTCGGGAAGGCAGCCGCTGCCCCTGTCCTGACCGGGGCAGCGGCCGTACCTCCGTTCCGGCCCCCGACTGTTGCCGCTTGCCGGCACCTTCCTGAAATCAGGCCCGTTCGCGCCGGTAGGACTCGGCCAGCAGGCTGATGGTATGGGTCACCTCCTGCTCTGCGCCAAAGCGGTGGACGTTGTCGAGCAGCTGCATCATGCAGGCTGGACAGCCCACGGACACGGTGTCCGCCCCGGTCCGGTCGATGTCCTCGGCCTTTTTTTGGCCGATGGTGGAGGCGGTCTGAAAGTGGGTGAGTACGTACGAGCCGCCGCTGCCGCAACAGCTGTCCGGGGCCGACATCTCCTGCAGGGTCAGGCCCGGGATCATGCGCAGGATCTCGCGGGGTTCCGCGGCCACGCCCATGGACTTTTTCAGGTGACAGGAATCGTGGTAGGTGACCACCTTGTCGACCCGTCCCGTGGGCGGGCGCAGGCTGATGATGCGGGTGAGGAAGGTCGAGATGTCGCAGGTCCGCTTGGCCCATTTTTCGGCCTTGGGTCCGTACACCGGATCGCTGGCCAGCAGCTCGGTGTAGTCGTGCTGCCAGGCGCCGCCGCAGGAACCGCAGCCGGTGATCAGGTAGTCGCAGCCGGTGGCCTCGAACGCGTCGATGTTGTTGCGCGCCAGGGTGCGCACCGTTTCGATGTCGCCGTGCACCAGCACCGGCACCCCGCAGCAGTTCTGTCCCTTGGGGATGTGGACCTCGATGTTGTTGGCGGTGAGCACCTCGATCAGGTCGCGGCCGGCGTCGGGGTAGAAGTAGTTGAGCGAGTCGCCGGTGAAAAAGGCGGCCTTGGCCACGGGATTGGTCACCCGCACCACCTCGGGCACCTGTTCGCGCAACGGCGTGACCTGCGGAGCGGGCAGCCTGCGGTCGGCGTCGAAACCGATCCCGCCGCCGGCCAGGGCAAAGGGCGAGCGCGGCGAGATCGCCCGGCCGCCCTGTTCGCTGCGGAACACGAGCGACTGCAGGCTCGCGCCGAGCCGCATGCCGGCATCGAAGAGCTTGGGGTGCTTGAGGGTGGAAAAGATCATCCGTTTCAGCCAGGGCAGGCCGTTCTGGCGCACCAGGGCGGCGCGCAGGGCGAGCATGATGCGGTCGAAGTTGACCTTGGTCGGGCAGTTGGTCATGCAGGACTTGCACACCAGGCAGTTGAAGGCCATCTCGTAGACCTCCGGATCGTCCAGTTCCAGGTCGCCGTCGAGCACCGCCTGGGCCACGGCGATCTTCGAGCGGGTCACCGCGGCCTCTTTCTTTTCCGCCCCGTACACCGGACAGACGGCCATGCAGTTGCCGCATTTCATGCATTTGTCGAGTTCCTCGCGGATCACCGCGAGTTCATCGTGATAGGTCTTGTTCGGCCGGGTTGCGGTCGTGGTGGCTGCGGTCATGGTCACACCTCGCGGACGGGCACCATTTTGCCCGGGTTGAGCAGGTAGTCGGGGTCGAGCGATTCCTTGATCGAGCGCAGCAGGTTGAGGCCGCTGTCGCCCAGTTCGTTGCCGAGATAGCGCATCTTGGCCATGCCGATGCCGTGTTCGCCGGAGAGCGTGCCGCCGAAGTCCAGCGCCACCTGGAAAATCTCGTCCACCGCCTTGTGCATGCGGCCCATCTCGTCCTGGTCGTTCTTGTCACAGAGGATAGTCGGGTGCAGGTTGCCGTCACCGGCGTGGCCGAAGGTGCCGAGCACCAGGTTGTATTTCTTGCCGATCTGCTCGCAGGCGACGAGCATGTCGGTGATGCGCGAGCGCGGCACGGTGGCGTCCTCGAGGATGACCGTGTTGTTCAGCGAGGCCAGGGCGGGCAGGGCGTTGCGCCGGGCGGTCCACAACTGGTCGCGTTCCTGGTCGGTTTGGGCGGTCTTGAGGTCGCCGTGGTTGTCGCGCACCACCTGCATCACCGCCTCGGCCTCGGCCTGGACCAGGTCCGCGGACATGCCGTCCACCTCGATGAGCAACAGGGCCTCGGCCTCGGTGGGCAGACCGATTTTGGCGAAGTCCTCCACGGTTTGGATGGTCATCCGGTCCATGATCTCCAGGGTGGCGGGGATCACCTGGGCGGCAATGATGCCGGCCACGGCGTTGCCCGCGTCGGCCAGGGTGCGGAAGGCGCCGGTCATGGTGCGGCGATGCTTGGGCGCCGGGATGAGCTTGGCGGTCAGCTCGGTGATGATGCCCAGCGTCCCCTCGGAGCCGATGAACAGGGTGCCGAAATCGTAGGCAGTGACGTTCTTCACCGTCTTGCCGCCGAAACGGACCGCCTCGCCGTTGGCCAGCACCACCTCCATGCCCATGATGTAGTTCTTGGTCACGCCGTACTTGAGGCCGCGCAGGCCGCCCGAGTTCTCCGCCGCCGAACCGCCCATGGTGGCCGTGGCCACGGTGCCGGGGTCGGGCGGGTAGATGAGGCCGTGCGGGGCCACGGCCGCGTTGAGCGCGCCGATGACCACCCCGGGCTGGACCACGGCGGTCAGGTTGGCCGGGTCGACATCGAGGATTTTGTTCATCTGCTGGAAGGAGAGGACGATGCCCTGCTTGAGCGGCACGGTGCCGCCGCTCAGGTTGGTGCCGGCCCCGCGCGGGTAGATGGGGATGCGGTGTTCGCGGGCGAAGCGGACCAGGGCCTGGACCATGGCGGTGTCCGTGGGCAGGACGACCACGTCCGGCATCTTCCGGGGCATGTCCGCGGTGGCGTCGTAGCTGTAGGTCAGCCGGTCCACGGTGCCGGTCAGCACGTTCTTCTTGCCTGCCAGGGCCTCGAGCTGGGCGATGATTTCCTTGTCGAGCATGGTCTTTCCTCCGCTGTGGGTGTGGTTCTGGTCGCTGGGGCGGGTGGGCCGGGGCGCAGCTCGTGCAGGAGTGATTCCCGGCGGTTTATTTGTCTTACCAATTATCACCTGTCACCCTGTCTGTCAAATAAAAAATGAAGGACCGGTACGCAGGCGTGGGCAGGGGGCCGGGGGTGCCGGGGCGGGAAACAGGTGCGGTACGACGGGATGGGGCGCCGGGGCGTGGAGGGGAGTCGGGGGCAGGAGAAGGAATACCGGCCGGGCCGGCCGTGGGGACAGGGCCGGCCCGGCCGGGCGGATCAGTTGGGGGTGCGGGCCACGTAGGCGGTGGAGCGCTGCTCGGCGAAGGTGAGGTGGCGCATCATCGCCTCCCGCGCCGCCTCGGCGTCCCGGGAGCGGATGGCGGTGACGATGGCGGAGTGGTGGGCGAACAGGGTGCGGTGGTCCTCCTCGGTGAGGTAGACCGCCCGCCAGACGCCGCGCTGGAACTCCTTCATGGCATCGAAGATGGACTGCATCAGGTGCAGCCAGACGATGTTGTGGGTGGCCCGGGCGATAACGATGTGCAGGTTCGCGTCCAGATCCTCGGAGGGCTTGAGCCCGTCGATGTTCGCCTGCATGGCGGCGATAATCTCGTCCATGCGGCGGATATCCTCGGGCAGGGCGCGCTCGGCGGCAAAGTAGGATGTCCAGGATTCCATGCACTTGCGCACCTCGATTACCTCCAGGGCCCGGGCCTGCTCGTCGCGGATCAGCTCGCTGAGGGCGTTGCCGCTACCGTGGTCCACCAGCGACTGGACCACCGTGCCGCCGCCCTGGTAGCTCATCACCAGACCGGCCGAGGCGAGGATGTTGAGGGCCTCGCGCACCGAGGGGCGGGAGACGCCGAACATGGTCGCCAGTTCACGCTCCGGCGGCAGTTTGTCACCCGGGGCGAAATCGCCGGCAAGGATGGACTCGCGGATCTGGTCGGCAATCTGGCTGGAAACCTTCTTGGGTTTGATCGGCTGAAATTTCATCAGAGGTCGGGACAAAAGGAAATTGGGAGTTGTTTGCATGAAGGTACCTTAGGAGTCGTTTGATTGCAACTGGTTGTCGGCGGGCGGACCGGGTCCGGCACCGAGGACGCCGTCCCGCCCGGGGTGGAAAAAAACACCCCGGAACAGTGACCTGTTCCGGGGCTTGCCATGCCGCCGCTGTCGGATACCCGGCAGGGAAGGGGTCACCCCGGGGAAAGCCGGAGCGGCGGCGGTGCTGGGGGCGGCAGGGCCGACGTTCTCCCGTCGGCCCGCCGGTTGGATCAGAAGATGTTCGGGTAGAGGGAATAGACGAGCACCAGGCCGACCGCGCCGACGACCAGGCCGTAGAGCAGCATCGGCAGGGAGTTGCGGCGGATGAGCAGTCCCTCCATGCCGGCCAGGCCGACCGTGGCCGAGGCGGCGACGATGTTGTGGATACAGACCATGTTGCCCATGGCCCCGCCCACTGCCTGCAGGCTGACGATGAGCTGCCTGGAGATGCCCAACTGGGTGGCGGTGGCGTACTGGAACTCGGAGAAGAGCAGGTCGGACACGGTGTTCGAGCCGGTGATGAACGAGCCCAGGGCGCCGACAAAGGAGGCGAACATCGGCCAGGTGGATCCGGCCATGCCGGCCGCGGCCTGGGCCATGGCCAGGGGCATGGAGGGCAGGCCGAGGGTGTTCTTGGCGGACTGTTTGAAGATCTCCACCATGGCCACCGCGAAGAACAGGGCGATGGTCGGGTTCTTCAGGGCCTTGAACGAGTCGGTCCAGGTTTTCCTGATCTTCTCGCCGTTCATGCCGTGCAGGAAGATGGTGAGGACAGCCACGAGCATGAAGGGGATGGTGCCGGGCAGGTAGAGCGGCTTGATCGAGTAGTCCACCGAGTCATAGCCGAGAATGTCCGGGATGTTGATGGCGACGGCATTCAACCAGGCCTTGACCGGCAGGAAGTTGACCCGGGTGATCACCAGGATCACGCCGATGAGCACGTAGGGCAGCCAGGCGCGGAACTGGCTCATGTGCGCCTTGAACTCCTTGTTCTCCTCGGTGGCGATGGAGCCGGTCCACTCTTTCTCCCAGGTGGAGTGCGGGCCGAAATCCCAGACCTTCTCCGGCAGGAGGAAGCCCTTCTTGGCGGCGGTGACCACCAGGCCGGTGGCGATCAGTCCGCCCACCAGCGAAGGGAACTCCTCGCCGATCAGGAAGGCGGTGGCCACATAGGGCACGGCAAAGCAGGTGGAGGCGAACAGGGAGAACTTCCATACGCCCAGACCTTCGGTCCAGGACTTGTTCCGGCCGAAGTAGCGGGTGAGCATCATGTTCACGAACAGCGGCAGGATGAAGATCATGGGCAGGTGGAGCACGGTGGACCATTCGCCGATCACCTTGAGGAACATGGCGAACGAGGTGATGTCACCCGTTTGGCCGGCGGCGATGGCCGCCTCGACCTGCGGCTTGAGGTTGGACATGCCGAACCAGACCGGGGTGCCGACCGCGCCGAAGGTCACCGGGAAAGAATTGAGGATCAGGCAGACCATGGCCGCGGCCAGGGCCGGGAAGCCGAGGCTGAGCAGGAGCGGTGCGGCGATGGCTGCCGGCGTGCCGAACCCGGCCGCGCCCTCGAGGAAGGCGGAAAAGATGGTGGCGATGATGATCACCTGGACCCGCCGATCCCGGCTGATACCGTGAAATCCGTGGTTGATGGTCTCCATGCCGCCGCTGTCGCGCAGGGTATAGAGGATGAGGATGGCGCCGAAAACGATGATGAGCACGTTGATGGCCCCGCCGAAGCCGTTCAGGGTGGAGGCGAGGACAAAGGTCAGGGGCATCTTCCACAGGAACAGTCCGGCCAGGGCGGTGACCAGCCAGGCGACCGGCATGGCCCGGGTGGCCGGCCAGCGCATGCCGACCATGAGGACAAGGGCAAGGGCGATGGGCAGCAGGGCGACAGAGGCGAGCAGAGCGAGCGGCATGGTCAGTCCTCCTTTCGGGATACGGGGGTGAGGGTACGGGCGCGGTGGGCCGCGGTCGTGGTGCGGCGCGACGGGTTCGCTGCGGCTTGGGGGTGAAAGGGCATCCGGTCCATACGGTCTTCTCCTTGTGGTGATGGGGGTAGGGACAACGGCCAGGGGCCGGTGCGACCAAAACAACTGCGGCGGATGGGGTCCTGGGGGCCTGCGCCGCGTGTCCTCAAGTTGACTGACCAATTATTTTATTTTGAAAAACTTGTCAACAGAGTTTTTTGGTTATTTTTCAAAAAGGATGTTGACAGGCGGTTATAGGTTCATATATGGTGGGCGCGTAATTTGGTTGGACACGTTGACAAGTTGTTCAGCGCGCCCTCGGGGCGCTTCTGTGAATCGCCGCTTCGGTCGCCGCCAACGGTCGCCGGGTCGCACAGCACATGGGGAGGGTGGGATGTTCGAGCAATTCAAAACAAAGGCCGAAATCGTCAGCGCCGAGGTCCATCGATTTCCGACCAGGGGGGAAGCCCTCGACTGGATCGTCGGGTTCCTCATCGAGGAAGGCGTGGCCGACGAAGCGAAGAAGTATGCCGTGTGGGCCAGGTGCCCGTTTCTCGACATCATCGACCGGCAGCAGCTGGAAGCGATCCCGGGCGTGAAGCTGGAGGCGACCCGGGAGCTGGCCGCGGATGCCCATGTGGGCCTCAGCCAGGTGGACTGGGCCCTGGCCGACACCGGTACGCTGGTGCAGGACGCCACTGCCGTGGACAAGCGGCTGGTGTCGACCCTGCCGACCATTCATGTCGCCCTGATCGCCACCGACGGTCTGCGGCCCGACATGCCCACCTGGCTGGCCGATGCCGATCCGGCCCGCATGGGCTACCTGTCCATGATCACCGGCCCGAGCCGGACCGCGGACATCGAGCGCGTGCTCACCATCGGTGTGCACGGGCCGGTCCGGCTGATCATCATCTTTGTCGACGAACTGGGGAGGACCAACTGATGGAGCAGGAATTCAAGCATTCGATCGACCGTGCCCTGCACAACGCCAATCTCACCGGTGCGCTCGGCAAGTTTTCCGAGGCGTGGCGGGCCAACCGGGCGAAGATCTACGAGGGTATCGACTTCGAGGAACTGCGCACCCGCATCGCCGAGCGCAAGGGTTATGCCGCGGACCATCTCCAGGAACTCTCGGACCTGTTCCAGAAGAACGCCGAGGCGAAAGGCGCCAAGGTGTTCCGTTCCAACGACCCGGAGAAGGTGCGCGCGTACATCCTCCAGGTGGCCCGCGACAACAACGTCCGCACGGTGGTCAAGTCCAAGTCCATGGCCAGCGAGGAGATCCATCTCAACAGCTATCTCGAGAAGGCCGGTCTCCAGGTCAAGGAAACCGACCTGGGCGAGTGGATCATCCAGTTGGCCGGGCAAACCCCCTCGCACATGGTCATGCCCGCCATCCACATGACCAAGGAGGAGGTCTCCGACCTGTTCTCCAAGGAGGTGCACGAGCGGCTCTCCACCGACATCCCCCGCCTGGTCAAGGTCGCCAGGGATGAGCTGCGTTCCAAGTTCCTCGAGGCGGACATGGGCATCTCCGGGGCCAACATCGCCGTGGCCGAGACCGGGTCCATCCTCACCGTGACCAACGAGGGCAACGCCCGCCTGGTGACCACCCTGCCCAGGGTGCACGTGGCCATCATCGGCATCGAGAAGCTGGTGGCCAGCTTCGCCGACATCGCCCCCATCCTCAAGGCCCTGCCGCGCTCGGCCACGGCCCAGATGCTGACCAGCTACGTGACCATCATCACCGGCCAGACGCCCAACACGGACGGCAGCAACAAAGAGCTGCACATCGTCCTCATGGACAACAAGCGCAGCGAGATGGCGGCCGACCCGATGTTCAAGGAGGCCCTGCAGTGCATCCGCTGCGCCTCCTGCCTGAACATCTGCCCCATCTTCCGGCTGGTCGGGGGGCACGTGTTCGGCAAGGTGTACACCGGCGGTATCGGCACCATCCTCACCGCCTGGCACGACAACCTGAAGAGTTCCGAGGACATCCAGGGTCTGTGCATCCAGTGCGGCGCCTGCAAGGACGTGTGCCCGTCCAAGATCGACATCCCCGGCCTGATCCTCGAGATCCGCCGCCGACTGGTCAAGGACCAGGGGCTGCCCATGCTGCACAAGTCCATCTACACGGTGGTCAACAACCGGCGCCTGTTCCACACCATGCTGCGCGCCGCCTCGGTGGCCGGCAAGCCGTTCTCCAAGGGCTCCAAGTTCATCCGCCACCTGCCGCTCTTCCTGGCCGATCTCACCGACGGCCGCAGCCTGCCGGCGATCGCCGCCAAGCCGCTGCGCGACACCATCAAGAAGATCAAGCAGCCCGCCGGGCTCAAGGAGCGGGCCGTGTTCTACGCCGGCTGCCTGATCGACTTCGCCTATCCGGAGATGGGCGAGGCCCTGGTCAGGATCCTCAACAAGGGCGGCATCGAGGTGGTCTTCCCGGACGACCAGACCTGCTGCGGCGCGCCGGCGCGCTACAGCGGCGCCTACGAGGTGGCGGCGAAGAACGCGGCCGACAACATCGAGGCCCTGCTCGCCGAGCGGGCGGACTACGTGGTCTCGGCCTGTCCGACCTGCACGGTGGCGCTGGACCACGAGTTCATCGCCACCTTCCAGTCGCTCGGCCAGTCCAAGAACATGGCCAGGGCCCGCGAACTGTCGGCCAAGGTGATCGACTTCTCCACCCTGGTGAAGAAGCTGGTGGACGAGGGACGGCTGACCCTCAAAGAGGGCGAGACGCTCGGCAAGATCACCTACCACGACTCCTGCCACCTGAAGCGGACCATGCACGCCGAAAAGCCGCCGCGTGAACTGCTGACCAAGGCGGGCTACGAACTCACCGAGATGTTCGAGTGCGATATCTGCTGCGGCATGGGCGGTTCCTACTCGCTCAAGCTGCCCGAGGTGTCGGCGCCGATTCTCCAGCGCAAGCTGAAGAACATCAAGGATACCGGTGCGCCGGTGGTGGCCATGGACTGTCCGGGCTGCGTCATGCAGATCCGCGGCGGCATGGACCAGGACGGTGCCCCCGTCCAGGTGCGCCACACGGTGGAACTGCTTGCCGAGCGGCTGAAGGACTGAGAGCCCATTCCGGAGGGAAGGGTACGGGGGCGCGACCAAGTGATCGGACCGCGCCCCCGCTTGCTTGTGCCGGCACCGGCAAACAGGTATACAGGTGCTTGCGGTCGGCGGGGAGGGCGCCCGTCTTCCCGGCCGGGGAACCAATCATTTTACGCACATCCTGCGGCGGACGCGGTGCAGGAAGGGAGCAGCCATGTCGAACAATCTCTACGTAACAGCGACCGAGGGGCGCAGCGGCAAATCGGCCATCATCCTCGGGGTGATGCAGATGATCATCAAGGAGATCAGCAGCATCGCCTTTTTCCGACCGATCATCGGCGACCACGTGTTCGGCCGGGTCGACCACGACGTCAACCTGATCCTCAAGTACTTCAAGCTGCAGATTCCCTACAACGACACCCACGCCTACACCCTCAGCCAGGCCCGGCAGCTCATCACCTCGGGCCAGGAGGAGCTGCTCTACGAGAACATCCTCAAGAAATACAAGCAGCTGTCGTCGAAATACGACTTCGTTCTGTGCGAGGGCACGGATTTCCGCGGCAAGGACCCGGGCTTCGAGTTCGACCTGAACGCCAACATCGCCGCCAACCTGGGCGCGCCGGTGCTGGCGGTCATCTCCGGCCGCGAGAAGACGGCCGACGAGACCTGCACGCAGACCGCCATCACCGTGGACACCCTGGAGCAGATGGGCGTGGACATCGCCGGCTGCATCATCAACCGGGTGCCCGACACCTTCCTGCGCGACACCGCCGGCCGGCCCAAGTGCCAGGAGCAGTTCAGCAAGGCCTTCCCGGTGTACGTCATCCCGGAGAACCGCTCCCTGGGCAGCCCGACCATGGACGACGTCAAGCGCTGGCTCGGCGCCGAGGTGCTCTACGGCAAGCCGGGCATGCTCAACCTGGTGGACAACTACCTGGTGGCGGCCATGCAGATCAGCAACTTCCTCGAGTACATCCGCGAGGGCAGCCTGATCATCACCCCGGGCGACCGCTCGGACATCGTCATCTCCAGCCTGGCGAGCCGTATCTCCTCGGCCTACCCGAACATTTCCGGCGTGCTCATCACCGGCGGCATCGAGCTGAGCCCGAGCGTGCAGCGGCTCATCCAGGGCTGGACCGGCATCCCGGTGCCGGTGCTGTTCGTCGAGAGCCACACCTTCGACACCGTGCAGAGCGTCAACGAACTCTACGGCCGCATCGAGCCCACGGACAGCAAACGCATCGCCACCGCGCTGGGCTGGTTCGGCAAGTACGTCAACGTGTCCGAGCTGACCCGGCGGGTGGTGTCGCAGCGCTCCACCAAGGTCACCCCGCGCATGTTCGAATATTCGCTGTTGGAAAA
>CAZMNU010000010.1:33939-45952 GCA_964567725.1 uncultured Desulfobulbus sp. | reverse complement strand
CACCGCGTACAACTCCAGGCTGCGGCCGGCCAGCCAGAACACCCGTTCGCCCGGAGCCAGGCCCAGGGAGTGCAGCAGGTTGGCAAAGCGGCCGCTCTCTTCCTTGAGGGCCGCGTAGGTGAGGTTATGCACCGCGGTGTCACGGCCGAGCAGCCGCACCGCCGCGCGATCGGCGAGCGGGCCGGCGGCGTGGCGGTCCACGGCCTCGTGGGCGATGTTCAGGCCGCCGCCGGGCAGGCCGGCCAGTTCGGCCCGCACCGCGTTCCAGGAAAACCCGGCACAGGCGGCCGGGTAATCGACCAGGTTGGGCCGCACCGCCAGGGTGGCCAGGTCTTTGCGCACAGGGGGAAACTGCATGGTCGCCTCCGGAAAAGGGTCAGCCCGCCGGCCGCACGGCCGGGTGCGGGGCGAATCAGTGCCGAAGGAAGAATACCGGAGGTTCAATCACCAGCCAATGCAGGTTTTTCTGCTACATTTCGGATAGAAAAAATATCCACACAAAACCCGCCCAGCTGACCCTGGCCGGGTGGAAAAGACTTTGCAACCCGGCCGGTTCATGGCAGAGTGAACGCTGACCCGTCGGCGGAACCGCTGTGCCGGCGCGTTTTCACCTTGCTTTCCGTTGTCCCCGACCACGGAGGTACCCCATGGGCGCAGCCCGCATCATCGACAGCCACATCCACTGCGGCGTGCAGCACTCGGACCTGCCGTTCGCCGACATCGCCCCCCTGCTCGGCGAGGCCGGCATCACCGATGCCTGCCTGTTCGCGCCGGTGGAAGACATCTACGACCGCGACGACTATCACTTCCAGGACAACGGACACTGGCAGCAGGCCCGGCGTGCGGCCAACCGCTACCTGCTCGACCTGGCGGACCAGGGCGAGGCCATCTTTCCCTACCTGTTCGTGTGGAACGATTTCGCCATCGAGGAACTGCGCCGCCCCTACCGGGGCATCAAGTGGCACCGCCACAGCTACGAGCCGGTCTACCACTATGACGACCCCCGCTGCGGCCGCATGCTCGCAGAGATCACCCGGCGGCGCCTGCCGGTGGTGCTGGAGGAGAGCTTTGACAACACCATCCGCTTCATCGAGCGCCTTGCCCCGGAGGCGGTGATCATCATCCCCCACCTGGGCGGTCTGAACGGCGGCTACCAGGCCCTGGACCGGGCCGGCGTGTGGCAGCGGGACAATGTCTACGCGGACACCGCGCTTGCCTCGCCGCAGGAGATGCGCCATTTTCTCGAACACTACGGCCCGCACAAGCTGCTCTTCGGCAGCGACTACCCGTTCGGCCTGCCTGCCGGCGAGCTGCGCAAGATAGAGCGGCTCGACCTGGACCCGGCGGATTTCGAGCAGGTGGTGGCCGGCACTGTGCTCGGCCTGCTCGGCGCGGTCGTCGACCCGGACTGAGCCGCCAGGCACCCCAGCAACCATCCCCGCCATCCGACCGCACAACCCCCGTCGGCGGACAGGAGGGGAACCAGCCACAAGGAGGCTAACCATGACCTACAGCACACTTATCGTCGAGACCGGCGACAACTTCGTCGGCACCATCACCCTCAACCGGCCGGATCAGCTGAACACCTTCAACACGCCGCTGGCGGTGGACCTGCAGCAGGCGCTCCTGGCCATGGAGGCGGACCCGAAGGTGCGCGTGGTGCTCGTCAAGGGTGCGGGCAAGGCCTTCTGCGCCGGCATCGATGTGAACGAACTGGAAGGCAAGACGCCCATGGAGTATCGCGAATGGATCGAGCGCATGGAACTGCCGCTGGTGACCATCTCGCGCATGAAGAAGCCGGTCATCGGCCAGGTGCACGGCGTGGCCGCGGCCAACGGCATGGGGCTGGTGGCCGCCTGTGACCTGGCCATCGTCTCCGCCGACACCCGCATGGGACTGACCGCGATCAACGTCGGCCTCAACTGTGTCGGCCCGATCCTGCCGGTTTCACGGTGCGTGGGTCGTAAAAAGGCGCTGGAACTGCTCCTCTACGGTGAACTGGTCAAAGCGCCCGAGGCCCTGGCCATGGGGTTGGTCAACCGCGTGGTCGAACGCGAGGCCCTGGAGACCGAGGCCATGGCCTGGGCCGAGAAGCTGGCCATCAAAAGCCCGATCGCGGTGCAGATCGCCAAGCGCGGCTTCTACGGCTCCGAGGACATGGACTATTACCGCCAGTTCGACCTGATGAACGAGGCCTTTGCCCGGCTCTGCACCACCAGCGACGCCAAGGAAGGGGTCAAGGCCTTCTTCGAGAAACGGCCGCCGGTCTGGGAAGAACGCTGATCCGTTACCTGCCGTGGCCGGCAGCGAGCGCCTCACCGGCCCGCTGCCGGCCCTTTTTCCTCCGCCTCGCGCGGGTTTCCCCTGCCTGGATCTGTTATGGATTTTACCCTCGATGCCGTTGAAGTGCGGGCGCTCGGCTGCCTGATGGAAAAGGAACTGTCCACCCCGGAATACTGCCCGCTGTCGCTCAACGGGCTGGTCAATGCCTGCAACCAGAAGACCAACCGCCAGCCGGTGCTCGCCCTGGACGCGGACACGGTCGGCGCGGCCCTGCGCTCGCTCAAGGACCGGCAACTGGTGGTGCAGAGCGATGCCAGCCGCGTGCCCAAGTTCTGGCAGGCCCTGAGCAAACAGTACCGCCTGATCGACCGGGAAACCGCCCTGCTCTGCCTGCTCATGCTGCGCGGCCCGCAGACCGGGGCCGAACTGCGCGCCCGCGGCGAGAGTCTCTCTGCCTTCGAAACATCGGAGCAGGCGGCCGAGGCGCTGGACAACCTGGCCACCACCGGGCTGATTGTGCAGATGGAGCGCCAGCCGGGCCAGAAGGAGCCGCGCTACACCCACCTGCTCGGCGGCGAGGTGGCGGCGGAGGAACCGGTTGCGGCCGTGTCAGCGCCGGTGGTATCCGGCCCGTCCCTGCCCCGGCGCATGGAGGAGTTGGAAGCGACCGTGGCCGCACTGCAGGAGGAACTCCGCCTGCTGCGCCAGGAGTTTGTCGCCTTCCGCTCCCATTTCGCCTGAACCGCAGCCACCCCATCCATCCCTTTTCCCCGGCATCAGCACCATGGAACAGATCAGCCTGCGCCCCATCGGCGTGCTCCACGGCGACATCGAAACGATCGAGGACGCCCCGAAAAACTTTTCCATCTCGGATCGCACCGGCACCCTGGAAATCTTCTCCGAATACCTGGACGGCCTGGACGGCATCGAGGCCGGCCAGACCATCGTGGTCCTCTTCTGGCTGCACAAGTCCAGCCGCGACGTGCTCAAAGTCTATCCGCGCGGCGACCGGTCCCGCGGCCTGCACGGGGTGTTCGCCACCCGCAGCCCGGTGCGGCCCAACCCGATTGCCATCTCCCACCTGGAGGTGCTGAGCGTGTGCGAAAACCGCATCGAGGTGCGCGGCCTGGACATCCTCAACGGCACCCCGGTGATCGACATCAAGAAGGAGCTTGGTCCGGATAAGGTCCAAACTGCAGGAAATTGAGAAAAAAAGTGGAGAAAACGCGCGAGGTCTACTTGTGGTAGCGGTGACCGGCCCGGATGGTGCAGGCGCGGTAGAGCTGTTCGAGCAGGATGAGCCGGGTCAGCTCATGGGTGAAGGTCAGGCGGGAAAGCGACAGGGTCAGGTCGGCGCGGGCGAGCACCGAGCGGTGCAGGCCCAGATGACCGCCGATGAGGAAGCAGACGGTGTGCGCGCCCCGGTCCTCCCAGGCGGTGAGCAGGGCCGCCAGTTCCTCCGAGTCCGGGGTGCGGCCGACCGGGTCGAGCGCCACCACCAGGCTGGCAGCGGCGGTCTGCTCGAGCAGGAGCGCGGCGTCGTTGGCCTTGACCACCTCGTCCGGCTCCTTGCGGCTGTGCCGTTCTTTCAGCACCGGCAGCTCCACCTGGGCGAAGCGGCCGAGCCGGCCGGCATAGTCGCGCACGCCGGCGTCCAGGTACGCCTCGCGCGTCCGCCCGAGCAGGGGGATGAGAAATCTCATTCGCCCAGGCGGCCGTCCGCGGACCGGTCGAGCAGGAGGCGCAGGATGCGGCAAAACTCGGCGTAGTCGATGTCCGTGCGGATGCCCGGGCAGGACGCGCTGATGGTGCGGTAGTTGTTCTCGTCGTCGAGCATGCTCGGGTGCAGCGGCCACTGCCGGCAGCGCCAGGGCCGCCCCTCGTGCACGGTGCAGCCGCACCGGTCGTCGTAGAAGATGCAGTGGCCGTCCTGCACCTGCATCTGCACCACCGAACCGGTGATCCGCCAGTAGCGCCGGGCCACCTCTTCCCGGCTCAGGCCGAGGACGCGGATCATCCGCTCCTGGTCGCGCTCATCGAGGGACACGGTGGTCTCGCCGTGGCAGCAGAAGCCGCAGCGGGCGCAGGTGAAGATATCCGCCTTTGCAGGATGGGTCATGGTCGTGTTCCAGGGCAAAAAAAAGCGCCGGTCCGCATGTGCTGACCGGCGTTTTTGTGCCGAACGGGTTGACGGCTCTCAGGCGTAGCCGATGGTGTCGCCGAAGGTGGCGATGTCAATGCCGAAGGTGCGTGCCGCCCGGGCCCATTTTTCCTCGTTCGGGGTGCGGAAGAGCACGTCCAGATCCGCAGGCACGGTCAGCCAGCTGTTGTCGATCAGTTCGCCCTCGAGCTGACCTGCGCCCCAGCCGGCATAGCCGAGCATGAACAAAAACTCCCTGGGCCCCTGGCCCTGGGAGATGTCCTCGAGCAGGCGGGCGTCCCGGCTGACGTAGATCCCCGGGGTCACCTCGATGGCGTAGCGGTCTTCCTCGCGGCTGGTGAACAGGATGAACCCCGACTCCATCTCCACCGGTCCGCCCATGTACACCGGCGGCAGGGGTCCCTCGGGAATGGCCAGGTTGGCGCCGTGGAACACGTCGACCAGGGTGAGTTCCGGGTTGGGGTTGTTGATCACCAATCCCATTGCCCCTTCGTCGTTGTGGGCGCAGAGGTAGATCACCTGGCGCTGAAACCTGGGGTCAGGCATCTGCGGGGTGGAGATGAGAAAATAGCCTGCCAGGCTTTCCATGGTTGTCCTTGTTTGTGGTGTCAGCCGCCCGGCGTGGGGCTTGCCGCTTTCGTTTGCTTTCGGTACATTGTAAGCAACTGCCGACCTGGTGACAACCGCTTTCAAGGAAAACAGGAACCCCCATGAGTGATGCATCACCGCTGCGCTGCCAATCGGAAAACCTGAAAAAGGCCCTGCGCTGGGTGGCCGACACCCTGCGCGACCACCCGGAAAAACAACGGCCCGCCGTGCTGCGCGAGGCCCAGCTGCGCTACGACCTCACCCCCCTGGAGTGCGAATTCCTCGACAGGGGCCACTGCTGAAACCGTCCTGCCCGCTGGCCGGACCACCAGGTTCACGCCGGCGTCGCCCCCTCCCCCGCCCCGTCCCCGGATGCTTTGCCCGCCCCACCTGCCGGTTGCCTGAGCGGCAGGCGGATGACCACCGTGGTGCCCTGGCCTGACTCGCTTTCGATCTCGATGGTGCCGTGGTGGTCGGCAACGATCTTCTGCGAGATGGCCAGGCCGAGACCGCTGCCGCCCGGCTTGGTGGTGAAGTAGGGGAAGAACACCTGGGCCTGCAGTTCCGGGGCGATGCCGCGGCCGGTGTCGGTGACGCGCACCTCCACCCCGTCATCGTCCGCCTCGGCCGCGACCTCCAGCCGGCCGCCCTCCTCCATGGCCTGCAGGCCGTTGAGGAGCACGTTCATGAGCACCTGCTGCAGCCGGTCCGCATCGCCCTCCACCGCGGGCAGGTTAGGGGCGAGCTGCACCCTGGTGACCACGCCGCTGTCCGCGGCCTCGGTGCGCACCAGTTCCAGCGAGCGCTGCAGCAGCGCCCCCAGGTCCACCGGCTCGAGCCGCAGCGGCGCCGGCCGGGTGAAGCTGAGCATCTCGGTGATGGTCCGGTTCATCCGCTCGGTCTCCTGGATGAGCAGGTCCGCGGTGTCGCGCTCGCGGCTGTGCTCCGGAAACTTGTGCTTCAACAACAGGGCCAGCCCCTTGATCGAGCTGAGCGGGTTGCGCACCTCGTGGGCCACGCCGCCGGCCATGCGGCCCACCGCGGCCAGCCGCTCGCTTTCGCGCATGCGCTGCTCGAGCGAACGGATCTCGGTCACATCGGAAAGGAGCAGCACCTTGCCCCGGTACTGCTGCTCGCTGTCGGTGATGGGCAGCAGGTGGCAGCGCAGCTCGCACCGCCGCGCGCCGAACATCAGGCGCAGGCTGGTGTCCCGGTCCGGCCCGCTCCCCTGCCCGGCCGGCCGGTCCGCGAACAGGACGGCCAGCGGCGCGGGCAGTACCTCCGCCGGTCTGCGGCCGCTGGCCCTGCTGCGGGCGATGCCGGTGAGCTTGCTGACCGCCTCGTTCCAGGTGGCGATGCGCCCCTGGGCGTCGGTGGCGATCACCCCGATGGGCAGCCGGGCGATGAGCAGCGAGGTGTAGGCCTGCATGTCGTCAATGGTCTTCTGCGAGACCCGGTAGCCCTGCACCGCGGACAGGCTCAGCCAGCCGCCCAGGCCGACGAGCAGCATGGCCAGGCTGAGCAGGACGATCTGCAGCTGCAGCCGTCCCAGGGTCTGGTCGAATTCGGCCATGTCCAGGCCGGTGACCACGTAGTGGCGGTCGCCCGGCCGGCCGCTGTCGGCAAAAAAGCGCAGCATGGGCCGCCGCTCGTTGTGGCGGTGCATCATGAAGCCCGGACCATTGCCGGGCTCGCCCGGTCGTGCACCCAGGGAGCGCGGCGGCATGGCCCCGGCCCTGACCGGGAAGAACTGGCGCACCGCCTCGAACACCCGACCGTACTCCTCGGTGTGGTGGATGATCCAGACCAGCGGCACCGGCTCGCTCCTGGGCTCGGCCTTGGGCTCGGGCAGGTTCACCTGCAGGGTGCTCCCCACCCGCTTGTGGTCGCTGTGGGCGATCACCGTGCCCTTGGCGTCGATCAGGGCCAGGAAGCGCAGTTCCGGATCCTCGCTCAGGTGGTCGATCACCCGCTGGACGTGGACGTTCCACTCGTCGTTGTTCCAGAAATCCTTGCGCAGATCGTTGAAATAGGCGGCCCGCGACCCGGACTGGAGCACCTGCATGAGGGTGGTCGCCTTCTGCAGCATGGCGCTGGTCATCAGCCGCTTTTCCAGGCGGAAATTGTGAAAGGCGAAGGTGACCACGATGATCACCAGCAGGCCGGCGGCCGCGGCCAAGAGCCAGGGGGAGGTGAAGAAAAAGGCGGGTCGGGCGAATCGTTTGAGCACGGTTTTCATGCCCTCCCGTTGCAAGGATCAGTCCAGGCGCGAGCGACCCGCAACCGCCGCTGCCCCACGGCCGGATCGGTCGTCTGTCGCTCGACTGGGTAAAAACTACCCAACGAACTGCCCTGAACTGGGTAATAGGGTGACAGTCGCGACCCGTCAGCCCCCGAAAAACAGCCCACAGTTCGTGAACCTGGATACTTGTTCAAGAAGATCATTAAGTTACAACAAAAAAGGATTCTGGCACGGCTTTCGCAAAGAAACAGGCACAACGACACGCACTCCAGGCCACAACGGCCACCGCACCTTTAAAAACAGGAGAACGATCATGGAACTGACCACCAGCACCAAGAAAATCGCCCTCGCCGCCATTCTCACCAGTGGTATTGCCCTGGCCATCTCCCAGTCGGCCATTGCCCAGAACCAGCCCGACCCGAAAGGCCCGGCCAAGGCGCCCGGGTATCGCCAGCTGGATCCGGCGATGATCAAGGCCCATGACACATTCCTGGCCGAGACCGTGGAGTTGCGCAAGCAGATGACCGAGAAGCAGGCGGTGATGCGCGCCATCATGCAGGCGGACACGCCTGACACCACTCAGGCCGGGCAGGTTGCCGGCGAACTCTTCGAACTGCGCGAGAAACTGCGCGCCAAGGCCCAGGAAGCCGGCCTGCCCTTCCCGATGATGGGTATGGGCATGGGCATGGGGCCGGGCTGCGGTTTTGGTGACGGTCCCGGCAACGGCTGGGGTCGGGGTGACGGCATGGGCCCGCACCGCTTCCACCGCCGCTGACCGTCCTCCCTGCTGTCCAGACTGACCACGCCCTCCTGCGTCCCGGCGGTTTCCCTCCCTCCTTGCCGTCGGGGCGCTTTTTCTCCCAGTGCCCCGGTGGATTCTCTCTCTCCTTGCCGCCGGGGCGCTTTTTTGCCCTTCCCGTCCCGTTCCCCTCACATCATGTTTTCCGGATCCACATCCACGTGCATGGTCACGGCCTGAGCGAACAGCCGGCCGCGTTCCGCCTGCAGGTGCTCACAGAGTGCGTGCATCTCCTGGTACGACCCGCTCTTCAACAGGAGTTGCCAGCGGCTGCGGTCCTTGATCCGGGCCAGCGGCGCCGGTGACGGGCCGAGGATTTCGATGCGGCTGCGCTCGCCCGCGGCGGCACGGAGAAAGGCGGCGGTGCGCTGCGCCGCCTCCTGCACCTGCGCCTCGCGCGTCCCGCTGAAACGGATGTTCACCAGCCGGGAAAAAGGCGGATAGCCCAGCGGCCGGCGGACCTCGGTCTCCGCCGCGAAGAAGGCCTGGTAGTCGTGGTGCTCAGCCAGGCGGATGGCGTAGTGGTGCGGCTGGTGGGTCTGCACGATCACCCGGCCCGGATGCTCGCCCCGCCCCGCCCGGCCGGTCACCTGGGCAAGCAGCGAGAAGGTCCGTTCCGCGGCCTTGTAGTCGGGCATGCCCAGGCCGGAGTCGGCCCAGACCACCCCGACCAGGGTGATATGCGGGAAATGCAGCCCTTTGGCGATCATCTGGGTGCCGATCAGAATGTCGATCTCCTGGTCGCGCACCGCCTTGAGGATGGCCAGGTAGTGGCGCCGGTTCGCCGAGGTGTCGCTGTCCAGGCGGGCCACCCGGGCCTCGGGGAACAGTTGCAGGACCTCCTCCTCGATCCGTTCCGAGCCGATGCCGAAGCCGCTCACCCGGGTCGAGCCACAGGCCGGGCAGAGGGCGTCCGGGTGGCGGGTGTAGCCGCAGTAATGACAGAGCAGGGTACGGCGGCTGCGGTGCAGGGTCAGGGACACCTGGCAGTGGCGGCACTGGAGGATGTGGCCGCAGTCTCGGCAGAGCATGAACGACGAGAAACCGCGGCGGTTGACGAACAACAGGCTCTGCTGCCGTGCCTCCAGGGTGGCGCGCAGGGCCGTGATGAGCCGGTCGGAGAAGGTCAGGTCCGGCCGGGAGCGTTCGCACCGGGCCAGGTCGACGATCTCCACCGCGGGCAGGGGCTGGGCCTCCACCCGCTTGTGCATGGTCAACAGGGTGTACTTGCCCTCCCGGGCGTGGTGATAGCTGACCACCGAGGGCGTGGCCGAGCCGAGCAGCACCGGGCAGCCGGCCTGGCGGGCGCGGAGCACGGCCAGGTCACGACCATGGTAGCGCAGGCCGTCGTCCTGCTTGTAGGCGGGCTCGTGTTCCTCGTCAACGATGATCAGGCCCACCTGTTCCAGCGGCGCGAACACGGCCGAACGGGCGCCGAGCACCACCAGGGCCTCGCTGTTCAGCACCCGCTGCCACTGGTCGAGCCGCTCGCCGTCGCTGAGGCCGCTGTGCAGAACAGCCAAGAGGTCGCCAAAACGGCTGTGGAAATGGGCCTCCAACTGGGCGGCCAGGGCGATCTCGGGCACGAGCACGAGCGCGGTTTGCCCCTGATCCAGGCAGTGGCGCACAGCCTGCAGGTAGACCTCGGTCTTGCCGCAGCCGGTCACCCCGTGCAGCAGGAAGGGGGCAAAGGTCCCGGAGGCGATGGCCGGCCGGAGCACGGCCAGTACCTGCTCCTGCTCGCCGGTCAGGCGCTCGGGCGCGGGGCACCAGGCCGGCGGTTCGCCGAAGGGGTCGCGGTGGACCCGTTCCAACTGCTCGACCAGCAACCCGCGGTCGAGCAGGCGGCGCAGCGGCGGCAGGTAGCCCGCATAGTGGTCGCCCAGCCGGGCCCGGTCCACCGGTCGGTGGCCGCCCTGCCGGTACAGGTCGAAAAACAAAGTCAGGACCCGCTGTTCCGAGGCGCGCAGCCGTCCGCCGCCCTGTTTCTGCAGGGTGGCGACCGGGTCAGGGTGTGATGCGGTGGGCAGGTCCGGGCCGGGCACGAGCACCGGCCGGGTCCGGGCCCGGGCGCCGGAGGTGCGCAATACCTCGTCCACCTGCACCAATCCCTGGTGCTCGAGCCGCTGCACCAGGGCGCGGGCCGCGGGGTCGCGCCACAGCCGCTGCACCGTGGCCGGCTCGAGACTGCCGCCGGCCGCGAGCTGCTCCAGCCAGGGCGCATGTCCCCCTTCGGTGGCGATCCACGCCGGGGTCAGGGTGGTGCGGCCGGCCGCGGTGAGCACGACCCGCCGGCCACTCCTGGAGCCGGGTGCGGACGGCAGCGCGGTGCGGATCACCTCGCCGATGGGGTGCAGGTAGTAGCGGGCGATCCAGCGGTAGAAGGGCACGAGGTCCGCCGGGAAGAATGGCCCCGCGGTGAGCACAGCGGCGATCGGACGGACAGTGAACGGGGCTCCGTCGGTCTCCGGCGGCGCGGCCGGGCCGAGCACGTAGCCGGTGACCTTGCGGCGGCCAAGCGGCACGAGCACGACCGTGCCCGGGGCCAGAGGATCGTCCCGATCCTTGGGCTGGCCGTAGGTGAGGGTTCCGGGCAGCGGCGCGTCGACCGCGATCTCGTACAGGGTCGGCACGCCGCTGTTAACCGGGGGGTCAGGAACGGGGAGCGGCCAGCACCGTTTCCAGGTACTCGCGGAAGGGTTCGCCCAGGCTGTTGTGGCGCAGGGCGAAATCGACGATGGCCTTGAGGTAGCCGAGCTTGTCGCCGGCGTCGTAGCGTTTGCCCACGAACTCGTAGGCATACATGCCCTGCTTGTTGGACAGGGCGAGCAGGGCGTCGGTGAGCTGGATCTCGCCGCCGTGGCCCGGGGTGGTCTTCTCGAGCAGGTCGAAGATCTCGGGCGTGAGCAGGTAGCGGCCGATGATTGCCAGGTTGGAGTTGCTGGTGCCGGGCGCCGGCTTCTCCACCATGCGGTCGACCTTGTAGGTGCGCTCGTGCTCGGTGGGTGTCCCCTCGACGATACCGTACTGGTGGGTCTGATCCGCGGGAACCTGCTGGATGGCGACGATGGACTCGCCCACCTGGTTGTACAGATCGATCATCTGCTTGCAGCAGGCCACCTTGCTCATCACCAGGTCATCACCCAGGAGCACCATGAAGGGCTCGTCGCCGATCACGTTGCGGGCCATCCAGATGGCGTGGCCCAGCCCGAGCGGTTCTTTCTGGCGTACCGAGATGACGTCGATGAGGTTGGAGATGTTGTTCAGTTCCTCGCGCAATTGCACCTTCTTGCGGTCCTTGAGCACCGTGTCGAGCTGGAAATCGTAGTCGAAATGGTTCTCGATGGCCGACTTGCCGGCGCTGGTGACCAGGACGATCTGTTCGATGCCCGAGGCCACCGCCTCCTCGACGATGTACTGGATGGTGGGCCGGTCGACGATGGTGAGCATCTCCTTGGGGATGGCCTTGGTGGCCGGCAGGAACCGCGTGCCCAGCCCGGCCACCGGAATGACAGCCTTTCTGATCGCTTTCATGGTGTGTTCTCCGTTTGGCTATTTCAGATGTAATGGCCGGAAAATTCAGGTATACAGGCCACAACGACGACAAACCGCACCAGTATACCCCGAACGCTCCCCCATCCTCAAGAAAGATTCCGTAATTTCATGCACCTTTCCTATCCCGCCGCCCTGCCGGTGAGCGAGCGGCGCGACGATATCGTCGCCGCCATCCGCGATCACGCGGTGCTCATCGTCATCGGCGACACCGGCAGCGGCAAGACCACCCAGCTGCCCAAGATGTGCCTCGAGGCCGGCCGCGGCACGGCCGGCCTGATCGGCTGCACCCAGCCGCGGCGCATCGCCGCCCTGGCCGTGGCCGACCGGCTGGCCGAGGAGATCCGCGCCCCGAACCGGGTCGGCGCCAAGATCCGCTTCCATGACC